>CAYUDW010000175.1:5010-7401 GCA_964442595.1 uncultured candidatus Brocadiaceae bacterium
CTGTTCAACGGGCCGCGGGGCGCCGGAGCGGAGATCTGGTGTTCCCCCTACCAGGGAGACCAGGTCGAGGAGAAAGTGTCCGGCCGGGGCGTGGCCAGGAACTACAAGAAACTGACCGAGCGGGTGGCAACTGCCAAGGAGATCGCGTCGTTCGCCCGTTCGGGCGACGAGGATGCACGCGAGGCGTGGCGCGAGTTCGGCCGCGACCTATCCGCGCCAGTGGCGTACATGTGCAATATGGCCGATCCCGACGTCGTCGTGCTCGGCGGCTCGATGGTCAAGGCGTGGGACCTTTTCCACGATGCGATGATGCACGAAGCCAACAAGTACATCAACGCCGTCACGCGCGACGCGGTCCGCATAGTGCCCGGCGAACTGGGCGACGCAGCCGGGATGCTCGGCGCCGCCGCCCTCGTGCTCGGAACTGAGACGACTGACTGACCCAGATCACGCAAGCCCATGGCAGTAACCGGTCAAGATCCCCGACTCGTGCTGGCAACCGCCGACCTGCACTACCGCGCCTACGCCCAGGGCGACGCCTCCACCTGGAGGCTGGCCGACGCGGTGTGCGATTCCGGGGCGGACGTTTTGATTATCGCGGGGGACATTGCGGACCAGAACACGGAACGACTGCGCGCATGCCTGGACCTCTTCTACGGATTCGGCGGACTGAAGCTCCTGGTGCCGGGCAACCACGACGTCTGGGCCGGCAAGGAAAGCAGTCGGGAAAGGTACCTCAAGTTCCTGCCCAGGGCGGCCTCGGCTGCCGGCTTCCACATGCTGGACGCGGCGCCCGTCACGGCCGGAGCCGTCGGCTTCGTCGGCAACATGGGCTGGTACGACTACAGCTTCCGCAACCCCGACCTGAAGCTGAGCACGGAGGATTACGAGCGCAAGGAGCTGCCCGGCGTCTGCACCTGGAACGACGGCCGTTTCATAGACTGGGACGTGTCCGACGCCGCCTTCACCGAAAGGTGCTTGGATAAGCTGTCGAAGGATTACCGATCCGTTGAGCCGAACGTGGACACTGCCGTAGTGGTGCTGCACCACCTGCCGTTCCGCGAACTCCTGTACGGCCCCTCCGACGTGGCGCACGAGTTCTGCCGGGCCTACATGGGCTCGGAGCGCTTCGGGGAGTTGCTGCTCGACTGCCCCAAGGTTCGCTACGTCATCTGCGGCCACAGGCACGGGCCTGACGTGTGCACCGTCGGCCACATCCAGGCCGTCACCGTGGGGAGCGACTACGACACGAAACGACTTCTTCAGCTCGACCTAGCGACGGGGGACTGCCGCAGGCGCACGTTTGAGCCCCCCACCGAGCTGCTCTACGACGATTAGCCGCGCGCCGCCACAGCCGGCGGCCATTCGCAAGTCGGAGGAGACGATGGCAAAGATCGCTCTCGGACGAGAGCAGTTTGGGGACAAGGTCCTGGCCTGCTGGCTGGGCAAGAACATCGGGGGCACGCTCGGCGCCCCGTTCGAGGGTCAGAGGCACGTGCACAACCTCGAGTTTTACGATCCGGTACCGAGCGAGCCGCTGCCGAACGACGATCTGGACTTCCAGCTCGTGTGGCTGAAGATGCTCGAGGACGAGGGCGTCTCGCCGCCCTTGCCCGTCTTCGCGGATTACTGGGTGCGCTACCTGTCGGCCTACCCCTGGAACGAGTACGGCTTCTGTCGCCGGAACCTGGCGCGCGGCCTCATGCCGCCGATCTCGGGCTGTTTCGAGAATTACTTCGTGGACGAGATGGGATCGCCCATACGCAGCGAGATATGGGCCTGCACGGCGCCGGCCGACCCGCAGCTCGCCGCCGCGCGCGCGTGGCTGGACTCCGCGCTGGACCACGCCGGCGGCGAAGGCACGCACGGCGAGATGTTCTGGGCCGCCGTCGAGAGCGCAGCCTTCGTGGTGGACGATCCGCTCACGCTCATCCGCATCGGCCTGGCCATGATTCCCGTACCGTGCGCCATCTCGCGGGTGATCCGAGAGGCCGTCTGGTGCCGGCAGAACGACATGCGCTGGGCGGAGGCGCGCCAGCGTATCGCCGACGTGTTCGGCCACCGCCAGCCCTGCAACGCCGTGCCGAATCACGGGTTCACGGTCCTGGGATGGCTCTACGGAGAGGACTTCGGCGACAAGCTCTGCAAGGCCGTCAACTGCGGCTACGACACCGATTGCACGGGCGCCACGCTGGGCTCCGTGCTCGGCATCCTGGGCGGCACGGCCGGCATCCCGGACGAGTGGCGAGAGCCCGTCGGCGAGAGCATCAAGCTGCACCCGTTCACGGGCGACTGCGACCCGCCCGCGGACGTGCATGAACTGACCGACCGGACCGTCGCGATCGCCGAGCGCACGGTGGCCGAGCTGTCGGACACGGTGGCCTTCGACGA
>CAYUDW010000176.1:0-7397 GCA_964442595.1 uncultured candidatus Brocadiaceae bacterium
GTGCCGATGCGGGCGGCCAAGCGGTGCTTGCCATCGGCCCGCCGCACCGGACGCTGTGGTACGAAGTGGCCGTGCGGTGATCTGCGATTTGTCGCGTTCGGGCTGCGAGCGCAAATGCTGCGCTAACCAGCCGCCGCAGGACACCCCGAGAGCCTGAGAGTCTGGGCGCTTCGGAGCGTCGCGGCCAGACCCCGAGCGCAACCCTTCGCGAAACAGGGAGTACCGCAGGACGGGCGGGATGACGGAAGTACCCAACAGCAGAGGAGGCGGGCAGATCCTGTCCGCGATCTGGCTCGTTGACGGGTGACGTAGGTCCAGGTGCGAGAGGACTGATGGAGCCCTCGGGACGCAAGCGCGGCTCTGTATAGGAATCCAGACATGAGAACGCGCAGTTGTGAAGGCAGCCCTGGGCGGGCTGACGCCGCCGCAGCAGCGAAGCCAAAGGCCCGGCCACTACTTGCGGTCTGTGCCATGCTGTGCTTGTTCACTGCTCAGAGTCCGGCTCATGCGGCCCTGACCGTAACGGTCTCGGATAACGGCAAGAACATCGGCCGTTACGACATCTACGAGATCACCATGGAGCACCCCGACACCTACGGCAACCCGTGGCAGGATGTGACCATCAGTGTAGCGTTCACGAGCGGGGCTAGGACGTTTGCCGTGGGTGGCTTCTACTACGACGCGGGAACCTGGAAGGCCCGGTTCGCCCCGATGGAGACGGGGAACTGGACCTGGCAGCTGACGTTCTCGAACGGTGTCGATTCCTACAAGGCCGCCGGAGGCTTCACCTGCGTGGCATCCAACAACCTGGGGTTCATACGGATTCATCCGACGAATCCCTATCGTCTCATCACCGACGCCGAGAACAAGCCATTCCATCCCATCGGCATTGGCGGTCCGGCCATGACCGGCACGGACAGCCTGTTCATGGACGGACTCTGGGGCGGCAAGAGGATATCTCTGCAGAGATACCTCAATACGCTGGCCAGCGGCGGGATCAACCTGTTTCGTTTTAACAGCACCAAATGGGGTCGCGCCTGGATACCTAGACTCGATGGCAAGGGAAGACGCGTATACGATGTTGCCGTCGGAAAGGTCGCGGATTGGAGCATGCAGCAGTTTCACGACAAGGGCATTCAGATGATGATGGTCGTGCTTCCGGGCAAACCGAACACTAAGAGCCCGGCGCTGGACGTAGACTACTTCAGTTACGCCATCAACAGGTGGGGAGCCTATGTCAGCATCTGGGAGCTGATGAACGAGGTGGGCTTCCCGGGCCGGCCCACCACGCCCGAATGGTACGCTGCGCTCTGTCCGTTCATCCGCGACCACGACCCGTACTCGCACCCGATCACCGTCAGCTATCCCGACCCCAACAGCATCGGCAGGGATTCGAAGGGCCGGGACTATCTCGACATCACCAGCCCGCACCTGTACCTCGGATACGGCCCCGGCGTCGATCAGGCCGTCATCTCGACGGCCCTGCGTCCCAGGGGGGGAGGCGCCATCCAGGAGTCCAAGACCACCTATCCGGACAAGCCCATCATCTTCGGCGAGTTCGGCAACACCAACAGAGGGGTCTATGAGCCGAGAAACTACTCGGCCCAGCTGTTCGTCAGCTTCTTCAACGAGGCCTATTGCGTCTTCTGGCAGGCGGGCGTCAAGGGCACGAAACAGATGTGCATCTACTACGGCGTCATTGACCGGGCGATGTCGAGGACGTTCGCGAACTACCTCGGTGACCTCGACCCGGAGGCGGTCATCGTGAGCCCGCCGCCCGCGATAGCGAAGGCGTCCTGGGGGGAAGTGCGCGCCTACGCCCTGCGCGGCAAGAGGCAGTACGCGGCTTACTTCCACTACCTGCCCAACGGCACGAAACCGGTTACCGCCAGCGGCTGGAAGGTCACCGTAGACGTCCCGGCCGACAGAATGACGGCGATGTGGATCAGCACGCACGGCGGCAGCAACATATCAGGCGAGGTTGGGGAACTCCTGCAGAGCTATCCTGTGAAGCCCGGACCGCAGGCCTTGACAATCCCGGATTTTGACTCGGGTATCATGCTGCTCATCAGGCAACTCGACGATTCAGAACCAATACTGCAATTCAAGGCGTGCGGCTACTACATGCCCGAGGACTGCGGGAAGGTGGCGATTGAGGTCCAGCGCCTGGGCAGCGCCGTCGGGGCCGTCAGCGTGAAGTACGCCACGGGCGACGACACCGCGCTCAGCGGCACCGATTACGCCGCCGCTTCCGGCACGCTTAGGTGGGGAGACGGAGACAAGTCGGTCAGAACGATTTCGATACCCATCGTGAACCGCCCCGACGCGCTGGATGATTACGACCGCGGTTTCCACGTCGTGCTGAGCGAGCCCTCCGGCGGCGCCGTGCTGGGCCCTGCCCATACGACCATCGTAGGGATTCTCGGGCGGACCGTCTGGAAGCCGTAGCGCAGGGAACGTGCTCACCGGCGGCGGGATTCTCTCACAGCAACTGGCTCAGTTCTTGGGAACGGGATCACATCGTCTCGACGTCCAAGAGGACGGATGCCCACAAGACCATCTGGTATGATGACGTGGTCGCAGCCACTCCGTACATCGGGCCTCGTGTGCCCACTGAATCTGAACTGGTAGAGGACTGAGCCCGGGGGGCCGGGGAGCCCGCCGGTCGCGCAACTGACGGGAGGAAAACGCATGTTCAGACAGGTGACTACTCGGACCGCGCTATTCCTGGCGCTTGCCCTCACGATGGCCGCCGGCCATGGAGGGGAGGCATCGACCATGCTGCCGCAACTGCCTGAAGGCGAAGGCCTTGCCGCGAGGTACCCCGGAGACCTCGGCATCGAGGAGGCCCCGGAGGTCGTCTTCGCGGACGGCTTCGAAGAGATCGAAGACGACCGGCTGGCCCCGGACACGGAGCCGCAGAAGGGCAAGAAGTGGGACAGCAGCTACAACGGGCTTGGGATCACACGCGATCCCGAGAACGTGCACAGCGGCGGGCAGGCGGCGGAGGTCACGCACACGCAACCCTCCGGCAACAACGCGATCAAGGAATTCGAGCCGGGGTTCGAGACGCTGTTCGTCCGCTACTACATGAAGTACCATCCGGAGTTCCCCGGCTGCCACCACACCGGCATGTGCATCTTCGGCGGCGCGCCGGGCGTCACGCTGGCGATGGGCAGCGCCACTGGCGTCGTGCCCGACGGGCGGAGTCATTTCGTGGCATTGTTGGACACGCTACCGCCGCGACGGAGTTCCGGACTGCGCCCTCCGGGCAACATGGACGTCTATTGCTACCACATGGACCAGGGGCGCATCTGGGGGGACCTGCTCTTCCCGGCCGGCGAGGTCGTTCCTCCGGAGAACAAGTGGCTGTTCGAAGAGAACTTCAGGCCCCGGCCCAACATCAACGTGGAGCGCGGACGCTGGTATTGCTACGAACTGATGATCAAGCTGAATGCGCCGGACGAGCGGGACGGGCGGGTCGCCTTCTGGGTCGACGGCAAGCTGTCAGGCGACTTCCCGAACCTGCGCTTCCGGAACACCGAGGACCTCAAGGCAAACCATGCCGTCATCCTCGTGCACTCCAGCAGGACCGCGCCGTACAAGACCCTGTGGTATGACGACGTCGTGGTGGCCACGTCGTACATAGGCCCGCAGGCCCCGGTCACGGGAGACTGACGCCTGCTGCTGCCGCACCGCCGGCCGGTCCGCCGGTCGCGGCTACTCGCCTCGATGCGGCTCTCCCAACGAGTAGAGATAGCCCAGCAGCAGCGTTTTGCCCCGCATGGTCTGTTGAGGCGTGAACTCGTTGTTGGCGTAACAATACCGGGCCCTCCAGAGCGCTTCGGCGTGGGGCCACTGGTCCCAGGCCGGGTAGCCCTTCTGCGCATACCACTGCGGGTCGGCCTTGTAGCCCCGGCCCCAGGCGTCGGCATTCATGTAGGGAGTGTGGCCGGGATGGACGCCCGGCACACCGTCGTTGCGTCCTGACGTGAAGATGTCCTGCACGCAGCGGCTGCCCAGGCCGGTCATGAAGACCATGTTCATGGAGTTGCGCCCCTGGCTGTAGTCGGCCTCCAGGATCATGGCCTTCAGCAGCGCCTCCCGTTCGGCCTCGTCGGTCGATATGGCGTGTGCGATGCAGAGCGGGTGGACCATGATCGTGGCCTGGAACCACCCGTGGGTCTCGTCGCTGCTGCGGCGGGAGGGGCGTTGCTCGGACGGCGCCACGTTCTTCCGCATGGCGTCGTTCAGGATCGACGACTTCATGTTCCCCAGCAACTCGGGGTAGTGGATCGGCTGCCGCCCGTTCTTGGCGCACATCAGATAGGCGGCCGTGCCCCAGTACTGGCAGCCCGTCCTGCGCCCTTCGAGCTCCGACGTCGGCCCTGTGACGAAGCACTCCTCCGCCATCGCATCCTCGTAGGCGCGGTCGCCGGTGACGTTGTAGAGGAAGGCGCCCGCCATCATCTTCAGGTCACGACCCCGCATCCGGCCGTTGCCGATCCCGTAGGAGAAGTCGAGTCCCTCGCCCTTGGCCCTCTCCCAGGCTTCCATGGCGGCATCCCTGTACTTAACCATCAGCTCAGGCCGGCCGGCGATGCGGAAGCAGTCGGCCACCATGGCGCAGTTGGCCGCGTTGACCCAGGCCATGTACGCGTGGGCGGCGGCCTGGTGCATGGTCAGGTTGTCCCTGCCCGGGTTGTTCAGCCCAAAGGAGTAGTTGCCGTCCCCGTCGCGCAGGCGCAGCCAGAAGTCCACTTCGTAGAGCGCCTCGTCGATGATGTCGGGGATGCCGTTGCCGCTCTCGGCGATGCCCAGATCGTCATCGTCAATCGTCCCGTTGCTCAGGAAGTAGGGCAGGAGCATGTCCCAGATGATGGAGACGTGGCCGGCGTGCCGGTCCCAGTCGGCCGCGTCCGAATGCCCGCCCCAGGCGTCCGGGTTGGTCGGCTCGCCGGGCTCCCTGTACTGGACCCATTGCTCCTTCCGGTCCCAGACGTCGCCCCGCATCCGACGCCAGTCCGGGTGCTGGGGGCCGAAGGCCGTCCGGTAGACCTTGAACCCCGGCGGGTCCACGTCGGGGATGAAGCGCGGCTGGCGCGGCGGCGGGTCGAAGTCCATGCCCATGCCGATGCGCATGTAGAAGAAGCCGCGCACCGACGTCCTGAATGGCTCGTAGTAGACGTCGCGCCTCAGCTGGAACTCCGGGCTGCAGCCGATACCCTCGATGACCAGCCGGAACCTGCCCGTGCCGGTGAACTCGGAGAAGTCGCAGTTCCACACGTCCGATGCGGTCAGGTCCCACTTGCCGAAGTCCGGCCCCCGTTGCTTCCAGAACGAGACTTGGCCAACTTCGTGCTGCTGCCGGGAATCGGTGTCGTAGAGGATGACCTTGCGGCCGACGTACTCGGAGTAATCACGAGCCCCGCCGTCGCCCAACCACATGTACAGATCGGCCGACTTCACGGCGGTGTGGTCGGGGTTGTAGCCTATGATGTTGACGTGGAGGGCCTCAGAGACGCTGCTGAAGACATCAAATACGAAGTCGGGAGATGCCGTGTCGCTGTGGGCCTCGGGCGCGACCGCAAGCTTGTAGCTCTTGCCGTGCTGGAGCTTATGCGGCAGCTTGAGGAAGATCGTGTGCTCAAGCGTGTAGTTGGCCTCCGGCCACGTGTTGTCGGTCCCGTTCACCTTGGTCCTGCGGTAAGCCGCGATCGGGCTGGCCGGTACGGCGTAGCCTTCGTCGTCCTCGGAACTGATAGTGTAGCTGGCGGGATCGACGGCACGGGCGGTGTCCAAAGGCGGCTCGTAGCGCTTGATGACATCTCCCGCCGGATCCTCGTGGCCGCCGAAAGCGCCGGGCCCCTTGCCGTCGTCGGGGTGCTCCACTTCGCCGTCCAGCCAGTGGACCATCACATGCTGCTCGTCGACGGACCGGACGTCGACGAGCCTGGCCCCCGAAGCCGATGCACACACGCCCGCGATCAACATCATGGCGGCGATCCCTTCTGTCCTGCGTCTCGACCACATAGCAGAGCCTTCCTTGCACGCTGCTGTCCAGTGCCCGCCGGCCTCGACTTCCTCCACAGGACCGTGCAAACGGTCGCCTCGTCAGGGCACGGTTCCCTGGGTAGCATAGCCGTTTGTCTCGCTCGAGACCACACCGCTTGGGGCGTCATGGAGCGCCACCTTGAGCACCTCGCCGGCAGACAAGAGCCCTATCCGGGGCCCGCTACGCACCCGAAGAGGCATGGGAGCTTGCTTCTCCAACGCCTGAGTTCGCGCTGCCTCTTTGGCCGCGCGAAGACGTGCATCGGTGAAGTTCTCGACCTCACCATGAACGTCTACACCGACCCCAGCCTGCTGGATGGGGCTGGCGCGCCGGAGGCGCTGCCGGACTTGTCAGTGAACGGAGCAGCACAGGCGGATCGCTGTTCTCCCGATCAGGCGGCTGCCGCAGAGGGTCGTAATGCTGCCCCGGAACCTAGTCAACCATGCTCTGGTCCCAGAGCGAACCAGAGAAAGGCACGCCCGACCAGGCCGAGTGAGATGAGCCCGTCACATTTTTCTCAGCATGCGTAGTGCTTTCGTGGCGTCGGCCGAACTGTCGAGGGCCACCCACAGCACGAACTTCCGGCCGATGACGGAAGCCGAGAGGCCGCGCAGGTTGATGCCCCTGGCGGCCAGTGCCTGCGTGAGCTTCGCTCCGAGGCCGGCCTTGTCCGCACCCGAGGCCCGGACGGCGAACAGGCTCTTGGTCTTGTGCAGCCCGGCCTTCCTCGCGGCAGCGGCCTGCTTGGCCCCCTTCAGCGGCGCCAGGAACACGACCCCGGTGCCCGGCTTGTCGGGCGCCCTGCGCGCCATGACGTAGTTCAGCTTGGCCCCCGCGTCCGCCAGAGCAGAAAGAACGCCCGCCAACGCTCCCGGCTTGTCCTTGACGCTGCCAGCCCAGATGTCGACCCGACTGACTTCCAGTGCCATCGCCTGCCCTCCCAGAAAGAGTTTCTGACTGCCTCCCGCAGGAACGCAGCAGCCGCCAATCGCATCCGATGCAGCCTGCCGCATTCAGCATGCTAGGGTCATGGCACTGCACATTCAAGCTTGTTTGCCCTGGGCCCTCAGACACCCGGCCCCCACGCAGCACTCGTCCCTCGACCTCACCATAAACGTCTATACGGATCCGAGCCTACTCGACGTGGCCGGCGCGCTGGCCTTGCTGCCCGCTCCGTCGCTGACTGGCGCAAGGACAGCTTGAATAGGAAGGGGCGACGCGGCAGCCGCCTGTGTGGTCCCAGGCGCCGGCGTGCAGGGGGCGCTGCCTTCGTAGTGGTTGCCCGCCGTTCAGCAGACGGCGCACTGCCCCTTGTTAGAAGGACCCAGACGCTTCCCAGGAC
>CAYUDW010000177.1:0-7378 GCA_964442595.1 uncultured candidatus Brocadiaceae bacterium
CCTAGTCCTGACAGGCGCCAGCGCGATGCGTTGGTCCCCGATCTATCGGCGGGCAGAGAGGTCGTCGGCCCGGACGCTGTTCGGGTTGAAGACGGACTCGAGTAGGGTACGCGAGTCGTCCACGTGATTGACGATGTCGTACGTCACGCTCCCGTAGCCGGTCCTGAAGTCAACCTGCGTCTGCCTTCGGGGATACCAGACGCCGCGCGGCGTGCGCGCGTATTCGTCCAGTTTCAGCGTGCTCGTGTGGCGATAGGGGTCGCCGCCAGTCTGGATGCCCGGCTCGAGGATTTGCCGCTGGTTGTCGGTGCCCCATTCATGGAACTCGCAGACGTAGTTCCGGCCGGGATTGAAGTACCATTGGTCATAGCTGATGCCCCGGTAGCTCTCGAAGCCCACCAGACGGCCCCACTCACCGTCCATCGCTTCGAGCGCGCGCGTGTTACGCAGGCGTATCCGCAGGCACCATATGTACGGTTCTACGGCCCGCGAGACGGTGTATTGGCTTGTGGCGAGGCCACCTTCGTCGCCGAGCTGTACCTTGGTTGCACTTTCGGCGTCGTAGAACACGACTCTGGTAGGCTTCCTCGAAGCGACCCACTGCTCGAGGGCGTCCATGTCTTCCGCGGGTAGCTGGTCCCAAAGCTCCTTGTGGTAGTCCATGGATTCGCGATGGGTGATCCCTCCCGGGGAGCGCACTTCGTAGACGTCCACGCGCATCATGTCGCCCTTCACGTAGACGCTCGAGACTGAAGCCCGAACGGAGGGGAGGCCCTCCCCCTTGTTGACGAGGTCGTGTTCCTTCATGCGCTTGCACGCGATCGCGCAGTACTCCGGAAGGGCCGTGCGGGCGGCCTGCTCCACCTTCGCCTTGAGCTCCTGGACCTCCGTGGGCGCCGTCAAATCCACGACTCGGGCGTCCCGCGGTGCCCCCAGGTCGTAGATGCTTTGCGGACCCTCCTCGGGGTAGTCGAACTGCGCTGTGAGCAGTTCGCCCCCGGGCGTCTGGACTTCAGTTCGAATCAGGCGGCGACGCTCCATGTCCACGAACAGCCGGCCGCGCCCCTCCGCGGTGTTGAGCGCAAACACCTGGCACGGGCGACCCCCGACTTCTCCCGAAGAGACCTCCAGCAGGTTCCCTTGCTCTTTCTGGCGTTCGACCTCGGCAAGCAGAACGTCCAACAGGCTGGCGACGCCCTCCAGTTCCTCTCGTTGCGGTTCCCAGGAAATGGTGATCGTCCTGTTCTCGGGTGTGTAGGAAACCTGGCGGTTGGCTTCGTAAGCGATGTAACGGAGTTCGCCGCCCGGAAACTTCAACGCAACCCGAGGCGGACGTGCCGAGAACCACCGCTCAGTCCTGCCCTCGATCCAGTGGACCCACTCGGCCTTGCTGGAGTTGCGGATAGCTTCCTCGACCTGGGCATACGCAGTGCCCCCTCGGCCACCCACGGTGCTGAGCAAGAGCGCCGCCAAGGCGATGGCACATGCTCCAGCCAAGGCGGCGGCAAGTCGCCGGGACCTGACTCCGAAGCGCCGTGCCCTTGACGCCGCACAGGGGCGCTCCGTGCGGGCCGCGTCCTCCATGGCTTTCCGCGTCGATTCCATCAAGGCCGCGGGTAGATCGCCTGAAGAATAGGCACGCTGCAGAGCGGATACGGCCTCCGCCAGAATCCCATCCAGTGGCTCTTTACCCGCCCTCATTGTGTCGTATCCTCTCCGAGCAGGGCCCGCAGCCGCTGACGCGCGTCGTGCAAGAGCACGGAGACGGCGTTGGTCCTGATGCCAAGGACTTTCGCGATCTGCCGGTAGCTCATGTCTTCCAGGAACCGGAGGGCGAATACCTCTGCCTGCCGCGGGGCCAACTCAGCCATCGCTGACCGCAGGCGTTCGGCAAGTTCGTTGGCCTCCGCAAGTCCGACTGGGTCAGCGTTCGGGCCCGCCAGTGGCTCGGCCGCCAGTTGGCCGCTCTGAAGGGCTCGGCCTTGCTTCCTCAGCAGGTCAAGTGCGCGAGCCGTTGCCAGGTGGCGGAGCGTGGCTTCCCAGTGCTTGATCCGCTCCCGTCGGGCCAGTTGCACCGCCGAGACAAACGTTTCCTGCACACAGTCTTCCGCATCCTGGGTCCGTCCGAGCAAGCGGCAAGCGGTCCGCCACACCATGGATCCGTATTCCTCGAGCAGGTCATCCCAGTCGGTCATGCGGTTTCCCTGAATGCGCCTATTGTCCCGTCGCCCCATTAGTCGCTGCCGCAGCCGGTTTGTTAGTGGCGGAATCCATCGGCAACGTTGCTGGCGTGCTTGACCGGGCTGCCACCAAGTGCTGAGAACACTGCGTCAGCCTACGTCTCAGGTCGCGGAATGCCAACGTGCCGTCCGGGCGGCCTGATTCGACCGCGGCGCCCGGCTCTCGCCCGGCGCAGCGCCAACGGAGATGCCTCGCTGTCGCAAGAGCGCCGTAGGAGATGGCTGCTGTGCGCAGCGTCTATCGGCGCGACTTCGGCTTGCTCGCAACGGCAGTAGCACGAGGAAGGCTCACGCAGCCTCAGCCGGGGTGGCGGAGGAGTTTCTTGATCTCCTCGCCGATCCATTGCTCGGGCTTCGAGACGCAGACGGGGCCGTGGCCGGGGTAGAGCACGTCCGGCGGGTCCTCCAGCAGGCGCAGGAGCGATTCCAGATAGGCCCCCCGATCATAGTCCGGCCGGTTGCGGAACTGCTCCAGCCAGGGCGACCGCACCGCGTCGCCGCAGAACAGCATCCGCCGCCCCTCGTGGACCATCTCCCAGCCGGTCGAGTCCGCCGAGTGCCCGGGCAGGGCCAGCGCCCGGAACTCGCACGCCCCCAGCGTCAGCGTCTCCCCGTCCGCCATCGCCGTCACTTTCTCGACCGGGATGAAACGCCGATGGTAGTGATAGGCCACGGTGCCCGGCCCCCCCGATTGCACGATCTCGGCCGTGGCGGGCGATGCGACCACCTCGACCCCGTTCTTGCGCAGGTCCTCGGCCGCCCCCGCGTGCGGCATGTGGGCGTGGGTGAGGAAGACGTGCGTGATGTCCGCCGCCTCGAAGCCCATCTCGTCGATGTTGGCCAGGATGGCGGACAGGCTCTCGCCGCAGCCGCAGTCGATCATGACGAGCGGGTCGCCGGTGTCGACCAGGTAGGCGTTGCAGTCGTTGGCGGGCCAGTCCAGGTAGACCATGTTGTAGTCCTGGCCGCCGACCAGGAAGACCGGCCCTATCAACCGCATTCCCATCGCCTTTCCCCCTGTGACTGGCAAGCCGCCCGACCGTGCCGGCGACTGCGAGCAGCACCATTTGATTCCATGCAGCATGGCCTGTCAAGCGCTGCTCGGCGGCCTTTCGTTGCCAGGGCAGGGCGATTCGTATATAGTGATGACTCGCATCGAAGGGGGCTGAGCCTTTGTTTCCTTGCACTTGCGGAGGATGTCAGGCATGGCCAGGAGGATCATCATCGGGGAGTCCGGCGGACCCACCCCCGTCATCGACTGGGAAGTGGCCGGCGCCATGGACGCCGCCCAGAAGGCGGGCGTCGAGATCTACGGCATGATCAACGGCCTGGAAGGTCTGCTGAACGCCAACATCAAGGGCAACATCGTCGACCTGAGCCACATGGACCCCATGTCGTTCGTTTTCAACGGCCCCGGCGCCGGGCTGAAGACCACCCGGATCAAGCCGAAGGAGCCCGAGTACAAGAAGATCGCGGAGAACCTGGCGGCCCTTGGCGTCGACGGTGTGATCTACATCGGCGGCAACGACAGTGCCGACCAGCTTCTGGGGCTGACCCGGGTCAGCGACGTCGAGGGAATCCACGCCATCAAGACGGTGGACAACGACCTGCCCGTCACGCATCACTGCCCCGGCTGGGGCTCGGCCACGCTGTATAACGCGACGGCGCTGAAGAACGTGCACAGCGACTTCTCCTCCTACCGCGTGATGGCGAACTTCCGGAAGGGCGACAAGGTCGTCCAGGGCCTCGACATCGCCCCCGTGGTGGTTTACCAGGTGATGGGGCGCAAGGCCGGCTGGCTTGCGCAGGGAACGGCCTTCGCCCGTGTCGATCCCAAGGGGGACATGATTCCCGATCGCGCGCCGCACGTCATCCTGTGCAAGGAAGTCCCATTCGACAAGCAGGCCTTCCTGGATCGTCTGGACGAGGTCATCACCCGCTTGGGTCAGGCTGTCGTCGTGGTGCAGGAAGACCTGACAGATAAGGAATCGGGCAAGAGCATCGCGGAGGTCTACGCGACGGAAGTCGTCTATGACTCCCACGGCAACATCCAGCACGGCCGGGCCACGTCCTTCTCGCCGGCCGTCTTCCTGGCGGAGCTCATCGGCGCTGAGCTCAAGATCGAGGCCGTCCCCGGCAAGGTGAAGGACTGCGTGCTGAACCCCCAGCACATCCAGCGAAGCTGCATGATGTCGCCCGTGGACGCCAGCGAGGCCTATAAGGTCGGCTTTGCCAGCGTGCAGGCCATGCTCGACGGCGAGTCCAAGAAGTCCGTTGTCCTCCAGAGGGACAGGAGCGTGACGCAGACGGACCTGACGGACCTGGAGAACATCGCTGCGAAGGATCGCAAGGTGCCCGCCGAGTACATCCAGGGCATTGACGGCCCGACGCAGGACTTCATCGATGAGTTCATCTACGTGATAGGCGGCCCCGTGGCGCTGCCGCACTACTCAAAGATGGACTTCATGTGTGTGGCCGTGGCCGACTCGATCAGGCAGAGCCCGTACGTGCGGGGCTAGGCCGCCCGCACCGGAGGAGGGCGGGGTTCGAGGTCAGGCGTCGTCCGCGTCGGTGCGCGTGAAGTTCAGGAGCATCCCCTGACGGTCGCGCAGGGACAGCGCTCCGGCGTCCCTCGCCAGCTCCAGCATTCCGTCGATCCCCACGTGCATGGGGAAGACGGACAGGACTCCGCCGGGCTTCAGCGCGCCGGCAAGCTCGCGCACGACGCGATGCTTGTCATCCACCAGGTGGATCACGTCGTAGAGCAGGATGACGTCCGCTTGCTCGGGCAGGAGCTCGTCGGGAGACGTCTCTCCGTCGACCCTGGCGGTCCGGATGTTGCCCAGGGCCTCGTCTTCGGCCCTGCGTCCTAGTTCCGCCAGTGCGCTGGCGTCAGTGTCCAGGGCATGCACGATGCCGCCCGGCCCGACGATCCTGGCCGCGGGGATGCTGAACGTGCCGCGCCCGCAGCCGTAGTCGAGGACGACCTGGCCGCGCCGGAGGCCGACGTTCTTGAGGGCCGGAGCTGCGTTCGCTTCCAGCCATCCCCTGAACGCTCCCTCGTCTGTCGGCGCATTGCCTGTCAACCTGCGCAATCTCCTCGGTGGCTTTCCGGCGAACGCTTGCGAGGTTGCGTCGCCTACGACGACGCGATGGGCTCCAGCACGATGCGGTGCTGAACCAGATCGGCGATCTTGAGGCGCGCCTTGACGGTCTTCTTCACCCCTTCGTCATTGCCGACGACGATTGCGCCGTCGTCCGCCTCAAGCCATGCCGCGTCCTTCATCAGCAGCTTGTGCTCGTCCCCTTCGATGATGTAAACGTCCGACTGACACATGGTCCATGCCTCCTCGGCACCGGCGGGCGAAGCAGTACTACGATTACGGGGATCGTAGCACTAATGCCGCGCCGCTTCAAGGGCGCAAGTCTGGGAACGGTCGGATCCCCCCTCATAGGGACTGCAGCCACGCCTCGGGGATGATGCGGGGCTTCGGGTCGGGGCAGCGGAAGCTGACGGACACTTCCGCCGCGCAAGACAGCTCGCCGAGCGGGTAAAGGCCGGTCACCCATGAGCAGCCGGACCAGACCCGAACGTCGGGCACGAGTGCGCGCGCTTCGACCTCATGTCCGTCCGCCTTGACTTCGATGGGAAGCCCTTCGGACACGGCCTGTTCGCGAGGGACGGCACGTCGGTACGCCTGGTTGCCCTCTCGCAGCCGGAACGAGAAGCGCAGGCTGTCGAAGTCATCCCTCTCGGCAGCCGCTTTGATCTGCGCTCCGGTCACGCGGCATTCGGCGGTGCGGCCGTCACCCGGGCCGTCCGAGAGGACGAACGCCAGTTCCATGCGCGCGGAGTCGGGCGTGACGCGATCGCCCCCGACGTTCGTGCCGAGGTCGTACCGCGGATCGGCCTTCTGGCCCAGCCCGACCAGCGCCATCTGCTCCGGCGCGAGCCGCACGTAGAGTGCCTCCCCGGCGGCGCTGCACTCGGCGGGAGCCCCAGCGTCGCAGAAGATTGCCCGCGCGGCGCTCAGGTCTTCGACGGTCACCACGGCCTCAACCGCTGACGGGGATGGGTTGACGACTACGAGCAATCCGTCCTCGCCGTTGCCGGTCAGGAACCCGTGCCATGGCGACTGGCAGGGGACTCCCCCCACCGGGCGGGTCCAGGACCCGGCTCGGTAGAGGTCGAAGAACAGGTCACGCACGCGCCTGAGGAACTCGACGTCGTCCTCATCCAGCAGGTGCACGTCGCCGTAGAAGTGCGCCTTACGGCTGCCGCGGGCCAGCGTCTGCACCCACGTCCGCCGCCAACCGCGCTTGCCCAGGTGGTAGATTGCGTTCGTCCCGCCCACCATGCAGCCGTGATCGTCGATGCGGTGCAGGGGGATGCCGCTGCGATGGAACTTGTGGACCATGTGGTCCTGGTACATGTCGACAGCGCGCCGCAACGAGATGCAGGGGACATCGGCGGGGCGGGGACCGCCGCTGTAGACGTAGTCCACCACGTCCAACCATCGCGGGTCTATGCCGGGCAGGACGGGGGCGGTCGTGTTGTCCAGGTACCCCGGCACGTGGGCGAAGCCGTTGTAGGCCAGCACGAGGGCCTCGGGGTATTTGGCGCGGACGGCGCGGAGGATCCGGCCCAGCGCGGCCACGTTGCGCGCGTAGATGTCGCCCGCTTCCAGGTTGCTGAACCGGTCGGTGACGGCGTAGAAGTTGGCGAGGTCGAACTTGAACAGACGCACCCCCCAGCGCTCGGCCGCGCGCAGCATCGCGTCCTGAAGGCCGTCCGCGTAAGGACCGTCGAACAAGCAGTAGCTGTGCTTGGTGTTGACGTCCAGACTGTCGTCCCAGAACTCGTTGCCCGTGACGCTTCCCCCGGTAACGTCGAGCCAGAGCCCCGGCGTCAGGCCGAGCGCCTCCATTCTCCTGCGGGCAGGTTCGAAGCCGTTCGGCCACGCCTGGGGGTCGAAGCCCCTATAGTCGCCCGGCCTGGCGAACCAGAACGCGTCCAGCAGGTAGTAATCGAAGCCGACGCCGTGCTGGGACTTCCAGCGCTCCAGCGTGTCCAGCACGGCCATCGTCATCTCTTCGGTCAGATGCACGTCGTCGCCCGGCTCGTCGTGCAGCGCCCA
>CAYUDW010000178.1:0-7371 GCA_964442595.1 uncultured candidatus Brocadiaceae bacterium
GCGTCCTGGACTCGCTTCCAGACGTCCGCAAAGTGGGCCGGGTTGGAAGGGACCGTCGGCTCGGGCGTCCATTGGATCCCGTCCAACTCCTCAATCGAAAGCAGCGCGTCCAGATGCCGCATCTCCCCGGACCCGTCCAGGTGGTAGAAGGAATAGTCAACGTAGGTGCACTCCCGCCGGATCTCCTCCAGGAAAAGGTCGTTGAAGAGCTGCGGGGAGAGCATGACGCAAGCATCGCACTGGAATACCTTCATGCTCCCCGGAGCCCACATGTGCAGCCAGTCGATGTCTCCTTCCTGGTAGGGAGCGACGATCTGGTAGGCCTCGTCCAGCATCTCCTTGACCCAGACAAGCATGCGGTCCCGAAGCTCCCGCACCGTTTCGGGCCGCTCGATCATCGCGACCAGCGTCTCCTCGTGTCCGAAGAGGTTGATCATCACGTCCGCGATGCTCGCTTCCCCCTCGCCGTCGGCGACGAGGAATCGCCCCCGTGCCCGCTCGCTTCCCGCCCTCCTCAGTTCGCACCACTTGATCCACCACTTGTTGTTTCGGTCGAAGGTGATGCGGTCCGTTTCGTCCCAGGTCAGCCCGAGAGGCGACTGCCAGATGGCTTCGTCCCTGAACACCAGTTCGGCGCCGAGGAACGCCGCCATCTGCACGGGACCGAGTTTGGGCTGATACGTCGGGAACCCCTCCGCCCCGAAGTACGTCCTTCCCAACCAGTCCTCGAAGTTCGCCAGGCTGGTGGCAACGTCGGTGTGACGCTCCACCAGGGCCCCGTGCGGCTTATGGGGCTCGCACCCGTTCCGTCTCGCTATGAGCGACGCCACCACGCGATCGACTTTCTTCCCCGCCCACCAATCGGTCATGCGTTCCTTGGCCTGGCGCCAATCGGGCTTGAGGCTATCCATCCCATCGTCACGAAGGGCCACCAGTCTCATCTCTTGCTCAATGGACACTCCCACTCCTTTCCTCACCCCGCTGGTTCCACGATTACTCTAATCTTATACAGGCGCCGGGCCCGCGAATCGTGCATTTACGGGCGTGCGTCCATCTCCATCACCCGCTTCCGGTAGTGCAGGTAGTTGTCCAGCGACACGTCCTCGGGGACGCTGTGGTCTGAGGTGGGAATGAAGCGTCCACGTTCCACCATCGCAGGGAAGATGTATTCTGTCATCTTGTCAATCGCTTCGGGGCCGCGGGCCAGCACCCGCTTGTCTATCCCCCCGCTCATGAAGAGTTCGGGGTACTTCCTGCCGATCTCGACCACGTCGCAGCCGGCGGCCACTTCGAACGGACTCATCCCGTTCGCGCCCGCCTCGAGGTAGATGTCGATCACGCTGCGGCAGTCCCCGTCGGTGTCCACTTCGAAGTGCAGCTTCTCCGATTGTCTCGACTGGATCTCCTCGTAGAGTTCCCGGTAATACGGGATGAGGTGTTCCAACATCATGTCCGGACCGATGAGAGCTCCCGTCTTGTAGCAGATGTCCTCCGCGAGGAACAGCCGGAAGAACGGCCCTACCTTCTCGCGGCTCTTCACGACGCACTTCACCATGAAGTCCCGCCAATGCTTCATCATGTCGCGGATGAGGTCGGGCTCGTCGTAGAGCTTATAGAGGAGGTCTACCGGGCCGATAAGGCTGCGAAGATACATGTAGCCCCCGATGACGTTGGCGGTCCGCAGCGCCTCAGCCCGCTCCACCTTGGCCCGGGAGAGCAAGCAGTTCTCTTCGAACTTCTCCCATCGCGCGGGGGTGTCGGGATTCAGTCGCGGCTTCACCTCCTCTTCCCAATCCCGGCGACCTGTCACCGCGTGCTTCAAGTACGTCGGCATCACCTGCTGTCTCTGTCCCGGCGGATAGGCCTTCACGCGTCCTATGGAGTCCTGCACAATCTCGTGGCCGTCCTCTACGCGCAACACCTTCTCCTCGTAGGAAGGGACCAGAGGCGCCTCGCACCACCCCAAGTCCACCCCTTGGTCCACCCACACCCACGCGTCGTGGCCGAAGTAATCCCTGAACCCGGGCTTTCCCCGTGCCGCCTCCTCCGGCATCCCCTCCCGCTTCCAGCGCTCCATCGTCTGCGGGAAGAACCCGAACTCCCGTCTGAAGAGATGGTCGAAGCTCCCGCCCTCGTACATCGCCCTCATGCGCTCAACGTGATCCATCTGCCTTCCTCAATCCGTTGGTTCGGCGACTCGTCGCTGGCCGGGGCTCTCCGGCATTGCCTTGTAGAGATCGCGGGGAGCGGCCGCATCGAGGTCGAAACACCGCAGTCGAACGGAGAAGGTGAACTCCTCGGGCCGCAACTCGTAGAACTCCCACGGGCCGGGGCCGCAACTGGCCGTGCCCAGCGGTCGCTGGCGATAATCCAGATTCAGGGTCAGTTCCTCTCTGCGCGGGAGTTCGACCGTGTGACGGGCGTTTTCGAGGTCCATCGTCGTGAAGCGGTGGACGCTGAAGTTCAGCGTAGGCATGCCGGCGGCCAGCAGGCCGGCGCCGCGAGAGGGCGTGAGGGACAACCAGCGGACGTCACTGCGGTTGCCGTTCTCCTGGGGGAACACGTAGGGCGTGCAGAGATCGTCCACCGATGCCGCGAATACGCCGATCCAGCCCGCCTGTTTCGAGTCGGGGTAGGTCTCGCCCGGCCCCCGGCCCAGCCATCGCACGCTGTCCAGGTCCGCCGACACGGTCATCTCCAGGCCGATGCGCGGCAACGCCGGCGGGAACTCGCCGCCACAAGGTCGACCGTGAACCTGAACGATCACATCCCCGCTACCGTAGACAACGTAGTCGTATTGACAGTCAAACCCGATGTACAGCACGGGAGTGGCGATTCGCGAAACGACCCGCACAACCACCGCCTGGTCGGTCAGACGTTTCCATGTGACATCCTCGACACGGTGTTGTAGCTGATGCAGATGGGCGTCGCGCCATTTCTGGGCCATTCTGTCGCCGCCCCGGTCATTGTCGGTAGTGGCCCGCCAGAAGTTCAGCCGGGGCCCCGCATGCATGATCGGCCGCCCCTGGCACGTCCAACGCCTGATCCGGCCCATGAGGCGGTCGAACGTGATTTCGAAGTCCGGCCCCGCGAGGACCAGCTCGCCGGCCTGCTCGCGGCACTCGATCGGCGGCATGGACGACAGGGCGCGGACCGCCTGCGGGCTGGCCTTGACCGGGAGCGGGAATTGCGACCAGGCAACCTCGTGTCCGGCCGGCGCCCACGTCGTTGCCGCCGCCAGGGCGAAGCGGATCGTCAGGAAATGTTCCATCGCCGTCTGCGGCCGGACGGGCAGGTCGAACGGGATGGTCACAACCTTGCTCTTGCGTGGGGCTATTTTTGGCGTGGACATCCGGCCCGACTGTAATACCTCGCCATCCGCCGACACCTCCCAGGTCATCGCCAGGTGGTCCAGCGAGAGGAAGTCGTACCGGTTCGTGACGCGAACCCGACCGTGTTCCAGCGCCACGGCCTCGACGAGCACCGGCTCGATCACCTTCTTGTACTCGATCAGGCCGGGCGAAGGCGTGCGGTCAGGGAAGACGAGGCCGTCGCAGACGAAGTTGCCGTCGTTGGGCTCGTCGCCGAAATCGCCGCCGTAGGCGAAGTACTCGCGGCCGTCGGCGGTTCGCTTCCGCAGGCCATGATCGGCCCACTCCCAGACACAGCCGCCCATGAGCCGGTCGTGCTTGTAGAAGAGATCCCAGTACTCCTTGAGCCCCCCCGGGCCGTTGCCCATGGCGTGCGCGTACTCGCAGCAGATGAAGGGCTTGTCGTCGAACAACTCCGGCGGGAAATGGCCGCTTCCCCACCTGGGCGTGGGGCGTCCGTCGATGACGCACTGGATGCGCTCGAGGGTGGGGTACATGAGGCTGAAGACGTCCGAGTCGCTGCATTCCGGGTCGGCTTCGTAGTGGATGAGCCTCGTGGGGTCCATCCGCCGGGCCTCGGCGGCCATGGCCTGGAAGTTGCGTCCGCCCCCCGCTTCGTTCCCCAGCGACCACATGATGACGCAGGGGTGGTTCCTGTCGCGCTGCACCATCCGCCGCATGCGATCCACGTAGGCCTCGGTCCATTCCTCGCTGTCGCTGAGTTCGTGGAACCGGCTGGGACGCATCCCGTGGCATTCCAGGTCGCATTCGTCTATGACGTACAAACCGTACGTGTCGCACAGGTCGAGGAATTGCGGGTCGTTGGGGTAGTGCGAAGTGCGCACAGCGTTGATGTTATACCGCTTCATGAGCAGCACGTCCTGGAGCATCCTCTCGTAAGTGACCGCGCGCCCGAGGTCGGGGTCGGTGTCGTGCCGGTTGACGCCCTTCAGTTTGATCGCCATGCCGTTAACCAGGAAGATGTTGCCCCGGCGCTCGATCCGTCGGAAGCCCACCTTGCCGGCCACGTGCTCGAGCGCGTTGCCTTCGGCGTCGAATGAGCCGAACGCCAGCGTGTAGAGGTAAGGGTCTTCGGCGGACCACCTGACGGGATTCGCGATGTTTGCAGAGAGTTCGACAGTTGCCTCGCCCCCGGCGGGCACGTCGGCCTTCGCGCTCAGCGTGCGCTTCAGAACGGCCCGTCCGTCGGCATCCAGCAGCCGGGCCTTGACCGCGACGCCGGGCGCGCCCGACTCGCCAAAGTTCCTGAGCGTGACAGCCACCTGCAATCGCCCCTTGCGACCATCGTCATCCAGGTGCGTTCGCACGAAGTAGTCGAACACGGCAACCTTGGGGAGCGCCAGCAGGTAGACGTCGCGGAAGATGCCGCTGAGCCACCACATATCCTGGTCTTCTATGTAGGAGCCGTCCGACCACTGGAGCACACGGACCGCCAGCACGTTCCGGCCGGGCCTGACCGCCGGGGTGATGTCGAACTCCGCCGGCAGGCGGCTGCCCTTGCTCATGCCGACTTCCCGTCCGTTCACCCAGACGGTGAACATGCTGTCCACGCCGGCGAAGTGCAGGATGATCCGCCGCCCGGTCCAGCCGTCGGGGACGACGAACTCGCGGCGGTACAGTCCCGTGGGGTTCTCCGAAGGCACCCTCGGCGGGTCGACGGGGAAGGGGTAGTTCACGTTCGTGTAGTGCGGACGGCCGTAGCCCTGCAACTGCCAGTGTCCGGGGACGGTGATGTCGTCCCAGCGGGAGTCGTCGAAGTCCGGTCCCATGAAGTCCGCTGGCGCTGCGCAAGGTGCCTGCGCATAGTGGAATCTCCACCGGCCGTTGAGAATCTGGAATCTGGACGACCGGCCCCGCTCGCCGGCCGACGCTGCGGTCTCGCTGTCGAATGGGATGAACGTCGCCCGCGCCGCCAGACGATGCCGTCCCACCAGACGAGGGCTTTCCCATTCGCGGCTCGCCGATTCCGATCTGTTCGAAGAATCCATGAGGCCTCCTCCCGTCACGCCTGCCTGATTCGGACTTCCTTCCCGGTCTTCGCCGACCTGTAAGTCGCATCGATGATGCTCTGCGTTACCCGTTCGAGTTGGCGGAGTAGAGTGCCGCGGCGCCGTTGCAGCATTTGCCCCAGGACCAGCCCCAGGCGAGGCCATGACGGCTCCGTCGCATCCCGTCCGCACCCAAACACCTCGCACATCCGAGCATTGGTCACTGTTTGGCCGGGCCTGATAGGATGACCTGCCCCCGAGAACGAGTACGGATCCCGTGTTAGGATCTGGCCCCCTTTTCTCAATGAAGGGAGCTCTCTGGGATAGGTAGTAAGCCCTACACACCCGAGCAGATCAGGTCACGTTTGCACGGCCGCTTGGCTCAAGCCAATCCGGCCCTCCTGCGGGATTCTACCCGCTTGCGCCCAGCAGTCAAAGCCTGACCGGCTTCTGGTCAAGTTGCCGTTCCCGGCGTAGATGTCCGGACTGGTCAGCCCATCGCCGAGAATGTCGCCGTCGATGGCCATGAGGGCGTTGACAGTCCCACCGGCCGAGATCGAGCGGCCGCCGCTCAGATCGAGATCCCCGTTGATCGCCATGACGGTCGTGACGTTGCCGCTCGGCGTGACGATGTCACCGGCAATGTCTCTGCCCTGGCCGCCGATGGCGATGGCCATCACGGTGCCGACGTTGCTTCCGGTGAGCGTGACGTCCCCGTTCAGGTCGCCGCCCAGAAGCTGGAGCGTGCCAGGATTACCTGGCAAGGAAACCGCCTTCACCTTCTCAGCGACCCGAGCAGCAGCATGGTAAATCTTGCACAATCTGGATCCTTAATTCACAGGATCTGGTGAATGAAGGCCTGCTTGGTGAAGAGTGTCGGGAGTCGGACGAACGAAAGCAAGAGATCATCGGCAGGCCTCCAGACATACTTCTCACCGATTGCTTGATGCTCGGGCTGATTCTCACGCGTCCACATGGTAAGCCAGTTATCGAAGCTGGCAAGGGGCTTCGCCTCCTGCTTCTCGACGAACGCCACACTTATTGGCACACATGCTTTCAGCGCGTCTTGGCGAGCATGCGCGTAGTGCGTGAGGCGTTGCTGCGACCTCGGTTCGGCCAGAATGCGAAAGCATTCCGGCTGTGGTTCCAGGTGGCAGAAGGCTCTCGCCGGCAGCAGGGGCAAGAACGTTGACTCAGATATCGGGGCAGCTATAATGTGCGCCGGCGAGGGTAGGCGCAGCAACGTTCGCAAGGCCTCGGCGAGGCCCGTTACTACCTGAACTTCCACGGTGTGTTCTTTTGGCCTGTGGCACGGTCCTCAGGGTCAGGAGGAGGTCGAGGTGCGCATCCGAAAAGTGTTAGACATCCTTGGGCTCAGAACACGTCGGTCCGTCAGCTTGGAGCTCGAGAGGCTCGAGCAGAGGCTTCTGCTAAGTAGCGCCGGTACTGCTGGCCAGGATCTTGCGCTTAAGGGCAGCGTAATCGAGTGGTCGGGAGATATCCCTGACGGTACGGTATGGTCGGGGGGAGACGTTCATCGGGTTGTAGGGGATGTGCGCGTGCCGCAGGGGGCGACGCTTACCATCCAGCCCGGCGCGATCGTCCAGTTCAACTCGGGTATAGCTGCCGATCTGCTCGTCGAGGGGACGTTGGACGCCGATGGCACTGCGGCGTCGGCGATCCTCTTCACGTCGGTACGGGACGATACTGGTCTTGACGGCGAGTTAGGCACCGCGGACGACATCGATACGAACGGCGACGGCCCTTCAGAAGGGCAGAAGGGAGACTGGGCCCGCATTGGATTCGCGGCCACCAGCACGGGGAGCGTGCTGGACTACGTGGAGGTGCGCTATGGAGGCGGGTCGTGGTCGGCGGGCCAGGTGTACGTGAGCGGCGGCGAGCTGACGATGACGAACAGTGTGCTGCGGGACTCTTGGACGGCGGGCCTGCGCATCGAAGGTGGCGACCCGACGCTGACTGACAACACATTC
>CAYUDW010000179.1:0-2470 GCA_964442595.1 uncultured candidatus Brocadiaceae bacterium
CCCTGGCGCAGCAGCGCGGCGGCGCGCTCGACGTCCTGCCGACGGCCTGCCTGAAGGTGCTCCGTGCGCATGGCGAAGCGTCCCCTTGGGTCCAGACCCGAAACCACGGCACATCTTATGCCCCGGCGGCCCGGGGCGCAACGCCCCGGCAGCGCGGCGCCGCAGTCTTTGCGACCCTCAGACCTTTGTGCTAAGCTACTTTCACAGGCTCAGCGCTGGCTCAGAGGGCGACATGAAGGATATCAACGAAGTCAACGAGAGGGGCTTCGGCGAGATACTCAACTGCATCAACGCCGGCGTTTACATCACGGACACCGACCGGCGCATCATGTTCTGGAGCAAAGGCGCCGAGCGCATAACCGGACATGCAGCGGAGGACGTGGTGGGGTACCGCTGCACGGCCAACATCCTGAGGCACCGGGATAAGGACGGCCGCGTGCTCTGCAC
This sequence comes from uncultured candidatus Brocadiaceae bacterium, assembly GCA_964442595.1. Classification (GTDB taxonomy): domain Bacteria; phylum Planctomycetota; class Brocadiia; order SM23-32; family SM23-32; genus DAOVRD01. The sequence goes on from CAYUDW010000179.1 coordinate 448, forward strand.
CACCGACCTGTGCCCCCTCCATCGCAGCATGGTCCGGGCCACGCCCAGCGAGAAGCCCGTCGTCGTCTACGCCGTCTCGAAAGAGGGCCAGAACCTGGCCCTGTCGACCACCACGGCGCCCGTGTTCGACGAGGACGGCAACGTCATCGGCGGGGTCGAGGTATTCCGGGACGAACGCGAGAGCATCCGGCAGATGGAGCTGGCGCGCAGCGTGCAGCAGCAGCTATTGACACGGGAAGTACCTGAGGACGAGCGCGTCTCGTTCGCCGTCGAGTACGCGCCGCTGGAACTGATCGGCGGGGATTTCTACCACGTCAGACGGCTCTCGGAGGACCAGTTCGCGGTCCTGTTCGCCGATGCGGCCGGCCACGGCGTCTCGGCCGCCCTCTCGACCGCCATGATCTACAGCCTCGTCATGGAGTGCGAACCGCCTCCAGCCGACCCGGCGGAACTGCTGACGGAGCTGAACGAACGCGCCTGTCAGCGCGCTGAGGGCCTCGGTTTCTTCACGGCCGTCGCCCTCACGGTGGACGCCGAACGCAAGACAGCTACCTTCTCCTCTGCGGGGCATCCGCCGGCCTTCCATCAGCGCGCTGCTGACGGCGCCGTGCTCCTGCTGAGTCAGTCACAACTTCCCCTGGGCGTGCAGTCCGAGGCAGCCTATGAGAGCATGACTGTACAGCTGCAGAGCGGTGACCGGCTGCTGGTCTACTCGGATGGAGCCACGGACATCCTGGTCGGCGGGGAGGCGCGACTGGGCACGGAAGGCCTTCGGGCGCTCGTGGCAGAACACCCGCCGGAGGGCGGCCACGACTTGACGCAGCTCTTCGACGCCCTGCTGGAACGCTGCGCAACGGTCGAGCCGGACGACGACATCACGTTCTTGAGCTGTCTCTTGCTCTGAGGGAGGCGGCGCATGACTGCCTTACGGCGCCTCGGACCGGTAGCCGGCCTTGCCCTGGCCCTGGTGGCAGCGGCCATGCTGTGGGCAGGCCGACAGCCCCAGGCCAGCGCTGATCCCGCGCCCTCGCGAGCGGCGGTGGTCGCCGGCGCGTTCTACCCGGGCTCGCCGAGCGAGCTGCGGAGAACGGTCGAGGGATTCCTGGAGCGTGCCGACCCCGACGTGCCCGCCGAATGGCAGGCCGCCAGGCCCGTCGCCCTCATCGTCCCGCACGCCGGCTACACGTACAGCGGCCAGACAGCGGCCTTCGCCTACAAGCTGCTCGAGGGGAAGGAGCGGCCGTCGCGCGTCATCCTGATCGGCCCGAGCCATCGCTTCCCGCTGGGGGGCACGTGCAGCGTCGCGGACTTCTCCCATTACGAGACGCCTCTGGGCGCCGTGCCCGTGGATGGCGAAGCTCGGGAGAAGCTCGCAGAGGCCGAATGCTTCCAGGCGCTGCGCCGACCGCACCAGGCCGAGCACTGCCTGGAGGTGCAGTTGCCGTTTCTGCAGGTCCTCTGGCCGGACCCGCCGAAGATAGTCCCGATCCTGGTTGGGCAGCTCAGCCCATCTGAATGTCGGGCGGCCGCGGCCGGCATCGCCGGGATACTGGACGAGGACGCCCTTCTGCTGGTCAGCACGGACTTCACGCACTACGGGTCGGGATACGGGTTTCAGCCCTTCCGCGGGACGCCGGCGGACAGGCTGCGCGAGAGGATCAACGAGCTGGACATGGGGGCGGTCGAGCGGATACTGGCCCTCGATCCGGCGGGTTTTGCGCGCTACATCGCCGAGCGCCGTCCCAGGATCTGCGGCCGCGTGGGCGTGCAGATGATGCTGGAGCTGCTGGCGCAGTGCCGCGGGTGCCAGCCCGAGCTCCTGAAGTGGTCCAACTCCGGGGACCTGAGCGGCTCCTACGAGCAGTGCGTCAGCTACGTCGCCCTCGCCGTCTACGCTCCGGCCGGGGCACTCGGGCAGATCAAGGGCGCTTCCCCCTCCCCCGCTGAGAGCAGCCCAGCTGACACGGCCGCCGAGGCCGGGACGCCACCCGTGCTCACGGACGGCGATAAGCGCACCTTGCTC
>CAYUDW010000179.1:2570-5448 GCA_964442595.1 uncultured candidatus Brocadiaceae bacterium
ACCGAATACGGGTGGAGCAGGGACGAGTTCCTGGAGCACACGTGCCGGAAGGCCGGCCTGCCGCCGGACGCCTGGCAGCGCGCGGACGCGATGGTCTACAGGTTCAGCGCAACAGTCTTTGGCGAGAAAGAGCTGGGCCTGCGACATGAACCGGCGGGCGAGGGCGGCACGTGAGGCTTGAGCGCCTGAGTTTGACAGCGCATCGGTTGCGCATATAATCCAGCCCGCCTTTGTGATGCCGGCGGCCCCCCAGCGGCAGTTTCCATAACCGAAGTCGCGCAAGGAGCGAAGCGATGGCTGACGCGATTCGAGTGACGGTCTGGAATGAGGGAAGGCACGAGAAGCAGTTGGAGGCGTGTAAGGAGATCTACCCCCAGGGCATGCACGCGGTGATCGCCGATTTCCTGAACGCCGAGCCGGACATCGAGGCCAGAACGGCCACGCTGGACGAGCCGGAACACGGCCTGACCGACCAAGTGCTGGCCGAGACGGACGTGCTGACCTGGTGGGGGCACATGGCCCACGGCGAAGTGCAGGACGAGATCGTCGACAAGGTCCATCAGCGCGTCCTGGACGGCATGGGGCTCCTGTGCTTCCATTCGGCCCACTTCTCGAAGATCTTCCGCAAGGTCACCGGCACGTCCTGCACGCTCAAATGGCGCGAGATCGGTGAGAAGGAGCGCCTCTGGGTCGTTCAGCCCGGACACCCCATCGTCCGGGGCATCGGCGAGTACATCGAGCTGCCCCACACGGAGATGTACGGGGAGTTCTTCGACGTGCCCGAGCCGGACGATCTGGTCTTCATCAGTTGGTTCGCCGGCGGCGAGGTGTTCCGCAGCGGCGTCTGCTACTACCGCGGCTGTGGAAAGGTGTTCTACTTCCGCCCCGGTCACGAGACGTTCCCCATCTTCAAGAACCCGCAGATTCAGAAGGTCATCCTGAACACGGTGCGGTGGGCCGCCCAGCCGGGCGCCGATTTCAAGCCGAAGGTCTCGAACGTCGAGCCCCTGGAGCAGTTGGAGGGCTGAGAGCCGCCACGGGCCGATCCGGCCGGTGTGCCTTCAGCAGGAGAACGGGGATGGATGAGGAGTTCAGCGAAGAACGCTACGACCACATGCTGTACCGCCGCTGCGGCCGCTCGGGCCTGATGCTGCCGGCCGTCTCGCTGGGGTGCTGGCACAACTTCGGCGACGCCGACGACCAGGACGAGGCCCGCGCCATGCTGCGGCGCGCGTTCGACCTGGGCATGACGCATTTCGACCTGGCCAATAACTACGGCCCCCCGCCCGGAGCGGCCGAGCGCAACGTGGGCCGCATCCTGCGGCAGGACTTTGCCGCCCATCGCGACGAACTCCTCATCTCCACCAAGGCCGGCTACACCATGTGGCCCGGCCCGTACGGTGATTGGGGCTCCCGGAAGTACATCATCGCCAGCCTGGACCAGTCCCTCCGGCGCCTGGGGCTGGACTACGTGGACATCTTCTACTCACACCGGCCGGACCCCGACACGCCGCTGGAGGAGACGCTGGGCGCCCTGGACACCGCCGTGCGGCAGGGCAAGGCGCTCTACGCAGGCATCAGCAACTACCGCGGCGCAGCAACCGTCGCGGCGCACGGCGTCATGAAGCGCCTGGGGACGCCGCCGACCATCCATCAGCCCAGCTACTCCATGTTCAACCGGTGGATCGAGAGGGACCTGCTGGAGCAGACGGGCCGGCTGGGCATGGGCGTGATCGTCTTCTCGCCGCTGGCGCAAGGGCTGCTGACCGCGAAGTACCTCGGCGGCATCCCCGAGGACTCTCGGGCGGCCAAACCGACCGGCATGCTCCGCCCGGAGCACATCACCGAGGACAAGCTTGAGCGCGTGCGGCGGCTGAACGAACTGGCGCAAGAGAGGGGGCAATCCCTGGCCCAGATGGCCCTGGCCTGGATCCTGCGCGACGAGCGCGTGACCAGCGCCTTGGTCGGGGCGAGCCGCGTCAGCCAGGTGGAGGAGAACGTGGCGGCCCTGGACCGATTGGAGTTCTCCGCCGCCGAACTGAGCGCCATCGACGGCATCCTGGCCTGAGCCGGCGGCGATCGCGCCCGCCAGGGAGAGATCCGTCCCGGGGACCGCCCCGCCAGGTCAAGACTCTTATTGACCGCCGTCCTCGAACGGCCTATGCTGGGTACCTGGGCCGCATGCGGGGCCAACGTGGGGCCTGCGGCCTAACAGCTACCTGTCTCTCAACAAGGGGGGACGCCAGATGGATGGCAGCCTGGACAGGCGTGGCTTTCTGAAGGGAGTCGGCGTCGGCACGGTCGCAACAGCGGTCGGCATGGGCACGGCCTGCGCGGCACCGGGCGCGGGGGTAATGACCATCGCGGGGGCCACAGGCGAGGGAGGGCAGTACGCCCGGCCTCCCCTGCCCTACGCCGAGGACGCCCTGGAGCCCTTCCTGGGCCGGCAAACGCTGGCGCTGCACCACGGCAAGCACCACCAGGGATACGTCAACGGCCTGAACGCAACCCTTGAGAAGCTGGCCGAAGCCCGGAGGGCCAGCGACTACGGCGCCGTGAAGGACCTGAGCCGTGACCTCGCTTTCCACGGTTCGGGGCACGTTCTGCACACCATCTACTGGCACAGCATGATTCCGGGCGGCGCGCCGCTCGGCGGCAAGCTGGCCGGGGCAGTCAGGGAAGACTTCGGCTCGGCGGACGCCTTCCTTGCGCAGTTCGCCGCGGCCACGAAGGCCGTCGAAGCCAGCGGATGGGGCGTGGTGGCGTACGAGCCGATCGGAGGGAAAGTCCTCGTGCTGCAGGCAGAGAAGCACCAGGACCTGACCATCTGGGGCGCGGTGCCGCTGCTCGTCTGCGACGTCTGGGAACACGCCTACTA
>CAYUDW010000179.1:5548-7368 GCA_964442595.1 uncultured candidatus Brocadiaceae bacterium
TCGGCGGCAACCTTCTCGACCGCGTGCTTGACGGTGCTGTGCGTGCGCCCGCCGAAGTAGCGCCCGATCTCCGTCAGGGAGGCCCCCGTCATCTCCCTGGCAAGGTACATGGCCACCTGCCGGGCCAGACACACCGTGCGCGTGCGCGAGGAGCCCGTCAGTTGCTCGGCCCCGACGCCGAATGCTTCCTGAACGGCTTCCGCAATTTCGATCAGGCCAAGCCGCTGTCCGCCCCGCGGCTGGAGCCCGGCCAGGGCCTCGGCCGCCTCGGGCACTCCGACCGTCTCGCAGCCATGCACGCTGGCGTAAAGGGCGAGGCAACAGACGGCGGACTCCAGCCTGGCGAAGCTCTCCCCGTAGGACTCGGCGACGGACCGGCAGACATCCTCGGTCGCGCGCAGCCCCATCCGGGCGCTCAGTTCCCGTGCCATCTCCAGCCGCTCGTCCTGATGGGGCGGCATCAATACGGCCGGAAAGGCGCTACCCAGCAAGGCCCGCAACTCCGGACCGACCTCGCGAAGCTCCTCCGGGCGAGGGGTGCCGCCCAGGGCCACCCGGCCGCCCCGGTTCAGGACGTGCTTGACCGTGTGGACGAGCTCGGTCTGGCCCGCCGCCTTGCCCTCGATGAACTGAACGTCGTCCAGCAGCAGCATGGTGCAGGCGCGATAGCGATTGCGGAACGCGCGCGTGGTCTTCTGCTGGATCGCGTGGTAGTACTCGTTGCACCACGACTCGGCCAGCAGGTACACGGGGGCGAGCCCCACTTCAGGACCTGAGGCGAGGGCCAGCATGGCTTGCATCAGGGCGGTCTTGCCAAGTCCATAGTCCCCGCAGACATACAGAAATCGGAAGCGAGGGTTCTCCTGCCCTGCCAGCTCCCGGGCAGCCGCGCAGGGCAACCTGTTGGAGCGGGTGACGATGAGGCGGTCGAAGCCCAAGTCCCGGCGCGCCGGGGGCCGGCGCGGCGCGGGTGGGGTAGCCTTGGAGGCCGTCTGGTCGGAATGCTGGAGTTCCAGGCGCTGCTCGGCCCGCATCTTACGAAACAGCCGCGGGGCCACGTCGAACTCAACTTGCATCGGCCTACCGACCAGGTCTTCCACAGCGGCCGACACGGCGGCCGCATAGCGCACGGTGAGGAACTGCTGGATGATGACGTTGGGGACGCCGACAACAAGGCGGCCCTCGTCGCCCCCCATCAGCTCGGTCTGGCTGAACCAGATGCTGTAGCGCTCCTGGCCGAGCCGGTCCCGGATGCTGCGCTGCACCGCCTCCCAGAAATCCCCGTGCGTTACGTAGTCGGTGTTGGCACGCAGAAACTGCGGCAGAGCGTCATCCCCGAGGACGGACGGCCGTTGAAGCCCTTCAGTGAGGTCAGATTCACGTTCAGCAGACACGCAGTATCCCTGCACCGACCAGAGGCCGTCTCCCAAAGAGCCCTTGCTGACTGGGGGACCTGACGAAACTACGACTGGAAGAAGATGCCTTGCGGCAGGCGCGCGGCCGCGCCGGATCGAGCATCGCCCACGCATCCCTCACGCGCCTGCCCCGCGGCAGGAGTGAAACGCCAACAGCCGGCCACCCCCTCCATCACGTTCTATCTCAACTCCAAGTGCGTTGTTCTTCGGAATCAGTAAGACAGACATAGAAGCCTAGGCCAACCATCGAACTTCCGCAACGTCCTTTGCTGACCATTTCCTCGCGACCGGTCCCGCCTTCGTGCGTAAGTGTCACTCGGCAAACGGATTCTGTAAGACGGTTTTTTCCGCAGCAAGAGCAGTCCGATTTTCTGTCCGCCGACAAGCGAGACAAGAGCCGGACGC
>CAYUDW010000180.1:0-2489 GCA_964442595.1 uncultured candidatus Brocadiaceae bacterium
TGCTGGCGGTCTTCGGCGTGTTTCTGCCGCTTTCGACCCTCGCGTCGCTCATGAGGGCGTTCGCCGACGAGCCGCTGCCCGACGCCCCGATCTTCGCATACGGGCTGCGCGTGTCTTGCGTGACCTACGTCGCCATCGGCGTCTTCTACATCATCCTCGCGCTCGACCCGATGAAGTACGGCGCAATGGTGCCGTTCTCGGGCGCGGCGGCCGTCTTCGTGGGCGTCTGCTGCGGGGCGTTCGGGCTGCTGACGGAGATGCCGCTGGCGTGGTTCCTGGGGGACTTCCTGGGCTGCACCGTGCTGGGAGTCCTGATCCTGGCGTTCTGGCGCCGTGCCGCTTCGAAAGCCCAGATCGCAGAGAGTGCCGAGACGGACGCGTAAGAGACTGCCGGTTCGCCCGCGCCGAGCGCCCCCCGGCTTCCCCTACGGGCCTGCCCCTCAGTCGAACAGCCCCTCCAGCCCCCGCTTGAACAGCATTCGGCCGGCGGCCTCCCGGATCAGCGACTGCACGTTCTCCCGGATCGTGTCCCGGTCGATCTTCGGAGCGCCGAGGCTGCCGGTCACGCGCACCTTCAGCGTCTGGCCCCGGAGCAGATCGTACGTGTCCCCGCTGCCTATGAGCTCCTCCGTGATCGGCACCTCGATGAGGTAGTCCAGCGACTTGTCCAGCCCGACGGAGCCGGAAGCGAGCAGCAGATACTTGTCCACGTAGAGCTCCAGCCGGCCCTGGTGCATGCGACCGCCCCGGAGCGCGACCTCGACCCGCTGATCCGGCAGGCGGGCCACGCGGTCGCCCAGGTTAACGAGGGACAAGACGCTGTTCAGCACACCGGCCGACCCGAACGATACTTCCTGGAAGGAAAGCCCTGCCGTGACGGCGCCGGTCTGCAGCAGACCCCGCTCCAGCGGCACGCGGAAGCTCTGGCAGTCGACGCCGGTCGTGCCCTGGATCGTCAGGGCCCCCATGAACACAGGGGCTGCCCGCGCCAGAATCACGTTGGCCATTTGGTCCGTCAGTTTCACGTTGGCCAGGATCTGTGAGCCGGGCGGGACGGCCAGCGCGGGGGGCCGGCCAGTCAGGTCCAGGGCCAAGGGCAGGCGCAGTTCGCCCTCGTTCACCGTGCCCGTCACCTCCACGGCCACGCGGCCTTCGCCTGCGTCCGACTCAGCCGCCACGCTCTCAGCCTGCACCCCGCCGAACGCGAAGCGTTCCAGAGCGACGCCGGCCTCAGCCTGCACGCTGCGGAGGGCCTGGCGCCAGTCTTCCCCGCTGAGGTCGGCGACGACGCGGAACGGTCGCGACTGCCGGCCCCGAAGTTCAACGTCCCAGCCCGTCATCTCGGAGAGCAGGGAGCCGATGCGGTTGAAGTCCACTTCCAGCGAACCCCCGGCTTCGAGCCTGCGCTCCGGAGGCGCGCCGCCAAGGGCGAGGCGGCCCTCCACGCCCAGGAAGTCTGACGAGAGCCGAATGGGATCGAACGTGACGGTCGGCCCGGCCGGTGCGGCGGTCCCCTGGGCGAGCAGCTCGACATCGCCCAGGGCAATGTCAGGCGCGTTGGGGCGCGCGATCTTCAGATCGTCCGACGCAGCGCGCAGGTTAGCATCCCAGCCGCCTTCCCGCCTCGCCACGGTTGCCTTGAGGTCCAGCTTCCCGGCGGGGCTCATGTCTTGCGGCAGGGGCACGTAGTCCGCCACGGTTTCGAGCAGGCCGGCCACGTCCAGGCTGGCGCTGATGTTCCCGGCAACGTCGCGCGTCAGGTCCCCCCAGTCGGCCACCGTCACGTCCTTCGCCGCAATCGTTCCGGACGACAGCTTCAGCGAAGCGCCCGGGCACGCGACGCTCCGCCCCGGCAGGTCCACGTGCAACTCGGCCGCCATGCGCACCTCCGGTTCGCGAATCGCCTTGCCCTCGCGGGCCAACGCCAGGTCCCGGACGACGCCCTCGATCCCCTTCAGGTCAAGGCGGCGCTCGTCAAAGGCAGCGGCTCCCGCGATCTCGGCGCTGCCCGTGACTGCCAGCCCGTCCGGCAGCAGGCCCAGGCGTCCCGCCAGGTCAGCCAGAGGGCCGAGCTCGCACTCGGCCGTCAGCGCCATGCCGCTGACCTCGAGCTGCCCCGGCCCGCCGAAGACCACGCGCGGCAGCTTCAGCTCGGACGAGAACAGCGAACTCCGCGCGGAACCCGCCCCGTCGCTGAGCACCCAGCCCGACTCTCCTGCGTGGGGGCCGATAAGGCCGCTGAAGGCAAACGTAGCGGACTCCTCCCGGATCGGCCGCTCGGTCAGCCCTTGCACTGCAACATCCGCCAAGACCGCCTTCGCCCTCACTGCGCGCACCAGGTCGTCGTCCGCCTCGCCGGCCGCGGAGATCTCCGCCTCAAGCTGCGCCGTGCCGGCAATCTGCATACCCTTAGAGGCGTCGACGGAGCGACCCAGCAGGGCCGGCAGGCCGGCAAGATCCACGCTGCCCGAGAACCTGCCCGTCACGCC
>CAYUDW010000180.1:2589-7309 GCA_964442595.1 uncultured candidatus Brocadiaceae bacterium
GGCGAGCCCGAAACTCCGAACCAGGGCAGAGAGCCTGCCCAGGTCGGCCGTGCCCGTCACCTCCATGTCCGATACGACGAGCGCATCGAGCGCGTCCATGTTCGCGATCTGCGAGATGGACATCGACGCCTCCCCGAAGGAACCGCGCACGTCTGCCCGCAAATCAGCCAACTGCCGGAGAATGCGCCGCTCATCAAGCGTGACGAGGACCGAGGCCGTCGCACTCATCGCGTCTTCGCTCAACAGCACGGCTTCGGCGCGGGCGACCCGGAGATCCCTGGCGGTCAGCGCACCCTCTATCAGACGCTCCGCGGGCTGCGCCGGCTCGCCCGGCCCGATGGCGAGGTGGGCCTCCAAAGCACCGCTCGTCTGCCATTGGCCGACGTCCACGAAACTCGCCGCCTCTGCCATCGCCGCCGCAAGGTCGACCGAGGCGTCCAGCGCGAACTGGTCCAGCGTGCCGGTGGCCTTCGCCGTCGCGAACGAGGAGTCAAGCTCGATGAGTTCGACCCGCGGTCCGGCCGGGCCGATCTCCGCCACCAGCCGGGCAGCCAACGGCGCCTGTGGCCTGATCTCCCGGCCGTCTGTCGCGGCGACCAGCTCCGCCAGGCGGAAGTCCCCGGTCAGACGCGCCGTCTCTCCGTCCGAGTCCACCTGCGCTTGCAGCGCGCACGTGCCGCCCTCGATGACCAGGCCCTCGCGGAGCCTGAGCGTGTTGGGCAGCAGCTTCGCCAGGGGCGCCAGATCGACGGAGCCGCCGGCTTTGAGGCTCCCCCGCGGCAACGCACCCTCCGGTTGCACGGAGAGCGTGCCGCTCAACTCGGCCCGAGCCACGGGCGAGGCGATCTGCAACTCCCTGACGGTCCCGCCATCCGCGCTGACCTCCAGGTCGAAGCTGGCGTCGACCTTACCGATCTCGGGCCGGTCCGTCCCCAACGGGCCGCCCGCCAGGACCAGGTTACGAACATGCACCTCGCCGCTGGCGGCCGCGCCGGTGCCTTTGACCTCTGCCGTGAGCCGCCCGTCAACGAGGCCCGCGACATCTACCGGCAGCCCGAGCCCTTTGGCAATCGGGGACACGTCCGACAGGTCGAACCCGGAAACCGATGCCTCAGAGGATGCTTCAAGGTGGTCCAGGCTGACCACGCCGTCCTTAGCCACGGTAGCGGACCCGGTGAGCTTCAGGCGGCCACCACCCTCCCCCGCCGCCGCTTCCGCCTCGTAGTGGATCGGCTGCTGCAGCCCGTCTATGGTGACGTCGGCTTTGACGTCCCGCACGTCCAGCGGCCCTGCATCCGCGAACCGGACGCTGCCGCTGCCGTCCCTGACGAGCAGACGGGCTTTCAGATCGAAGGGCAGAGGTACCCGCAGGGCCGGCGGCTCCTGGACAGGCGGTCGTGGCCCGGGCGGCTCGCCCGGAGAAGGGACGCCCGCGCCGGGCTCGCCGCGCACGAGGTCAAAGCTGGGGGAAACGATATCTACGGTGCCCAGGTCCTTCACCGATCCCAGCAGCATCGGCACGCTGGCGGAGACGTGAACCGCCTCCACCTCCAGGACGGTGCGGCCATCGGCGTCCTTGAGCTTCACGCCCTCGAAGCCAAGGCCGGAGAACCACCGCAGGGACCAGGACGCCATCTCCACCGACCCGTCCAGGCGCGAATTGACGCGCGACAGGATCAGGCGGCGCGCCGCTCCGAGGGACAGAATCCTGGGCAGCAACGCGATGAGCAAGATCAAGACAACCGCGCACACCCCGAGCACGTACGGCCAGCGGCGCCTGCGTTTCCTGACAGGTTGCCCCGCGGCCACCTGTTCCTCGCCGTCCGCCTTTGACTGCTCGTCCGCCACGGATTGCCTCTCCGCTCGTGCTCGCAGTCTCTCGGTGCACGTCCCGACTCCATTGTACCGTTTTTGGGCCGCAAGTGGCAGGGCGCACCGAGACGTGTTCCCTGTATCGAGCAGACGAGGCACGGGCAAGCCGGTCAGGCCTCAGTCAGCGGAACCGGGCGCACCGGCGCTTGAGGCCCCGGCGGAGCGGGCGGCGATGAGGAGGATGAGTGCAACGACCACCATGGTCACGGGCACCATGCCGAGGCCGATCCGCAGTCCGAACCGTTCGGCCACGATACCGATGGCAGCCGGCAGTATGCCGAAGCCTGCAATCCCCGCAACCGCGAGCATGGCGAGCAGCGTGGCCGAGCCCGTGCCGATGCGTTCAGTGGCCAGCGATAGGACGCCAGGCCAGAAACAAGCGATCAGCAGTCCCGCGCCCGCAAGACAGGCCACGTTCACTCCCAGGTTGTCGATGCCCGCCGCACAGGAGGTCACCGCCACGAAAAGGACAGCGCCGCCGAGCATCAGCCGACCCAACGGCACGGACCGCGCGATGGCCCCCATACCGAACCGCCCCACGGCCATTGCTGCGCTGAAAGCCATCAGACCAGCGGCGCCGACCTTTGCCCCGACGCCATACTGGTCCTGCAGGAAGTTCGGGCTCCAGTAGATGAGGCTTCCCTCGCAGCCGCCCGTCAGCATCATGGCGACCGCCAGGAGCCAGAACGTGCGGTTGCCCAGGATAGCCTTGACGCGAAGGCGTTCCTTTCCCGGCCCATGGTGGCCGTGAGCGGGATACGCACCCAGCAGGAACATCGCACCCACCACAACGGCCGGCACGGCCACCACCACGAAAGGCACGCGCCATTCCACTCCGCTGTCCAGGGACGCGCCGATGAGGAACGAGGAAACGACGAGCCCCGCCGGGAAAAATCCATGCAGGACGCCCAGGTGGACGGCTACATTTCGCGGGTGGAGGTCGGCGGTGAGCGGGCTGACCAGTCCCTCCAGCGCGCCCAGCCCCACGCCGACGCCTCCGAGGCCGATCAGCAGGCCCCCATAGCCGTTGCTCTGCCAGACTCCCACGAGCGAAAGCGCGACCACGAACATGCCGCCGCCGAGGAACCACCGCATGCCGAACCGGTCACCCAGCAAACCGACCAGCAACGTGAAAGCCCCCAACACCAGCGCCCGCGCCGGTGCGAGCGCCCCGCGCATGCCGAAGCCGATCTGCAGGTCGTCCCCGATATGCTTAAGGGACACAGCGATCAACGTACTGGTAGCCGCGAAGACCAGCAGCGCAAGCCATGACGTCGCCGTGAGCCAGCGGACGGAGGGTCGCGTGTCGGTTGCCATTGCTCCATTGGGGCTCGAGAGTGGAAGGCTGTCTTTTACAGCATCCCGGCCGGCGCTTTCCAATGCCGGCCAGCGCCGAATCACGGAGGCGCACCGGGCAGTTGAAACAGGAAGCTCAATGCCCTAGAAACGCCTTCCTGACCGGACCCGTTCGACGACTCGAACGCCCAGGGAGGAACCAGAGGATGTACAGCGATTGCCACATTCATTGCAGCCCGGATGCAAATGGCGCCGACGTGCTCAAGGCGATGGACGCGCGGGAGATGGACAGGGCGCTGCTGATCGCGCCGCACATGGCGGACTCCAACGAGGACGCCATGCGCTCGATCGACATCATCGCGGAGATATGCTCCGCCGATCCCGAGCGGCTGGTCGGGTTCGCGTGGATAGAGCCGACGCTGTCCGGTGCCGTTGAGCAAGTCGAGCACGCGGTCAACGACAAGGGGCTCAAAGGCATCAAGATGATCCCCGACCACTGGTATCCCTACGAGGAGCGCTTCTTCCCGGTCTACGAGAAGATCCAGGAGCTGCGCAAACCGATGCTTTTCCACTCGGGGATACTGTTCGGCAACATGGACAGTTCCCGGTTCTGCCGACCAGTCTTCTACGAAGTGATGCTGCACTTCCCGAAGATCAAGTTCGCCCTCGCGCACATCTCGTGGCCATGGACGGACGAGTGCATCGCCGTGGCGGGCAGGATGAGGGCCGCCGTGCGGCGCGGCGACGTGGGCCAGATGCAGATGTACATCGACATTACGCGCGGCACGCCCGAGTTCTACCGGGCCGACGCCCTGGACAAGGCCCTGAAGTACATCGGTGCGGACTGGATCATCTACGGTTCAGACGATCGCGCCCCGGGCGACCTCTCCCACTCGCACCGAGGCATCCAGGTTGACCGCGAGTTCATCTGCCGGCAACTCGGCCATTCGAGCGAGGATTTCGAGAAGATCGCCAACGGCAACTTCGGCAAGTTCCTGGCGCCCATGGACTGAGGCGCGGGGCGAGAGGTTTGAGGCCGGGCCCGCCGCTTGGACCTCTCAACCACATCTTCGCACCTGTCTTCTTCTCACGATGATCCCTGCAGTGCGTCGCCTTGCAGCCTGGAAATGGGCTGTTTAAGAGACGCGGACGACCCGGATGCCGTTCCGGCTGAGCAGTTCGCCCGTCACGCCTTCTCTATCGCATGACGGACTGCCCCCTTTGAGATAGGCGCGCGTAGCGCCCACTATTCGGGCGATCTCCAGTGTGTAACGCGCCCCGTTAACGTGAAAGCGGGTCACGTCTTCGCCAGTTTCCGGCGCAATGATGCACAAGCCCCCGTCCAAGACCTGGGCTCCTGTACCGTTGAGGTGCTCCCCGGTGCGTGGCGTGGGCATGCCGCCGAGCTGCTCGGGACTAACGGGCACAAGCACGAAGCCCTTCTTGAGGCGGTCAATCAGCTTATCTCGTCGTTTAGGACGACGGCCGTGCCAGCGACACGGAATGCCGAGCAGGCACGCGCTGATGAGCACGGGGGGACAGTAGGGTCGGA
>CAYUDW010000181.1:0-7272 GCA_964442595.1 uncultured candidatus Brocadiaceae bacterium
GAACCGTATCCGCTCGGCGCCGACGTAGAGGTGGCCGTCCTCGCCGGCCCGGACGGGCCCGAACTTGCCGGCCGGCTTGTGGTTCCAGCCGCTCAGGTTGGTCGGCCCGGGCGCCGCGTCGTCCCACGGCAGCACGAACGGAACGAGATCATCCTGCCGCACCTGCCCCTGCGCCGCAGGGCACCAGGCACACACGAAAGCCAGGAACGCGAGACAACCTACCCACAACATCCCGTCCGGCATGACGGCCATGGTCCTCTCCCGCAAGGGACGCAGTCGGGGCTCCGCAACGCAGCAGCCCTGAAGGGCGGCATGAGTGTAGGAGCGCTCGGGGGGCCGGTCAAGTCGCTGACGCGCCGGAGGAGCTGGCAAAGGAACGGAGCGCCATGTAGCACCTATGCCCGCATCCGTTGAGGGAGCCAAATGGCGCCGATTAGCGTGCCATCCGCGACTTGTTTGGGTAGCCGTAAGTCGCTGTGGCGGCAGGCGTTAGCCAGTTTCGCCACAGCTGGTGCAAGAAACGGTGGAACGCTCGCGCGCCGAAGTCTTAAGTCCCTATATTACAAACACTTAGAACTCTGCGCGTTCAGCTTCCCAAGCTGGACGTCGCCGGTTCGAATCCGGTCGCCCGCTCCATTGTCACTCGGTGACTACGGGTGACAACAGGCGCCTACGGTTGCCAACCCGCTAGACTTACGCCCTCCTTGCCGACCCCCTCTTCGGCCCATTCTGTGCCATGGGGTGACAGGGAGTGACTACGGCGTCCTGTGGTCCGTGCAAGAACTCATGGTAACGCAGGTGCAAGAAGTGGAGCAAGTGGTGGGGCCATGATCCGGTAAGCCCCGGGGAGGGCGTGACGCTCCTCCCCGGGGCCGCTGTCGTCCTGCCTGTCAACGGCTGCAGCGGAGCTACCTCGACAGCGTCGGGTCGCGGCGTATGATCGCTGCGCACGAGGGACATGGGGTGGAAGATGTGCGAAACCCGCAGCCCGGGGCACCGGCGAGTCCCGCCCTGCGCCGAAGGCCCTCCAGGAAGCAAGCAGCACCGGCCGGATGCGGGCCTCTCAAGGCGCTCTACGGCAGCGGCTTGTGCAGGACGGCGTATCGCCGCCAGACGTGCCAGCCGTTCTTCAGGTAGAACGGCGTGTTGGCCCACTCGGCAACCACCAGCGGCGTCCCGAGCTCCTTCATGCGCTCCATGCAGGCGTTCAGCAGGCAGGAGCCGATCCCCTGGCCACGCAACTCGCGGCGGACGGCCGTGGTGCCGAAGCTGCCGCACTGCTCGCCCGGCGCGTAGTCGGCGTAGCCGATCAACCGGCCGTCCCGGACGGCAACGAACGTGTGACAGCCGGCGTGGTAGCGCTTCTCCCAGCCCTGGCGGAACCAGTGCCCCATCCCGAGGTCGCGGACGAAGTCGCGGAACATCCCCAGCATCCCCGTTTCGTAGGGCAGAATGCTCACCCCCTGCTCGGCCGCCTTCCACCGCGCTTCGCGCGCCCACTCGCCGGGCTCGAACGCCGCGAGGTCCAGGGCAACGTCCCGGATCTCGTGGGACTCGGCGTAGCCGCGCTCGAGGAAGAAGTTCATCTTCTCTTCGTACCTGCGGTCGATGCCCGGGATGATGTGGCCTCCCGCCGCGTACTCGACGACGTGAAGGCCCTCCCTGTCCTGGGCGATGCAGAACTCCTCCGCGGCGGCCAGCAGACGGTCGGCAGCACTGCCAGGGGCGTAGGGAGGTCCGGACAGGAGCTTCAGGAAGCAGACGTTGCCCACCCATGTCGCGCTAGGATCCGGCGCGACCGCATAGGCGAAACCGGTCGTCCGTCCGCTTTCTTCCAGCACTGTGGCGATGCCCTCCGGGAAGTGCGGGTCGTCGAATATGACGCGCTCCAGGCGCTCTTCGCTGACGGTGTCGTGGACGAAGTCGGCGTTCCACAGGCGCAGGGCCTCGGGCACGTCCGCTCGGGTCATCGGCCGCATGGGCATATCGGTGGCGCTCCTCGCTGTGCAGTTCCCGCAACCCATTACACGCGATGCCCGGATCTGCCGCAAGCCGAAGGTGCCGGGGGCCGACACACTCACGGCCCAAGGCGGCGCGTTCTGACGGAGTCCGTACGCCAGCTCGGCGAGGTCAACTAGAACAGGTGGCGTGCCCCCTGCCCCTTCAAGAGCAGGCCGCGGATGGTGACCTTCGAGAGGTCCTTCAGTTCGTGCCGGGCCTGCCACTGCTTAGCGGGGCGCAGGAGGTCGTCGGTAGCCGGGATCGTCCTTTCGCCCGACCAGCGACTCGTGCGCTCTGGGCGTGGAACGTGGGCGGCTGCTCTGCGCCCCAAAGCTCGCAGGAACCACCGGCCGAATCGTTGGGGCCTGCTTGACCGAGAAGCCGTGGGCGGCTACATTGCGCTCATGTCAGCTATGCGTTGGCAGAAGGCGAAGGGAGTGACTGATGAGCATTGTCTTCGAGATGGCCTGTGGAACTGCTCTCCTGGCCCTGTCGGTGTCGCTTGCCGCCGAGCAGCCAACCACGTCGGGGCGTTACTCACCATTGCCTGAGGGGGATGGCTTGGCCGCGCGGTATCCGGGGGACGTGGGCATTGAGCAGGCCCCGGAGGTCGTTTTTGCGGACGGCTTTGAGGGCATTGAGGACGATGCGATCGTGACGGGGTCCGCGGAGCAGAAGGGGAAGAAGTGGGACTCCGCGTGGCGTACGGTCCGCGTGACGCGGGAACCCGAGAACGTCCACAGCGGCACCAAAGCCGTGGAGATACGGCATGAGGAGCCGACGAGCCACGGTGTGGAGAAGGAGTTCAAGGAGGGGTTCGACAGCCTCCACGTGCGCTACTACATGAAGTTCCACAAGGAGTTCCCGGGCTGCCATCACACCGGCATTCTCATGTGGGCGAGGGCGCCGGACGTTACGCTGGGATCGGGATCTGCCCCGAGTCTCGTAGGCGTGCGCCCGGATGGGCTCAGCCACTTCACTGCACGGCTTGACGCGGCGAGGCCCTCGAGGCGTTCGTCCGACCGTCCGCCCGGCCGGTCGAACATCTACTCCTATCACATGGATCAGGGGCGCAGATGGGGCGACCTGTTCTTCCCCTCAGGCGAGGTGTACCCTCCTGAGAACAGGGTGCTCCTGGGGGAGGACTTCATCCCCCGCCCCGATTTCACCGCAGAGCTGGATCGCTGGTACTGCTACGAACTCATGCTGAAAGCCAACACGCCCGGCGAGCGCGACGGACGGGTCGCCTTCTGGGTGGATGGCAAGCTCGCGGGGGACTTTGCCAACCTGCGGTTCCGGAGCGTGGCTGCCCTCAAAGTGAACCACGTCGCCCTCGGCACCTACTCCAGCAGAAGGGGCGCGAACAAGGTCATGTGGTACGACGACGTCGTCGTGGCCACCTCGTACATTGGCCCTCAGGTGAGCGCCAAGCAGCCATGACGCCAGGCACCGCGTCGGTTCGACGCAGCCCCCACCCGGCAGCATCGCCACCGCCCCTGCCACGTCCAGCAGCGTGGGGTCGGTGTAGGCGTCAATGGTGAGGTCGAGGGACGAGCGGCGCATGGTGGCCTGGGCCGTGCGCGGCGCAATGCCGTTCTTGCTGGGGTGGGTACCAAAGGTGTGGCAGAGGAGTCTAAGTGGCATCCGGTCGCGCCTACAGGCTGAGTGAGATGCCGAAACCAGGCAGGTCCGGAACAACAAGCCTGCCGTCTTTGAACGTGTAGGCCGAATAGTCCATGCCGCTGGCCTTTCCGGGGATGCCTTCGACCATGTCCACGTTGCCCACTCCAGCGGCGAGGTGCGCGCAGTAGTAGGGCCGGGGTGTCCCCGCCCAGGTGTGTGGGGAGGCAGAGACGCCGGCCCTGACCAGCTCGGGCATCACCCTCCGCCACCGGGTATAGCCCACGATGGCTAGATCCATGTTGAAGGTGTCGACGAGGCCCTCTTCGGCCAGCGCGAACAGCCGATCTACGTGGGCCCTCGAGTAGTGCCCGTAACGCCAAGGCTCGGGAGCGGCCTCTGAACGCGACTCGCCCTCCATTATCCTGGCCCGGCAGCCGACCTTGCGCATGTGGTCGCGCAGTCGGAGCAGGTCTTCGCGGTTCTCCTCGAACGGCTCCTCGATGCAGTAGAGGTCGCTGTCGGCCACGGCCGACACGTAGTGCAGGAAGTCGTCGACGGCGTATCCGTTGTTGGCATCAACGATGATCCGGCAGTCGGGGAAACGCTCCCGGACAGCCCTTGTGACCGCCACATCGCGCCTCTGGCCTTCCTCGCGCGGCATCCACTGGAACCCGCGCCCGATCTTGAGCTTGAACGCCCGGTAGCCCAGGTCGTAGTCGGTCCGACATGCGGCCAGGAGCCTTGGAATCCCCTCGGCCTGCCCCCAGGGCTCCAGGTCCTCGAAGTGGATCGAGCTGCTGTAGATCGGCACGTGCGTCGGGCCGCTAGCACCGAGCAGCTTGTAGACCGGCATCCCCAGGATGTTGCCGGCCAAGTCGTGCAAAGGCAGATCGATGCTCATGGCCTCGTCCGACGTGCCAGTGCGGAGGTCGAAGAGATCCGAGACCCTGGTGCCGGTCAGTCGGCTGACTTCGTCCGGCCCGGCACCCGACATGGCCCCGCCGCTGACGCCCTGGTCGCTGACCAGTATGCGTATCTCTCTGCCAAATCCGAAGCGCGTCGAGCCGCCCGTGGCGCCCCGCCCGACGAAGTGGGAGTAGCGGTCACTCGAGCGCTTCGACTCGATCCGCGCGATGCGGTGCCCGGCCAGGAGCCGTCTCATCGCATCAAGGTCCGGAGGTCGCTGCTCGTCCGCTCCGGGACCCAGTCCGAGGGCGAGCCCGCCGGCCAGCATGACCCGCATGAACTCTCGTCTGTCCAAGGGTTCCATCCGCCATTCCCTCCCTGGAGCCGTCGTGCAGCCCGGCCCACTGCGGGTGTTGTGCGGTGACAGCAGCGCGATCGGGCGCGACGCCCAACCTGAGCACCGCAAGGGTAGCGCCGATCTTGGTTCGGGGCAACTTCCCGCTTGCGCGCCCGGTTTGGGGACGAGTGGCGCATGGCGGCCTGGGGGGCCCGCGGCGCGACGCCGTTCTTGCTGAGGTGCGTGCCGAAGGTGTGGCGCAGGGCGTGCAGATCGACCGTCCTGCCACGCTCCTCCTCCTTCGGGATGCCGGCTGGCGGGTTCCAGCTAGTGGCGCCGTCGGGAGCGGTCAGATAGAATCCGGCCGGCCGGCCCAGGGGAGGCGACGATGGCGGTGCATTCGCGGGGCGAAGGACGGGTCGGTGTAGACGTTCCCGCCGCGGCGGGCAAGCATGGTGAGGTCGAGGGAGGAGTGCGCCTGCCCCCCCGTGCGGGCTAGCGGACGCAGTGGTAATTCTACGGGGTGCTGATTCTCAAGTGGCGGCGACAGAGCACCACGAACTCACGGCGACGTACATCCGTCATTCATCAGGCTCAGAGACGTTCTCCAGAAAGACGACAAACATCTTGCCGCCGGCGGCGTTCCGGGGGCTGGGGACCCACGGCTTGCCGATGATGTCCGGCAAGCCGTTACCCGTCACGTCGCCCACGCGGGCTTGGTGACCGCCCAGGTTGGCGTCCAGGATCACGTGCTCTTGCCAGCGGCCGCCCTTGCCGTCCACGTTCTCCCAGATGTACCAGCGCGGCGGTCCGTCGCCGTGGATGTGCTCCATTTCGCAGCTGAAGATGTCCAGGTCCCCGTCGCCGTCCAGGTTGCCGACGTGGAAAGTGTGGTATGGCCCGCGACGGCGGTCGTCCCCGTTGGGGATCTCGTGGCGCTTCCACTCGCGCCCGCGTCCGTCGAGGTTTTCCATCCACCATATCTTGCCGCCCGGGATCTCGGCATCGCAGAGGACGATGTCGTTCTTGCCGTTGCGGTTCATGTCGCACACGATGGTGTTGGTGGCGTCGTGCGCCCAGCGCTGCTGGAAGTCGGGCGGGGCAGGCGTGCTCGGGCCGATGTAGTGCTCGACCCATTCGGTCCCGTCCCCGGCGACGTTTTCGAACCAGACGTCCGTCCGAACCAGGTCCAGGTCGCCGTCCCCGTCGACGTCGCCGACCGAAAGGCCGGTGTGGACCGGTGGGCTGATCTTGCGGCCCGGCCAGAGCCCCGTCGGGTCCTCGGGTATCTTGTGGCACCAGAGGCCGTTCGGGTCGGACATGGTCAGCACCTCGGGGCGTCCGTCGCCGTCCACGTCGGCAATGGCCAGGTCGTGGCAGTCTGCCAGGTCCGGGTCGAAGTCGATCCGCTCGAACGGCTTCCCGGGGTCGCGCGAGTTCCTGTACCAGGCCCCGCCCGTCACGTAATCGAGCCAGCCGTCGCCGTCCACGTCGAGGGCGCATCCGCCGCAGGCAGAAGCCGAGTTCGCGTGGAGCAGGTGCCTCGACCACCTGTCCGGCGTATGGCACTTGTACCAGTAGACCTCGCCGTTCCAGCGGCCGAGGATGAACTCCGGCCGGCCGCAGTTGTCCAGATCCGCCAGCACCGTCTGGCCGTAGTAGTGCCCCGGCAGGTCGGTGTCGATCAGATGATGCTTGAACCGGAACTTCATGGCTTCGCCACTCCCGTTCGTTGGATACCATCCAGTTGACGCATTTTGCCAGTCACCTTTTTCAGTGCGCTGGCCAAGAGGTCTGCGATCTTACTGCTCACAGCCGGAGTGCGCAACCTCCAGAGCGAGAGCAAGCGTCTTCTGGCAGGGAATGTGCTGACAGAAGGGGAGCACGGTCGCGTGAGTCATTCGGTGCGCAATGTGCCCGCGACCACCTGACGGGCATCGAGATTCGCGCACCGACGGAGTCTCGCCCAAGTACCCCCAACTACGGCAGCGCCGCCAGCGCGAATGCCACGTCGAGTAGCGTGGGGTCCGTGTAGACGTTCCCGCCACGGCGGGCAAGCATGGCGAGGTCGAGCGACGAGGGCCACAGGGCGGTCAGAATGGTCGGTGAGCCATGCGGGTCCTGCTGAAGTGGTTGCCGGGCCATGGCGCTCCACGTCCAGGTTGCCCATTCCATCCGCGTCTTCGCGTGCAGGGCCGGGTATGGCTGTATCGGAAAGAGCCGGATATGTTACACCTCGCAGACCGAAGACCTGGGATTCTGCGTGACGCTATCCGGGAGAACTGCACCAAGTCCGTAGTGGCCGCGTGTCCAGAGCAACGGGCTGCCGGTCGGTTCGAGGTTCAGTCAACAAGCGTATGTGTCACGAAGGAGCCGCCAGATGCGCTCCAGCGGGAAGTCGCGGG
>CAYUDW010000182.1:0-3544 GCA_964442595.1 uncultured candidatus Brocadiaceae bacterium
CCCACGGGGCAGCAGGAGCGCATCCCGCTGGTCTTCGACCTTCCGGCGGACCTGGCTCACGGAGCGTACGAGCTTTCGGCGACCGTCCGCTTCAGCAACGGCGAGACGCAGCAGGACTCCTTCACGGTCGACGTCCTGGCGCCCCCGGAATCGTTGCAGACCGGCGCGAAGATCGCGCTCTTTGACCCTCAGGGCGAGACCGCCGAGCTGTTGAGAGGCTTGGGCGTTCGCTTCGATCCCGTTGAGGCGGACGCCGGGCTCTCCGCGTACGATGTCCTCCTGATCGGCAAGGGCGCCCTGACGCTCGAAGGGCCGGGGCCGGACCTGTCGCGCGTTCGGGACGGCCTGAAGGTGGTCGTGTTCGAGCAGACGGGGGACGTGCTGGAGAAGCGGCTGGGCTTCCGCGTGGCGGAGTACGGGCTGCGGTGGGTCTTCAAGCGCGTGCCGGATCATCCGCTGCTGGCGGGGCTGGGCGAGGAGCACCTGCGCAACTGGCGCGGCGAAGCCACGATCCTGCCGGCGCGCCTCGATTACGAGCGTATCCCGGAGTTCAACCACGTGCCGACAGTCGAGTGGTGCGGCATCCCGGTCACGCGGCTCTGGCGGTGCGGCCACCGCGGCAACGTGGCTTCGGCCCTCATCGAAAAACCGGCCGGCGGCGACTTCCTGCCCATCCTTGACGGCGGCTACGCCCTCCAGTACACGGCGCTCATGGAGCACCGCGACGGCAAGGGCATGGTGCTGTTCTGCCAGGCGGACGTGACCGGGCGGACGGAGGCCGATCCTGCCGCGGAGGCCCTGGCGCGCAACATACTGCGGTATGTTTCGGATTGGCAGCCGGCGCCTCGGCGCAAGGGTGTCTACGTGGGCGATCCGGCCGGACGGAGCTACCTCGAATCGGCCGGCGTCTCGCTCGCGGCGTACGAGGGTGGAAAGCTCTCCGACAGCCAGGTCCTGATCGTCGGGCCGGGCGGCGGCAAAGAGCTCGCCGACGATGCAGAGGCCATTGCCGAGTGGCTGGGCGACGGCGGGCACGTGCTGGGCATCGGCCTCAGCGAGGAGGATGCGGATGCGTTCCTGCCCCTCGACGTCGGCATGAAGAGGGCGGAGCACATTGGCGCCTGCTTCGAGCCGTTCGGTGCGGGCTCTGCGCTGGCGGGCGTCTCGCCGGCAGAAGTGCACAACCGCGACCCGCGTGAGCTGCCCCTTGTGTCGGGCGGGCTCACCGTCATCGGCAACGGCGTGCTGGCGGCGAGCGAGGACGGATCGGTCGTGCTCTGTCAGCTCGCCCCCTGGCAGTTCGACTACTCCGGGGAGAAGATGAACGTCAAACGCACGTTCCGGCGGGTCTCCTGCCTGGTGACGCGCCTGCTGGCGAACACGGGCGCAGCGGGGCAGACGCCGCTGCTCGACCACCTCTCCCGGCCCGTCGCGGAAGGCGAGACGCGCTGGCTGGACGGCCTTTACCTCGACGAGCCGGAGGAATGGGACGACCCATACCGCTTCTTCCGTTGGTAGGGCGTCAACAGGCGTCCCAGCGAAGCATTCGGAGGAGATCATGCCGCACAAGGGACCAGAGCCCGGCGACCGGGCCGTTGACGGCCTCCTGTCGCCCCGAGTCCTGGCGGAGATGGGGGCCTTCAGCGGGTTCCCGGCGCTTCCGGCGGGCTACGACGTCGGGGGAGACTGGAGCCAGACGTACCGCATATGGGGCAACAGCGGCCGCTTCCGGTTCCAGAACAAGGACATGGGGCACCTGAGGATCGACCGCAGGAGAGACGGCGAAGGTCTCACCTTCCAGGTCGATCACGTGCTGGTCAACGCCGACGGCATCGAGAACACGGTGAAGGCCGGGATCCTGTGCCGCGACGACGAACTGGCCTCCCCTGTCCGCTGGCGGCTGGAGACCGGCTTCACCGACGCGTCCCGCTGCCCTCGTCCGGAGCTGTCCCTGACGCTGGAAGGATCGGTCGAGGACGGGCGGGTCTTCGAGACGTGTCGCGGGAGCCGGCGCGAACTCGATCTGTCCCCGCCGTTCACTGCAGACTGGTGTCTGGTCGACGTCGTCCAGCGCTGGGCCGGCCAGAGGATCGAGTTCACGCTGCTGGAGGGCCTGACGAAGGTGAAGGCCGGCCACCATCTCGGCAGTATGGGAGCCGGGCTGGCGGCCAAGCTGGCTGCGGACGGCATGAGACCCAGGTGCGTATACGAGATCGGCCACGCGATCCTGCCCCGGCAGTACTGGCTGGACGATGCCGACCGCGTCGTCCTGATGACCTCCAACTCGGTGATGTACGTCCTGGACGACGAGGCGATGCAGAGGACGGAGGAACTGACCGTCGACCTGATCAAGGGGGGAGTTCACTATGAGTACTGAGCCGAACATCCTCTTGATCGTCACCGATCAGCAACACATCGACACGATCTCCGCGTTCGGGAACTCGCAGGTGAGCACGCCGGGCCTCGACCGGCTGGCGGAGCGCGGGACGGCGTTCCGGCAGAGCTACTGCACCTACCCCCTGTGTTCGCCGGCCAGAAGCTCCATCTTCACGGGCAGGATGCCGAGCGAGACGGGCGTCTTCGGGAACGGGAACAACGTCCGCACGGCTATCCCCAATCTGGGGCAATGGATCGCTCGGCACACGGACAGGGAGCCGGCCTACTCCGGCAAGTGGCACGTGCGCGAGCCGCACACGGCCTTCGTCCCCGGCTTTGACGTGATCGCCAGCGGCATCAACTGTAAGGGCCAGGAAGGCGACAAGAGCGTCACTCAGTCCTGCGAAGCCTACATCCGCAACTACGACGAAGGGAAGCCCTTCTTCCTGGCCGCCATGTACACGCAGCCGCACGACATCGGCCTGTGGACGAGCTACAACTTCAGGAACCGCCTGGGGTTCCCCTACCCGGAGCTGCTGGACGATCTGCCGCCGCTGCCCGAGAGCTTCGAGCCGACGCATGAGGAGCCGGCGCGCTATCGGAAGCGTCGCTCCGGTTCCGGCCCCGTGGACCAGGAGCGGGCGGAGGCCTACTGGCGCTACTACGTGTGGGGCTACTACCGCCACGTGGAGATGGTGGACGCGGAGATCGGCCGGCTGCTCCAGGCCGTAGAGGACGCGGGCGGGTCCGAGGACACTCTCATCATCTTCACCAGCGACCACGGCGAGGGCATGGCCGAGCACCAGTTCAGGACGAAGCACTTCCTGTACGACGCGGCCGCGAAGGTGCCCCTCATCATCAGTTGGCCGGGCGTGCTGCCCGAAGGCCGCGAGGAGACTGGCGAGCTGGTCTCGGGGCTGGACCTCTTCCCGACCATCTGCGACTACTGGGATCTGCCCCTGCCGGAGAACGTGAAGGGAGTCAGCCTGCGGGCGCTGCTCGAGGACGGAACGCGCCTGGACCGGAAATATGTCGCCGTCGAGTGCCACGGCGGGAGCGGCCAGGCGATCCGCAGCGCGGATTACAAGTACATCGCACACAACGATGACCCGGTCGAGATGCTCTTCAACATGCGGGAAGATCCGGCCGAGACCCGCAACCTGGCCGG
>CAYUDW010000182.1:3644-7270 GCA_964442595.1 uncultured candidatus Brocadiaceae bacterium
GGTCCCCGTCGACGGCTGGGGCTACTTCAAGGTGCCGGGGCCGTGGGCCGGTTCCCTCCAGGGCGGGGAGCAGACGCTCTATGCCCATCCCACGTGGGCCGAAGAGGATCTGGGTCGGGTCACCGCGGCCTGGTACCAGCGGGAGATCGAGATACCGGCGCACTGGGCCGGGCGGCGGATAGCCCTTTCGGTCGAGCACTTGAACTCCTACGCCGTCGTCTACGTCGACGGCCGAAGGCTGGGTGAGCTCTACTTTCCCGGCAGCGAGCTGGACATCACGCCCGGCTGTCGCGAGGGCGCCACGCACGTGCTGTCGCTGCGCACCGTGGCGTTGCCCCTCGCCGCAGCGGTCCTGTCCTACAGCCAGACCAACGAAGCTCAGCTCGTCAGGGGGCGCGTGCGGCGCCGCGGCCTCTGTGGCGACGTGTTCCTGGCGGGCGTCCCGGCCGAAGCGCGCATCGACGACGTCAAGATCGATCCTTCCGTGCGCAATTGGCAGATCACCTTCGACACGGCCCTTCAGCTCGAGCCCGGCGCCCCGTGCTCGCTCCGGGCGCGCCTGCTCGACGGCGAACGGGAGGTGAAGACGTGCACGAGCCGGTCCTTCACGGCTGCCGACCTGAAGGACGGCCGCTTCGCGTTCACCGCGCCCTGGAAGCCGGAGAAGCTCTGGGACCTGCACACACCCGAGAACATGTACACGCTGAAGCTCGCGCTCTTGGACTCCGAGGGCAATCTGCTCGACGCATTTCTGCCGGTGCGTTTTGGCTTCCGGGAGTTCTGGATCGAGGGGCGCGACTTCTATCTGAACGGGTCGCGCGTCTTCTGCCCCATCGTGCCGTTTGAGAACGCCAACAGGGGGCTCTACGAGGCCAGTTATGAGGCAGCGCGCGAGACGTTCCTGACCCTTCGGGGCATGGGCATCAACACCGTTTTCACGCACTACTATAGCTGCCAGCCGGGCGTTCATTCGGCCCTCGGGGACGTCCTGAGGGCGGCTGATGACGTGGGGATGCTCATTTCGCTCTCTCAGCCGCATCCGGGGAACTACGAGTGGGACGCGCCGGATGCCGACGAGGCCAACGGCTATGCCCGCCATGCCGAGTTCTACGTGCGCGTGGCTCAGAACCATCCCTCCGTGGTCATGTACTCCATGAGCCACAACTCCACCAGTTACCATGGCGACATGGACCCCGACCAGATCGGCATGGACGTTACGCCGGAGCGGACTCCCTGGTCGCAGGGCAACATGGAGCGCGCCCTGCGGGGGGAAGCCATCGTCAGGCGCCTCGACCCGTCCCGCGTCATCTACCACCATTCGTCCGGCAATCTGAGCGGCATCTATACGAGCAACTTCTACCTGAACTTCGTGCCCATCCAGGAGCGCTCCGACTACTTCGAGCACTGGTCGAAGGAAGGAATCTTCCCCGCCGTGCTGGTCGAGTATGGCCCGCCGCTGCCGCCCACCTGGACGATGTACAGGGGATGGTATAAGGGCAAGAGGGCGTTTCTGCAGGCCGACGTTCCGTGGGAGCTCTGCACGGCGGAATGGAGCTCGCAGTTCCTGGGCGACGGGGCATTTGACTTGACCGAGAAGGAAAAGGCCGACATGCGTTTCGAAACCGCCCAGTTCCGCGCGGGCAGGACATGGCAGCGGTTCGAGTACCCCCACCGTTTCAACTCCAGGGAGTTCGACATACCCAACCGCGTCGACGTGCAGGCGATGTACATCAAGGACAACTGGCGGGCTTACCGTACCTGGGGGCTCTCCGGCCCGAGCGGCTGGTCCTATGATCGCTTCTTCGTCATCCCTCCCGGCTTCACGGCCGAAGACAGTCGCCCCGAGGTGAACTGGGAGGCGCTGCAGAGGCCCGGTTACAGTGTGGACTTCATCCGGGGCCAGCCCCGGATGTCCGACTGGGTGCCCAACAGCGCCGGTGATGCGTTCCTTCGCAACAACCAGCCCCTGCTCGCCTACATCGGCGGCAAGCCCGAGCGCTTCACCAGCAAGGATCAGAACTTTCTGGCGGGCGAGACCGTCAAGAAGCAGCTTGTCATCGTCAACAACACCCGCCGGACGGTCGAGTGTGACTGCTCATGGTCGCTCGACCTTCCGGAGCCGCAGGGCGGCAGGGAAACGGTTGCTGTTGAGACGGGCGAAGTGGCGCACATCCCCTTGCGCATCCCGCTCCCGTCGGGACTGGCGCCCGGCACTTATCGCCTGACGATGACCGTGAAACCGGATTCAGGGCAGGTCCAGGAGGACAGCTTCCCGATCCACGTGCTGCCGCTTGCGCCCGCTGTCGCGGCGGGGGCGAGGATCGCCCTGTTCGATCCCCAGGGCGAGACCACGGGGTTGCTGGAACGCCTCGGCGTTCAGCGCACTTCCGTGGGCGCGGACGCGGACCTGGCGGGATTTGACGTTCTGGTCGTCGGCAAGGGCGCCCTGACGCTGGACGGCCCGGCGCCGGACATCGGGGGCGTCCGTGACGGGCTGAAGGTGGTGGTCTTCGAGCAGACGGCGGGCGCGCTGGAGAAGCGACTCGGATTCCGCGTGCAGGAATACGGCCTGCGGCGGGTGTTCGCGCGCGTGCCCGACCATCCGCTGCTTGACGGGCTTGCGAACGAGCACCTGCGCGACTGGGCGGGAGAGGCGACGCTTGTGCCGCCGCGGCTGGAGTACGAGATGTGGCGCCAGCACGGCCCTTCCGTCATCCGCTCCGGCATCCAGGTCACCCGGCCGTGGCGCGCCGGCTGCTGGGGCAACGTCGCGTCCGTGCTCATTGAGAAGCCGGCGCGGGGCGACTTCTTGCCCGTCGTTGACGGCGGGTTCAGCCTCCAGTACAGCCCGCTGATGGTCCATCGGCAGGGCAGGGGGATGGTGCTCTTCTGCCAGATGGACGTGACCGGGCGCTCGGGGGCGGAGCCGGCTGCGACGCGGCTCGCCGCCAACATCCTGGACTACGCCTCGGGCTACGTGCCTTCTCCCCAGCGCGCCGTCGTGTACGCGGGTGAAGCGGCCGGGCGGCGTCACCTGGAGGAGGCGGGGCTGACCGTCGGCAACTACGGCGGCGGCAGGCTGAGTTCCGAACAGGTGCTGGTCGTCGGACCGGGCGGCGGACGGGAGATGGCTGCACGTGCGGATGCAATCGCAGAATGGCTGGCCACGGGAGGTTGCGCGGTCTGCCTCGCCCTGAGCGGGGCCGAAGCCGGCGCGTTCCTGCCGGGCCCCGTCCGGACGAAGAAGGGCGAGCACATCTGCACCGTTTTCGAACCGCCCGGCATGGGCTCCCCACTTGCCGGGGTTGGTCCTGCCGACGTCCACAACCGCGACCCGCGCGAGGTCGAGCTGGTTTCGGACGGCGCCGACGTGGTGGGCAACGGCGTGCTGGCATTAGCCGAGGGCGGCAACGTGGCCTTCTGCCAGGTGGCGCCCTGGCAATTCCCGTACGAGCAGTACTACAATCAGAAGCGGACGTTCCGGCGGACGAGCTTCACGCTTTCGAGGGTGCTCTCAAACATGGGCGTTCCGAGCGAGACGCCCCTGCTCGAGCGCTTCTCCAGCCCTGTCCGTGCGGAAGAGCAGCGCTACCTGGACGGCCTCTATCTGGAGCAGCCCGAAGAGT
>CAYUDW010000183.1:0-7219 GCA_964442595.1 uncultured candidatus Brocadiaceae bacterium
CCTCAGTGTGACATCGTCCTTCCCGTATGGGAACGTGACTTCCATTCCGCCTCCTGAGGGGCGACCTGCTCAAAGCCAAGACAAACCTGTGCCGCACATGGTAGCATGGCCGACAGGGCCGGGCAAAGCAGGACCGAGCCGGCCGGTTTGAAAGCGGGCGCCAGACTCGGTTACACATAGTGGCGCGACGTTCCGACGCCACCGACCGGGGCTCTCGATGCGAAAGCTCTCCACCAGGACGTGGGACCGGCTGAAGCTGCTGGCGGGGCTGCTCGCCGTGGCAGGCTTTGTCTTCCTTCTGCCGAGCCGGATCACGGCGCCGGCCCGGGTGCTTTTCAACGAGGCAGTCGGCCCGCTCGAGGAAGCGGCCTTCCAGGCCGGCGGACAAGCCGTGGCCGCCGGCGGAACGCTGACGGAGATGTTCCTCAAGAAGGACCGCGAGCGGGCCCTGGCCCGCGAGGTCGTCCGCTTGCGCAATGAGAACACCCGGCTGGCTGACAGCCTGCTTCGCCAGGACTTGCGCCTCCGAAGCGTCGCCAAGCTGGAGGCCCGGGAGTTCCCGGTCCGAGCCGTGGCGGCTCCGGTCAGTTCCTACGACCTTTCCGGAATGCGCCGCAGCATCGCGGTGCGGGCCGGGACGAGGGACGGCGTGAGAACCGGGATGGCCGTCACGGCAGACGGCGGATTGGTGGGAGTGGTGAGCGAAGCCGGTCCCTCCCAGAGCCGCGTGCGGTTGATCACCGACCCGGGCAGCGCGGTTCCGTGCCGCGTCAGCCGCACGCGGGAGCTGTGTATACTCCAGGGAACGGGCGGCGAGACGTGCGCCGTCGACTGGCTCGAGCACAAGAGCTTCGTCGAGGCCGGCGACGTGCTGGTGACGGCGTCGTTGGACGTGCCGGTCCGGGGAGAGTTGCGTTTGCCCGACGGCGTGCCCGCTGCTACCGCCAGAAGCGTTTCGGCCGACGGGATGCGGCCGCTCTTCCTCGCCATCGAGGCGGTCCCGCGCGTGGGCCTGGACCGCCTGGAAGGGGTGGAGGTGCTGATTCCCGAGCAGGAGGGCGGCGACGAGTAGGGGAGCACGTAGGGGCACGGCGCGCCGTGCCCAAGGGACAAGAGCAAGACAGGTTAGCGGTTGTAGCGGCCGCAGCAGTGCTTGAACTTCTTGCCGCTGCCGCACGGGCACAGCTCGTTACGGCCGACTTTCTGCTCCACCCGGATAGGCTTGGCGGGCGGGCGGACGCCTGCCCCGTCGGCGGTCTGCTCCTGCCGGCGGGCGTACTCGGCCACGCGGAATTGCTCGTGGCGCATTTCGGACATGCCCCAGATGCCCTCGACTTCGCGGTCGGTCCTCTCCTCCACCCGGACGCGGAAGAGCAGGTCGGTGAACTCATCGGCGATGCTGATCAGCATCTGCTCGAACATCTCGCCGCCTTCGCTCTTGTACTCAAGCTTGGGGTCGACCTGCGCGTAGCCGCGCAGCCCGATGCCGCTCTTGAGCACGTCCATGGCGTGCAGGTGGTCCTTCCACTTCATGTCGGTGGTGCGGAGCGCCAGGGAGCGGGAGAAATCGAGCAGCAGTTCCTTGCCGACGGCTTCGCATTTCTCCCGGAACACCGCCTTGGCGCGCTCGACCAGATGCTTCTCCAGCACGTCCAGATCGCCCATGCATTCGGCAGGGATTTCGGCCGGCACGCCGATCTTGCGCTCGAACCATTCGTTCAGCGAGTCCAGGTCCCACTCGTCGGGGGACACCTTGGGGTCGACGTAGAGCTCGATGCCGTCTATGACGGCGTCTTCGATGAGTGTGAACACCTCCTCCTCCAGGTCCCTGCCCTCGACGAACTTCTGACGCCAGGAGTAGATGCTCTTGCGCTGCTCGTCCATCACCTCGTCGTATTCGAGCAGGTTCTTGCGGACGTCGAAGTTGTATTCCTCGACGCGCTTCTGCGCCTTTTCGATCCAGCGCGTGACCATCTTGCTCTCGATGGCCATGCCGTCTTCCATGCCGACCCGCTGGAGCCACCGCTGCATGGAAGCCGGAGCGAAGATGCGCATCAGATCGTCCTGGAAGGAGACGTAGAAGCGGCTGCTGCCGGGATCGCCCTGGCGTCCGGCGCGGCCGCGCAACTGGTTGTCCACGCGGCGGGCTTCGTGGCGTTCCGTGCCGATGATGTGCAGCCCGCCTCTGCGGGACACGCCTTCGCCTAGCACGATGTCCGTGCCGCGGCCGGCCATGTTCGTGGCGAGGGTGACGGCGCCCGGCTGGCCGGCCTTGGCCACGATGTCCGCCTCTCGCGCCGCCACCTCCGGCCGCGCGTTGAGGACCTGATGCTCGATGCCTTTGCGCAGCAGCAGTTTGCTCAGGTGCTCGCTCTTCTCGATGCTGGTCGTGCCGACGAGCACGGGACGGCCCTCTTCGTGGACCTCCGTGATCTCATCGGTTACGGAACGCCACTTCTCGTCCTCGGTGCGGAAGACCCTGTCTGGAGCCTGCGCGCGGATCAGCGGCAGGTTCGTCGGGATGGCCACGACTCCGAGCCCGTAGATCTTGTCGAACTCCGACGCCTCCGTCATCGCCGTGCCCGTCATGCCGGCCAGCTTCCTATAGAGGCGGAAGAAGTTCTGCACGGTGATGGTGGCCTCGGTCTGCGTCTCCTCGCGGAGCTTCAGGCCCTCCTTGACGGTCACGGCCTGGTGCAGCCCGTCGCCCCAAACGCGCCCCTCCATGAGGCGTCCCGTGAACGGGTCAACGATGACGACCTCACCGTCCTTGACGATGTAATCCGTGTCGCGCTCGAACAGCTCGTGCGCGCGCAGGGCCGTCTCGATGAAATGCGGCCAGTCCATCGTCTCTTCGGCATAAAGGCTATCGACGCCCAGCATCCGCTCGGTGCGCGCGATCCCCTCGTCGGTCAGGTGGACGGCCTTCTCCTTCTCCTTGACCTCGTAGTCACGATCGTGCTTCAGCGAGCGCGCGACGTTGTTGGCCATGTAGTACTTGTCGGACTGCTGGATCACGGGCCCGCTCAGAATCAGCGGCGTGCGCGCGTAGTCGATCAGCAGGCTATCCACCTCGTCGACGATTCCGTAGTTCAGCCCCCGGCCGAGCTGGACCTGGCCTTCGGGGCTGTAGCGCATGTTGTCGCGCAGGTAGTCGAACCCGAACTCGGAGCTGGTGCCGTAAGTCACGTCGCAAAGGTAGGCCTCGCGCTTCTCCACGGGGTCTTGAAGGGACTGGATCGCCCCCGCCGTCAGGCCCAGCAGGTTGTAGACCGGCCTCATCCACTCGCAGTCGCGCCTGGCCAGGTAATCATTGAAGGTGACGATGTGGACGCCGTCGCCCGCCAGTGCGTTGAGGTAGACGGCGAAAGTGGCCACCAGCGTCTTGCCCTCGCCCGTGACCATTTCGGCGATCATCCCCCGGTGGAGGGCGATGCCGCCGATGATCTGCACGTCGAAGGGACGCATCATCGGATAGGGGCTGTCCGGTGCCGGCGTCACCAGCGTTCGGCGCGCCGCCTCCCGCACGTTGGCGAAGGCTTCCGGCAGTATCTTGTCGAGCAGCCGCTGCTTCTCCTCGTAGCTCTTCGGGCCGCGGAACTCCTCCTTGAACCTGTCGGTCAACTCCCGGATCTCGGCGTCGGACTTGCGCTGGAACTCAGACTCGAGCGCGTTGACCCTGTCCACCAGAGGAACCATCTCGCGAAGGATGCGCTCGTTGGACGTGCCGACGACGGCCTTGGCGACGCTGCCCACCTTCGCCAGTACCTTGGTAATCATAAGTCCCTGCCGATCAAGGACTAAAGTGCTGCGGCCGGCGCACGCGGATGCGCCTGCCGCCCCGCAAGTGAGACACCGTATTATAGCGCAAAGGTAACGCGGATTTCCATTGTGGCGCTCGCGTCAGCGAAGGCGGCATTGGCGGCCCTTTTCCGCGCTCAGTAGAATGGGAAAGGCGAATCCAGAGGCATACTTCACCTTCCGCATGGCGCAGACGAACCAACCAGCAGCCGCCGAGGTCCCGGGACCCCTAGGGCGGGCCGCAGTCGCAGCCTCGCGGTGCATCAGCTACGACCTGTCCCGCGTGCGGGGCGCCGTCGAGCGCTGCGTGGACTCGCTGCCCGAGCTGCAGCACCTGTTCGCGCGCAGCCGGTCCGTGCTGCTCAAGCCCAACCTGCTGTCCAGCCGCCGGGGGCCGGAGCATCACGTCAACACGCACCCCGCCGTCGTCCAGGCCCTGGCCGAGCTTCTAACCACCGAGTTCGAGTGCGACGTGGCGATCGGCGACTCGTGCGGCACGCTTACGGCGGGCTCGACGGCCGCCGCCATCCGGAACTCGCAGATGGACCGCGTGGCCGAGCTGACCGGCACCCGCATCTACAACGTGGACAGCCAGCCCCGCCACGTG
The DNA here is from genome assembly GCA_964442595.1 of uncultured candidatus Brocadiaceae bacterium. Taxonomy (GTDB): domain Bacteria; phylum Planctomycetota; class Brocadiia; order SM23-32; family SM23-32; genus DAOVRD01. The sequence goes on from CAYUDW010000183.1 coordinate 4,409, forward strand.
GTGCCGTTCGGAGAGGGGCGCGTCTACACGGCGATCCCGCTGCCAAGCAACCTGGAGCAGTTCGACCTGATAGTGTCCGTGGCCAAGCTGAAGACCCATAACCTGACTTACGTGACCGGCCCGGTCAAGAACCTGCTGGGCCTCGTGCCGGGCGCCGCCAAGAAGCAGGCCCACCTTCTGGCGCCGCGCGTCGACGAGTTCGCCACGCTGCTGTGTGACCTCTACGCCCTGGTCAGGCCGGGCGCGGCGTTCGTGGACGGCATTGTGGGGATGGAAGGCAACGGCCCCAACAACGGGAAACCGAGGCGGCTCGAGCTGATCGGGGCAAGCTGCGACGCGGTGGCGCTGGACAGCTTCTGCGCGCAGGTCATGGGATTCGATCCGATGGCGATTCCCCTGCTGGCCGAGTGCCACGAGAGGGGGCTGGGGATGGCCGATCCGGGCGGGATGGCCGTGCGGGGCGAACCGGCCGCAGCCTTTGCACCGGCCGACTTCGCCAGGCCGCCGACGTACGCGCTGAGCGCGCTCCTGCGCCTGATGCCCAAGTGGCTGTTCAGGACGGGCTTCGGCGCGTTCGCCGCCCGCCACGCAAGCATCGACCGGGGGAAGTGCAGCCGTTGCGGGGAGTGCGCGCGCAACTGCCCCAGCGGGGCCATTTCCTTCGACGAATCGTCCCAGCGGTACCGCGTCGACGCACGCAAGTGCATCGCCTGCTACTGCTGCGACGAGGTGTGCCCGAGCGATGCAATACTGATCCGCGGAGCCTGGCTGCAGCGTGCGTGGGAACGGCTTGCATCGCCGCTGACGTAGCCGGCGCGGGGCGGCGCCCGTCATTCGCCCGCGGCTGGCTCGGCTTGCACCGGCTTGTGGAAGCGGTTGGCCAGGAAGCATTCGGCCAGCAGCAACGCCAGGGCCGCCAGGGCGACATAGGGCGTCAGCTCGCCAAGGCGGCTGCCCCCCCCCAGCTCTCCGCCAACGAAGGAAGCATCCGCCACCAGCTCGACCTGCCCTGCGCGAATGCAATCCTCAATCTGCTCGAACGGGAGCGGCTCGAGCCGGCTCTCGATCGGGACCGTGTTGACGGCGAAGCCGCCCTGCCACTCCTCGCCATGCCTCTCGAAGTGCACGGCGTAGTAACCGGGCGAGTCCGTCTTCCAGTAGGTGTGTTTGCCGGGGGTCGCACCGGGCAGGAGGCGTTCGGGCTCCCGGGCGCCCGGCGCCGTCACGCGAACGACGGTAGGCCAGCGCCCCGTCTCGAACTCGATGGGAACCTGAGCGCCCGCGGGATAGCTGCGGATGCCGCTGGCGGCCCGTGCGGCCAGGTACAGGGCGACCTCGTGGCAGAAGGGCACGAAGGCCGGGGTCAGGGGGAAGTTGCCCCATCGTTCGTCCGCCGTCGAGGCAAACAGGGCCACCTTTCCGCCCATCTCCGCGAGCACCAGCGCGGGCGTGCCCGGCCCGAAGCTCATCAGTTCGACGGCGTGCTCAGCCGGCTGCACCTGCCGGCACCGGCGATAGCGGACCTCCGCCAGTTCCGCCCTGGATGCCAGCAGAGCGGCGACGCACGGATGGCGCGCCTGCACGATGCGCAGGCCGAACGGCTCGTCCGCGGGCGCCATCACGGGCTCTCCTACCTGCGCCGAGAGGACGGCCTGCGCCGCCTCGCTGCGGTAGGCCTCGGACGTCTCCGGTCCCAGGAACACGAGCAGGCCCCCCCCGCCTGAGACGTAGGCGTCCAGTCGGCGCCATCCTATCGGCGTCATGCCGCCGGCGCCTGCCAGGACCACCAGGTCGAACGGCCCGAGGGACAGATCCTCCAGTTGGGCGGGCGAGGCGCGTTCAATCCGGAATATGCCCCTTCCCCGCGCCGTCCACGGGTTCAGCGCCAATCGCAGGAAGTAGGACACGGACTTCATCGAAGCTTCAGGATCGTCTTCGACGCAGAGGACGGACACCTCCGGCGCCACGTCGACCGCGAACGCCCGAGCGTCGTCCTGGGGAAGGCCGTCCGGGTTCAGGAACGAGACCCGACCCCAATGGTGGCCCGCATCTGACAGGACGACGTCGAAGTCCAGCGTCGCCTCGTCGCCGGGGTCAAGCGTCACCTGGCGGCGGTCGATCACCCGCCCGTCGAGCTCGAACTGGACGTTCCTGTCCAGCGGCGCGCCGGAGGCGAGGATTCGTGCCTTGAGGCCCAGCGATGCACCCAGGATCGCGGGCTCTCCCTCCTGGTCAAGCTCGTAAACGGCGCCGTTGCCGCGCTGCTCCCCTGCGCAGTTCAGGATGTGCAGGTTCACGTCCGGCCCCAGGTCCACAACGCGGTGCCCGTGGCCGAGCCACGCCGACTCCGTCATGTCCGTAAACAGGTAGACGTCGCGGCGGGAAGCGCCCTTCTGGTCCAGCAACTCACCGGCCGACTCGAGGGCGTCCCAGCAGGAGTTCGCCCGCGTGGTGACGCGCGTTGCGAGGATGCGGTTGGCCACCGCCTCCGAATCGCGAACCAACTTGCCCTGGGGCCGGGAAGTAGTCAACACCGCGGCGGCCGTGCCCCTATGCATCTGGCCCACGAGCTCCAGGGCCCGGTTCCGCGCCACCTCGAACCAGGTTTCGTCGCCCGCGCGGAAGCCCATGCTCAGCGAATCGTCCAGGATCAGCACCGCGGCCGGCGTGCCGTCCGCGGGCGCCGGCCCGTCGTCGCCGATCTCGATGCCGCCGCGCAGGGACGGCCGCGCAATCACGAGCGCCAGCAGAATGATCGCCGCCATGCGCATCAAGAGAAGCAGCAGATGCTTGAGCCGGTTGCGGTACGAG
>CAYUDW010000184.1:0-3299 GCA_964442595.1 uncultured candidatus Brocadiaceae bacterium
AGGGCGTAGCCGCCGTCGAGGACTGGCATGAAATCGCCCGAGGCCGGCTTCTCGATGAGGGCAGAAGCGACGTTGCCCCGGTTGCCGCAGCGCCAGCCCCGCTTGAGGGGGAGGCCGCACCACTCCACGGTGGGGGAATAATCGAGGTCGTACTCGATGCGCGGGGGCAGAATCGTCGCCTCACCGCGCCAGTTGTAGAGGTGCTCGTCGGCGATGCCGGCCAGGAGCGGATGGTCCGGCACCCGCTTGAACACCCAGCGCAGTCCGTACTCCGCTATGCGGAAGCCGAACCGCTTCTCAAGCACCTCTCCCGTTTGCTCGAAGACGACGACCTTCAGGCCGTCGCGCACGCGGGAGATGTTGGGAGCCGGGCTGTCGAGCGTCAGGGCGCCCTTGCCGATGACGAGGACGTCACACGCAGCGAGGTCCGCATCGGCATCGACGGCCGCGAACGCCACGCCCAGGTCCGTCAGCATGGTGGCCGTCTCTCCCTTCGGATCGAAGAGCGCGATGCGCCCGGCGGCCTTGACGGTTTGCGGCATCGGCAGCACGTCGACGGTGAAAGAATCATCCTGCGTCTCGCCGTTGCTGAAACGCACCGTGGCGGCGAGTGTGTACTGCCCAGGTGCAAGGCCCGCCGGCAGCTCGAACGTGAGGGGGATGCGCTCCTGCTCGCCCGTCGGGAGCCTGACAGTCTTCGTCCCGCTGACGGCACGCGGCAGCTCCATCGACCATTCACAGTCGCACGTAACCGTCTCGCGCGAGTTGTTGATGATGATGATCTGCTTCTCGACGGTCTCCCCGGGCAGGAAGTTGTGGTCCTTGCTCGTGAAGGCGCTGGGCTTGCCGCCGATGTAGGCCAGCACCGGGCCGTTGTTGCGCACCAGGGCCGCCGTCGACAGGGGGCCGCGGTATCCCTCCGGTGCGTTCACTGACAGCCCCCAGGTGCGGAAGGCGCGCCAGTTCTCGGTGAAGTACATCGCCATCACGGGGTCGCGCTCCGGATGGTCGTAGTTGAGCCGGTACGGATAGTCCCAGCGCTGCCAGAGCTCGCCGTTGCGGAACTTCTCGGCCTCCCAGCGCAGGTTTGCCACCTCCCGCTCACTGATCTTGTAGGACTCGGGCCCGAAGAACTGCGCGTTCCACTCGGCAATGCAGAACTCCCAGGGCACCTCGGCGCTGCCGAACTCGCGCCTTCCCTTGTACCATCCCCGGTACATTGCCCAGTCCCAGCCGAGCGGCACGCCGTACTCGCAGGTGTGCATGGGCTTGCGACCGTACGTGGCCCAGTGCTCGAACCAGTCGTCCATCTCCTGGACAGGGGTGAAGTTCGCGTAGAAGTTGCTGGTGAACATTGGCCCAAGGTTGCCCGACGAGTGGTGGTAATAGACGCGCGTTGGGTCGAAGCGGTTGACGATCGCCTGCGCCCGCAGCGCCCAGGACGCGTTCCGCGTCTGCCAGCTCTGGCGGGGGTTGTTAATCCCGTCGATGGTGTCGGGGTTCATGTCCTCGCTGTAACCGGTGCCGTTGTGGTTGGCCGCGTAGAAGACGACCGAGGGATGGTTGCCGGCGACGCGCGTGTAGAACCTGGCATGTCCGGCGTAGCCGTTGGTCTCCTCGGCGTCGGGGCTGTGCCAGTCGTACTGCCGGTAGTGCGGCTGCGTGAGGGCGACGAGGGTGCCCTCATCATCGGCCGCCCGGAGGACCTCCTCGAAGCCCGTGTGGTCGCCGGGCGCAGCGCCGAAGCCGCCGCAGGCCACGAAGTTGATCCCCACTGTCTTGAGGTCGCGCATCTGCTGCCGCGCACGCTCGTAGTCACCCCTCGGCCCGCCGCGCCTGAAGGACAGGAACACGCGAGAGCCGTTCAGGTAGAAGAATCGGCCCTCGATCCAGAACTCGCGGAACCCGAACCGGTCGGGCAGCGCCTCGTCCAGTAGCTTCCCGTCCGGGTCCAGGAGCGACACCGTCACGTCGTACTGGTTCTGGGGCGTGTTCATGTCCCAGAGCTTCTCGGGACGCCAGTTCTTGCTGATCCGGATGCGCCCGTTCTCCAGCTCAGTCCCCCTGAAGGGATCGCTCGTGAACTCCTTGACGGCTTTCTCTCCGTCCCTGACCTGCGCGTGCAGGACGTAGCTCCCCCGTGGATCGACGCCGTCCAGGGCCGTGTTGAACGTGATCTGCCAGTTGCGCACCGACGTCTCGACCCTTGTGTGGCCGAGCCGCGCCCCTCGAGGCGTCCCGACGAGGTAGACATTGCCGCACAGCCCTTTGTTCCTGACAGACCCTTCCACCTCCCTGGCGGAGTTCGTGTCGTTGAAGGCGAGCATGATGCCGCGCAGCGGCAGGGCGAGGACGAGCACGCTGAGCGTGTGCTTCTCGCCGGGGCGGCAGACGGAGGTCAGGTCCACCTCGCCGCCGGGGAACTGCATGTCGTCCATCTTCTTGCCGTCGACGTAGACTGAGGCGAAGGTGCCCAGGAAATCCGTCGTGAGCGCGACCCGCCGGCCCGCCCATTCCGTGGGTACGGCCAGCTCGACCTGGTACCAGGCCGCGGTGACATTCTGCAGTTGGTCTTCGCCCCATGCGGGGTCCGGGTAGAATGACGGGCTGCCCTCCCTGCGGCGCCCTCCCGGCCACGATCCCGGAACGCGCACGTAGCCCCAGCCGTCGGTTGGCACGCTGTCCAGTTCGTCCCCGGCTGGCTGCCATTGCCACAGTCCCGCCATGGAGACTCGCTCCCGCGTGGGGGTAGCCTCGCGGCTCGCCGTGTCCAGGCCCCAGACGGCTTTCTGCACTTCGGGCGACGCCATGTCGGGGACCTCCTGACCAGTCGCTCTCCTCGCCATACCGCAGGCAAGGACTGCAAGGACGCACAACGCAACTGCGCTTTTCCGAGGTGCGGGACCCATTGAACTCTTCCTCCGATGATATCCCTGCCCTCAGGGGCAACCGGCTGGCCGGCAACTGGCCGTATGAGCCGGCATGTTCCATTGGGCCCGAGAAGATTCTCACTCCCTTTGCTTCCCATAACTCTACCAACCCCAGCGGCTCAGTCAAGGCAACGCGGCGAACGCAGCCGGGCGGCGCGGAGCGCGGAGCAGCGGGAAGCGCTTTCCTGCCCCGACTGCCACTTCTGGTTGACGGACCCGCACGGGGGGGAGTACGCTTGTGGGACTTCAGCGAGATCACGGTTCTCCGACGGTGAGCGTGGTATCCCGGATGACGTCTCGCGAAAGGGTGCTGGCGGCCGTGGCCAGGAGGCAGCCTGACCGGGTGCCTTTCTACCTGTTCCTCACGCC
>CAYUDW010000184.1:3399-5309 GCA_964442595.1 uncultured candidatus Brocadiaceae bacterium
CGGCCGTGGCCAGGAGGCAGCCTGACCGGGTGCCTTTCTACCTGTTCCTCACGCCAGACCTGGAGCGGCGCCTCAAGGAGCGGCACGGCGCGGACAACCTGGAAGACTTCTACCGAATGGACATCCGGTTCGCGCGCTACCACACCGTGCCCGAAGACGTCGATCATTCGCGGTACACCGCGCACTATCCCCCGGACGCGACGGTGGACGCGTGGGGCGTGGGCGTGCGGCCCGTGGGGTACTTCCACTTCGGGCAAAGGATCAACCCGATGGCGGCGTTCTCCTCCGTCGCGGACCTGGTCGGCTACCCTTTGCCGAGGTGGGAGCCCCTGGTCGAAGACATGCGCCGGGAGGTCCTGGAGATCCAGTCCCGCGGACTGCCTGCTGTCTCGGCCTACGAGTCCGGTCCCTTCGAGCAAGCCAACGCGCTGATGGGCATGGAAGGTGTGCTGACCCGCCTGCACCTCGAGCCCGACATGATGCGCGTGCTTCTCGAGCGCATCTCGGATATCAAGGCCCGCAAGGCGGCGGCCTACGTGACGGCGGGGGTCGACGTGCTCTGGATCGGCGATGACATCGGGAGTCAGGCCGGCCCGCTCATGAGCCCGGCGATGTGGCGCGAGTTCCTGCTGCCGCCGCTGCGGAAGATCATCGAGGCGGCGCGCGCCGTCCGCCCGGATGTGCCGATCGCCTATCACTCGGACGGATACGTGGGCTTCGCGGTGGAAGGCCTGATCGAGGCCGGGATAGACGTCCTCCAGGCCGTGCAGCCGGAGGCCAACGATCCCGCCGAACTGAAGAATCGCTATGGCGATCGACTGGCCTTCTGGGGCTGCGTGGGCAGCCAGAGCACTATGTCGCGCGGGACGCCGGACGACGTACGCACGGCCGTGAAGAATGTGATCGAGACCGTCGGCAGGGGCGGTGGTTTCATCTGCAGCCCGTCCCACCGGATCGAGCCCGAAAGCCCTCTCGACAACGTCGACGCGTTCGTCGAAGCCATCGAGGAGTACGGCTGCTACGCCTGACGGGCATGTGCGGCCCCGCCAGAGCTGCGGGGTCTTTGAGCAACGTGGGATTCGAGACAGCGGGAACGGAAGGGACACGCGATGGTGAGGCAAGTTACGGGAGTGATTCTGCTGCTGGCTGCGCTTGGGACTGAATGCGTTCGCGCCGGCTCATCAGTCGACACCGGTCCGCCCGGGGAGGGCGGCACGAGCCCGGCCCAGCAGGCGCAGGCGGAAGCGCTGCCGGACGTCGTGGTGCTGGACACTTTGAGCGTGTGGCGGATGCACTCTCAGTTGGCGGCGCCCGTATGGGAAACGGGTGAGGAAGTGCCGTTCAGTTGCAGGTGGATGTCCTACGAGACGCCGGCTGCAGCTCCGGACTGGATGAAGCCGGAATACGACGACCGTTTCTGGCACCGCGGGCCGCTGACCCTCGTCCCCAAGACGGCGCTTCTTGCCAGGGCGTGTCTGCGGGGCAAGTTCACGGTGACGGACCCGGCAGCCGTGAGGGGACTGCGGCTCTCGGCAGCGTACAACGGCGGGATGATCGTGTACGTGAACGGCAAGGAAGTGCATCGGGAGCACGTTCGCGCAGGGCAGCCGCTTGCCGATGGGCCGGGAGGCCAGGAGCGGGAACTCACCGATTGCGAGATTCCGCCCGGCGTCCTGGTCAAGGGCGTGAACGTCGTCGGCCTGGAGATCGTGCGCGCCCCGTATCCCCGGGAGGGGGTAGAGACGGGAGATGACGTCTACAACGTCAATACCTGCGAGGTCAAACAGGTCAGGCTCACCGCATCGGGCGGGGCGGGGCTCGTGCCGAACGCAGTGCGACCGGAGGGCCTGCAAGCGTGGCCGGCGGACCCGCTGGCACTGGACATGAACCTGGACTACGGGGATCGCGCG
>CAYUDW010000184.1:5409-7216 GCA_964442595.1 uncultured candidatus Brocadiaceae bacterium
TGGTTGGATCCCCGGAGCCGATTCACGGCTTGCGGGCGACGCCCGGCGATCTGGTGGGGGAGGGGGGGCGCATTCTGGCCGAGGCCGTGCGGATTCGGTACGGCGTCGAATGGCTCGAGCAGCAGCCGAGGGAAGTGACCAGGCTGAACCAGCTCCACCCATACATGCGATACGGAGCGGCCCAGTTCAACGCGTTGTCCCCGGAGCCGCCCGAAGAGGTCGGTGTGGCTCCTCTGGACACCGCGTGGTACCGCAACCCGGACTTTCCTGAAACCGTCACGCCGGTGCCGGGAGCGATCATCCCGGTGTGGGTGACGGTCAAAGTGCCGAAAGATGCCAGGGCGGGGACGTACACGGGCGCCCTGACCATAGAGGCGCAGGGCGAGACGCCTGTAGAGGTGCCGGTGGAAGTGCGCGTCGCAGACTGGACTCTCCCGGACGCCCAGGACTTCCGCACCTGGGTGGACATGATCCAGTGTCCGGACACCCTGGCCATGGAGCACGGCGTGCCACTGTGGTCGGACAGGCACTTCGACATGATCGCGAACTCGTTCAGGCTCATCGGAGAGACGGGAAGCCGGATCGTCTACATCCCGCTCATTGCGCACACCAACCTCGGCAACGAGGAGTCGATGGTCCGCTGGATCGAGGCAGGCGACGGCTACACCTACGACTTCTCAGTCATGGAGCGTTACCTGGACGTCGCCGAGAGGAACATGGGGCGGCCCAAGCTGCTGGTGTTCGTCGTGTGGGACGTGTACATGCTTCCGAAGAACGCGCGGGAGAATCCCCACGGGATCGCATTCCGGGTGCGCTCTCATATGGACCACATGGACAAGATCGGCGGGCAGTACGGGATGGGTCCGATGGTGACGGTGGCCTCGGCCGGGGCGGACGGTGACGTCACCAGCGAGAACGTGATTCTGCCGTCTCACCTCGACGCAGCGGCGAGCCGGCCGCTCTGGCAGCCGATGTTCGATGAGCTTCGTGAACGACTCAGGAAACGGGGGATGGAAGACATTGCCGTGCTGGGGCTCTTCCATGACACGTGGGCCACGAAGGAGGAGGTGCAACTCTTCCAGGACATGACGGGCGGCATGCCCTGGGCCATGCATTCGCACGGAGGGCCGGCGGAAGGCAAGCTGATGTACGGGATAGCCCCCATCGCCTACCAGGCCGTTGTATGGGACGTGCGGTTCTCGGACGACGGGGCGGACGCACACGGCAAGGGCAAGGGGATTATGGAGAGCTTCCACGGCTGGAACCGGGCCGTGCTGTGGTCGCAGTTCGACCGGTTCAACCGGGAGCGCCACCCATGCACGCGGTGGCGGCGTCAGGCGGAGGTGTGCATCACCGGGGCACAGCGCGGCCCCGGGCGGCTGGGCGCGGAGTACTGGAAGGTGATCAGGGACAATAGGGGGAGGCGTGCGGGAAGGTCGTACGAGCGCTACCCGGAAAGCAGTTGGCGCAACCTGGTCATCCCGGAAGCGCTGATGGCCCCGGGCCCGAACGGTGCCATGGCCACGAACCAGATGGAGGCGCTACGGGAGGGGGTGCAGGAGTGCGAGGCGATCATCGTCCTCGAGCAAGCCCTGGTGGACGAAGGACTCAAAGCGCAGCTTGGGCCGGACCTGGCCAGGCGATGCGAGGAATACCTGCACGCGCGGCACATGATGCTGTGGTTGAGCCTGAGCAATCTGCAGTTCTACTACACACGGCCGGGCAGCGATAAGTCCTGGGAAACCTACTGCCTGGCGCGCAATTGGAGGAACAGCCCGAACGTGACGGGGCACAACTGGTTCCTCAG
>CAYUDW010000185.1:0-7199 GCA_964442595.1 uncultured candidatus Brocadiaceae bacterium
GAGATGGTTCTGGAGATGGGACGGGCCATCGCCTACGTCTGCAAGCGGCACAGGGACGGACGGCACAAGATCGTCATCGGCAAGGACACTCGCGTCAGCGGCTACATGCTGGAGAACGCTCTGACGGCGGGCATCTGCTCGATGGGCGTGGACGTCCTTCTGCTGGGCCCCATCCCCACGCCGGGCATTGCGTTCATTACGCAGAACATGCGGGCCGACGCGGGCGTGGTGCTCTCCGCCTCGCACAATCCGTATCAGGACAACGGCATCAAGATATTCTCGCGCGACGGGTACAAGCTTCCGGACGCCGAGGAGGACGAGATCGAGCGCCTGATCACCTCCGGCGAGATCAAAGACATTCGCCCGACGGCGGACGAAGTCGGCAAAGCCAAGAGGATCGACGACGCGATGGGGCGCTACATCGTGTTCTGCAAGAACACCTTCCCCTACGACGTCAGCCTGGAGGGCATGAACATCGTCCTGGACTGCGCGAACGGCGCGACCTACAAAGCGGCGCCCATCATCTTCTCGGAACTCGGCGCGAGCGTCACGGCCCTCTTCTGCGAACCCAATGGGACGAACATCAACGACCGTTGCGGCTCGCAGCACACTGAGAGTCTGCGACGGAGAGTTCAGGAGACCGGCGCCGACGTCGGTCTGGCCTTTGACGGCGACGGCGACCGGCTGATCGCCGTGGACGAGAAGGGACAGGAGCTCACCGGCGACCACATCATGGCGATCTGCGCGCGAATGTACAAAGATCGCGGATGGCTGAAGGGCGACCTCCTCGTCTCCACGGTCATGAGCAACTTCGGCCTGGACGTTGCGCTGCGGGGTCTCGGCATTCGGCGAGTCGAGTGCAAAGTGGGCGACCGGTATGTGCTTGAGACCATGCAGGAGAAGGACGCCGTGCTCGGCGGCGAGGCGTCGGGGCACGTGATTTTCGTCAATCATCACACCACCGGCGACGGGATCATCTCCGCTCTCCAACTGGTGGCCGCAATGCGACGCTACGATCAGCCGCTGTCCGAACTGTCCAAGATCATGCAGCTCGCCCCGCAGAAACTCGTCAATGTGGACGTGGCGAAGAAGCCCCCTCTGGAGGACATCCGGGATCTTCAGGCGGCCGTCCAGGCAGCCGAGAGGGAACTGAACGGGAGGGGACGCGTCCTCATCCGCTATTCCGGCACCCAGGCGATGTGCCGCGTCATGGTGGAAGGTCCGACCGAGGAAATGACCGAGCGCCTCTGCTCCGTGCTCGCCGAAACGGTTCGGCGGTGCATCGGCTGACGAAAGGTCTCCGGAGACGTCTCTTCCGAAACGCCCAAGCTCACGGGCGGCAATGGAGTGCAGCGGAATTGCCGTCCGCTGGATGGCCTTGTTGGTCACCAGGTTTTTCGCCGTTACTTCATCGTTAATCAGACTACGGTCTATTCGGTGTCTTGGTCGAGATCTCTACATCCTTTCCGCGCAGGTACCTGTCCGAGAACGCCTTCACTCTAGCTGCCAGCCGCGCAGCAGGTCCCGCACCATGGACGGCTTCCTGTCATAATCCGACTCCAGCAGCCGCACGGCGTCGAAGAAGCGGGCCAGCGAGTATCCGTCCAGAACGGCCTGCACGTACGGCCGCTGCCCGTTGGCGCAGATGGCCATCTGCGCGACCCACGCGCGCAACTCCCGAAGCGCTTCGAGGGCACCCGGATACAGCTTCCCGGCCTCCCTGACCAGCTCGCTCTCGAAGCGGTCGACGTCCCGGGCAACTCCCTCACCCATGCCGGACGGGCACTGTGCCGATATCCAGGCGTGCAGCTCGGGCGTCGGGGCTTCTGGGCCGCCCTGAAAGACTCTCTGGCAAAGCGCACGGACGGGTTTCGCGGACGGCGCAGGCGTTGATCTCTCAAGCACAGGCGTTGTTAGGCACCCGATGCCGCGCTTTCAAGAGCTTCTCAGCAGGGCAGCATCCTGGCCAATGGTCACGCATCGTCGTGCCTCAGCCGGAGGGCGTTCGCGCCGCAGCTGCGATCACTCGGTCCAATGCGCAGAAGGGCATCCTGACCATCGTCAATGTCAACAACCACTACGAAGGCAGCGCCCCGCCGTAGCCCCCGTTTCCCACCCGCTGTGCCATGGTGCCTGTCCTCCGTAGCTCCCGGAGCGAAGGACGATGTCAGGACGTGTCAGCAGTGGACAGCGTTTGGGGGAGATCCGGGTGAAACAGTGGATGAAGTTCTGGATGAAGCTCCCGTTCGTTACCCCTGTACCTACCGAGAAGTCCATCCGACCATGAGGCGGGCCGATCCGGGGCAGATTTCGGAAAGGATGGGCACCTACTACCCTCCGGAGCCAGATGAGCTTGCGTGAATCAGCCCCGGAGAGGATACTTGCACTGCGTCGTAAGTCCGGCGACACGGGGCACGACGGAGTCTTCGGGGGGTACAGGAAGTACGCAACAGCGCCAGGAGGAGACCCGCATGTACGCGGTTGTTCGCATAACGGTGAAGGAAAGTCGCGAATACTGCCCATTCTACAAGCCGGGCGATACACTCTTCGTCCGGCAACAGTGCTTCGATCCGACCACTGCGACGCCAAAGCAGTTCTGCATGCACTCGCTGAAGGACATCTATGAGACCTACATGGAGGTGCGCAGGGGCCCTGTGCAGAACAAGAAGATCGTGGGGTGCTTCGATGAGGGAATCGTGCAGTTCGAGATCGAGCGCCTCCCTGACGAGGAGGGCCAAGGCTGGAATCGGCCTCCAGCAGATCATTAGGCGAACCAGAGCAAGCCAGACCCAGAAGACACGATCCCATGAACGCAGGCGTGGGCGCCCGGCGCTACGGTGCAAGACGGCGAGCTGCTGGCGGAGGGCGATGTTCTCTGCAGCGAGGTCCAGCCTGTCCTGGAGGAACGCTGCAATGAACGAGTAGACCATTCGGAGGATGGGCATTCACTACCCTCCGGAGCCAGATGAGCTTGCGTGAAGCAGCCCCGGAGAGGATACTTGCACTGCGTCGCAAGTCCAGCGACACCGGTCACGACGGAGTTTTCGGGAGGTACAGTTTGACATCGTGGTAACGAGGGGACTCACCTTCGGTGTGATGATCGGCTTCACGGTTAGGCTAAGGCCTTATGGGCAGACCGCCAACCGTTCGTGGCGGAAATGACTGAGAAGGAGCAGGCGATGAAACCCTCTGGCCGCTATTTCGAAGTGGTCGTATTCGCGAGTGACGGCGGGCCGGCGCCCTGGGCGCCGCAGAACCTCATCATGGTGCTGGACCTGGACTTTATGCCGGCGTTCGAGCACCGGCCGATGATCATCACCAGCGGGTACGGGCTTGTGCGCCTGCCCGCTCCGGACGGGGCATTCGCCATCTGCATGCCGCTGGCGGTGGACGGCTTCGGGCACGTGTATCTGTACGCGGACAACGAGGGCAAGGGCTACGCGGCGGACGAGGTGTCCGGCCGGCGGCTCAACCTGAGCGTGGAGTTCGCCACGAGCCGCCTGGCCGCGGTCCGTCGGGCCGAGGCCGCCTACCGGACGGAAGGCACCGTGCCGTCCGCCGACTACGAGGACCGCATAGACAGGGCCTCCGCCCTGCTCAAGCAAATGCGCGACAAGGCGGACGACCCCGTCGGCGAGGCGCGGCTGGCCATGGCCTCCCTGTGCGAATCGATGCATGCCGGAGAGATGCTCGTGCTCGACCACGCACGCGCGCGCATTGCCGCCCGGCCTGTGCGGAACGACTTCCTGTTCGGCTGCAACGGCTTCCGCTACCCCAAGGCCGAGCCGGAGTATGCCCGCCTGTTCTCCGGGCTGTTCAACTACGTCACGGCGCCGTTCTACCGCCGCGGCACCGAGCCGGAAGAAGGCAAGAGCGACTTCTCCAATGCCGAGGCCATCGCCGAATGGGGCGCGCGGGAAGGGCTGCGTGTGAAGGGCCATCCGCTGATCTGGCTGCACGAAGCGGGCACGCCCGATTGGCTCAAGGGCCGCTCGCACGACGAAGTGCTGGCGACGCACCTGGACTACGTGCGGGATGCCGTCGGGCGCTTCAAAGGCCGCATCGACTACTGGGACATCATCAACGAGGCCCATAGCTGGAACAACATCCATTGCTGGCCGTACGAGCAACTGGTGGACATCACGCGCCGCGCAGCGGAAGTCACCGGCGAGACCAACCCCGCCGCCACGCGCGTCGTCAACTGCTGCTTTACCTGGAGCGAGTACGTGTCCACCGGATGGGGTTCGGACTACAAGTTCGACACGCCGATGCGCAGCACGCTGCAATACTGCCGGGACGTGCTTGACGCCGGCGTGCCCTTCGAGGCGATCGGCCTGCAGATGTACGAACCGCCCCGGGACATGTTCGAGATCAGCCGGCACATCGACATGTTCTGCCGCCTGGGAAAGAAGGTCCACATCACGGAACTCGGCATCAGTTCCTCGCCCGAGCCCATCGTGCGCAGGGACCGGATCTACGTGCCCAACGAAATGCTGTGGCACGGCCGCCCATGGTCCGAGACGGAACAGGCCGACTGGATTGAGGCGTTCTACACAATCTGTTACGCCAAGCCGGAGGTGGAGGCGGTGACCTGGTGGGACTTCGCCGACCCTTGCTTCCTCCCCCACGGCGGCATGGTGCGCGAGGACCTGCAGCCCAAGGAGAGCTACCACCGGCTGAAGGGGCTGCTCGACGCCTGGCGGTGCGAGGACGGCGCCGGGCCGGCAGCCTGAAAGGCGCTTCAGCTGCACTCAACCGCGAACGGTGGTACCTACCGAGAAGTCCATCCGACCATGAGGCGGGCCGATCCGGGGCAGATTTCGGAGTGGATCAAAGGCCTTTCAGAGAGGCTTGGGCGGCACCGCGACACCGGATGATCCTCGGGCAGCGATCAGAGGCAACTTCAAGTGCACAACTGGCGCTGGAGGACACGGTCGTTGCTGTGCGCGCGGGGACTATGCTCATACACTTCACGCGCTGCCCCCACGCGCGCTCCTGCGTCGGCCATGCAGTCAACGCCCGGCACGCTCCTCGTGCCAAGCCCACGCTGGCTACCCCACCCGGTCAAGGAATTTGCCCTGCTGCACAGCTTCTCCAAGCGTGTCTAGCGCTGCATATCGGGGGCGAAGTCCTGCCAGTTGATCCGGGGAGGCAGCGCGGCTTAGGGGTTGGCGGCGGCCTACTTGCGCGCCTCTTGTTCTGTGCTTTCGCTGCTTGACCTCATTGGCCAAGCGGCGCCAGCAGCTCAGCGCAGCTTCCCGATCATCTCCAGCGCCTTCTTTTCGTACATTGCCTGCCACTCCGGAGCAAGCCTGGTCAGGGTGTCCTCATAAGCGTCCCCGCCGTATGCGTCCGCTGTGGGGGCATAACCGATAGAGCCGTTTGAGTACGAAGCCAGGAATGTGAATTCGAACGGTGACTGCCGCTTGATATAGAGGCCGACCTCTGAGAATGTCTCCCCCGGAAAGCTGACAAGGACGAAATCACCGATGCGCATGACCTGCACTTCGGCCTGCAGGGGGCCCTCTTCACCTTTCTCGATCTGACGCTGGATGAGCTGGCGCTTGTTGCGGATGCGGATGAGGCGTTCCATGTTGTGGATGGACTCCAGGTACTTGCCTATGCGCTGCTTGTTCTCTGCGTCCAGATGCTGCAGATCGTCCGTGCCTACCTTCTTCTCCTGCATGTACAGGTAAGAGGAATAGGACGGGAAATCCGGATCCATGACATGCTTCAGGTAGAGGGGCAGGAAGGTCTTGAAATTGAGACTTGTTTCCGTACCGTATTCGCCGCAGCCCACGCCTGTGAAAAACTGGAGGATGTCTTCCTGCTGCACTTCGAGCGCGGCCAGGCACTGCTCCAGATCAGTGCGCCGGGGGAGCTCTGCTGTTTCCGTCAGCACCTGAAGCCGGCTATCGTCTGTCATCACGGCCTGTCTGGCGGCCTCCAGCACGCTCAAGCCCAGCATGGTGCCCAGTTGCTCCGTGTGCGGCGGTGCGTGCCAGTCCTTGTAGCGTATGGGCGTGATATCTCCGGCAGCCCCCTGCAGAAACAGCGCTAATGTATCCTCGCCGCTCAGCCCATTCTCCACGACGCGTGATGCGAAGCCGGGCAGGTCCGCAGTGACCCCGCCGTCGGGTACGCCGGCATAGGGGTGGCAGGCGAAGTCATAGAGCACAGCCAGCGTACCGCCGTCAACCCGGTCCAAGCGGAGGATGCCGATCTCCGGATCCATCGGCCCCACCCCCATCACGTCCTCATCGCGGGGTGAAGGATTGGCGCGTCTGATAGTCCATTCCTTGCCGTCTTTGAGCTGCAGCCTGCGGTTCATGGTGATGCGGTCTTCGCGGCCCTTGCCGATACCGATCTTCACCGGCACCATGCTGTCAGCCGCCCGGCTCACGGCCTGAGCAATGCGCTCGGCAGCATCTTCGGCTGCCTGGCCCTGGGTGCGATGGTTGTGGGACGCATTGATCAGCACGTTGCCCGGCGGGATCGACACCTGCTGCTGCACGAGCCGGCGCACGTCGGCAACGAGCTCATCTGATGCGTCTCCCAAGTCGGTGGCAACAACGGCGATCCTGGTGCTGCCGTTGTCCAATACCACCGCCTTGGTGCACAGCGGGTCATGCACGGCCACGCTCGGCTTATCAGTCATTAAGCTCTGCACGGCCGCGCCTGCACGCAGGTCTCCCGTTTCCGTCGGTGGACTGGCCATAGCTTCCTCCGCCTTGATTGAATCCCGATTTCCCAGATAGGCTCATGCCCGCGACCACCGTGGGCATTCTCGACGATTCTATCACGAGCTCGGTCATGGTCAATCACTTCCGCAGCCCTCGATGCACTCTACCCCGGAAGGGAGGCTGGTGTAGTGCACCGGATGGTTGACGGCGTCGTCCACGGCCGTCCGATCGACCATTCGGGGTCTCCCTGCTGCATGTCTGTGTTTGGCACTCCAGTTGCACACTACTCACGGTGTCTCAGGATGACGGCCGGCCCGCTGGGCCGGGCTACCCTTGGTCCAGGTGGACTGAGTAAGAACGCGCTGTTCCGCCTGGGGGCCGGCGCGTCTTCCCCTTGCCCCCGATTTCCCAGATGCCCGTGCGAGCATCCACCAGCTTCCATGCGGCCGCCTGGGTCAGTCTCAAGCGCTGATCCAACTCGCGATAGGCGCGCAGCCCGGCATCGGTCGTGATCTT
>CAYUDW010000186.1:0-2189 GCA_964442595.1 uncultured candidatus Brocadiaceae bacterium
GCCGGCCCCCGTATGTCTTGTCAACCTACAACGGGCGAATCCGAAGGCCAGCTGAAATAGGCCGGCTCAGAGAGCTTCTTTTTCCCGTGTCCGTTGCCCGGATTGCGCGCCTCTACTTGGGCCATGCCGTCGACCATCACTATGAGGTCAACGGGCACCCCCAGCTGATCGGCGATGTCCCCCAGCAACGCGTAGGTGGGCACCGTCAGGTACGGGTCAGCTATGTGCCCGCCGTGACCTCGACGGGCGGTGGCATAGCTGAGCTCGACGTCAGCTACAGCGAGGGAGAGGCCATCGGGCGAGAACGTGACGGTTGCCCAGATCTCGACAGAATAGTGGTCCGCACCCTTAACCGGATCCCAGGTGAAATACACGTTGTCCCATGTGGCTTCTGCCATGAGGTCCTGCGGAGCTTTCAGAGCCAGCACGGGCATGGCCAACAGGCATAGTAGGACCCCCGCGAGCAACCAGGATGAGCGTCTCATTGTGATCCTCCCACTCCAAGGATTCGGCGAACGCACATGCGACCGTGGAGGCCCTGGCTCCGGCTCCAACCGGGACCAACCCCTTCAGTAGCGTCCATCCGGAGTAAGAGAGCAAGCCGCATGCCGTCTGGGAGTTAGATGCCCGATGTCACAGAAGTGGTAAACCAGAAACAAGTTACAGAGCACAAGACTGCCGAGGGGCGTCTCAGGAAGCGACGCGGCGCATGCATGGCTGCCGAGGGGCCGCTCGCGCCGCGGCCGCGATCACCCGGTCCAATGCGCGTGAGGGCGCCCGCACCATCGTCAACGTCAACAACCATTACGAAGGCAGCGCTCCGTTGGCGATTGAGCGATTCCTGGATGAGCTCGGGAGGACAGGTGAGGAAGAACCGCCCCGTTAGGAAGGGCGATCAGGCTCCGTCCGGCTCCGATGGCCGTCGGCGCTGACGGCGAGCCCGCGTTACGACGGGGTCATATGATCTCCAGGTAGTCCCTGTCCGGCAGCGGGGGGAATGGTGCGGTAGGCAACGTCTGATACCAGTAGGCTACCGACGCAATGTCGTCCTGTAAAGGCAAGTAGCGCCCGCCATCGCGCCATCCCAAGGCCTGAATCGTCACCCGCAGGTCCTTCTCGAAACGGACAGGGTCCATGATGTGCCAGCGGTACATCGAGAAACGCTGTTGGGACCTATACGCGCCGTCAGGCCGGATGACCTGATGCATCCCCAGAAAAGGCGTTGAGTAGGTCACGTATTGCCCACCAACATCCCAATCATAGGCACCGCCGAAGTAGTCTTCCGTCCCTGTGCCGCAGATTGTGGGGAAGTCCGAGTCGCCGTCGAGGTAGAACTTGATCTCGCCCTCTCCCCACCAGCCGTTGTTGTTCACTCCCCAGGCCAGCGCCGTGCCCACGTAATGGCCGGCGCCCCGAATGCCGTCGACAATCGTGTACGGCTCCTTGTAAGGAAGTGGGTTCGTCCGGCGGAACTGCGCATGGAAGTACCCCATGCCCTCAGGGATGTCCGTGAGCGTGTAGTTGATCTGGTAGAAGTGCGTCATGGCCTCGTGATGGCGGTTCTCGAGCGTTATGCGGCACCGCTTTCTGAATGGCATCTGCCAGAAGCTGTTGTAGCCGCGGTGCGGGTTCACCGCGACGGGCAGGGAGTTGATCTGGGCGAACTGGCCCCAGCCGGAGGCGAAGAAATCGGCGCTGGGGCACTCCACCGACGGACGGTCCTGGTCGTCCCAGTAGATGCGGAGGATGAAAAACCGGGCCAGCGGACCTTTCAGGGCCACGTCGCCGCTAAGCCACATGGACTGGATGGCCCCGGGGCCTGTAATGTCCGCGAGCGTGTAGGTCTCGCCCGGCTCGATCCGGACGCACGGAGACATCTTCCAGCCCGGCCCGAGGTCGCGAGCGGCGTGCGCCCCAGGGCCGTCGCTGGCCATGCCTCCACGGCCCTTCTCACCCGTGGGGTTCTCAGCGCTGATGGAACGGGTCTTTGCCCTCGACAGACGGGCGAGATTCCCCAGGTCCATGCCGAGGCCGTCAAACTGCTCCATCGTCTATTCCTCCTTCGCTCCAGAGAGCGGATACCTGCTGCCGGAATCGGGCGATGATGGGTTCCTCCGTCAGTGGTACTCCCGTTGTCTCCTATTGCCCGCCGATCATACGAGGGGCAACCGGCCTTTTCAAAGGGGCGC
>CAYUDW010000186.1:2289-7153 GCA_964442595.1 uncultured candidatus Brocadiaceae bacterium
CCCCATCACGCAGCGGCTGGACCTCCAATGCCAAACGAACCGGAAGAGCCCGCCGTGGCTTCTCGGAAGCGATCGCCCTGCGGTGAGCTGCGATTGGCCGACGCACGCGAAGACGTCCACGTCGTCGGCTGGGTGGACGCGCTGCGGGACCACGGCGGATTGCTTTTCGCTCACCTGCGGGACCGCAGTGGCATCGTCCAGGTTGTTTTCGGCCCCGATGTGGCGCCGGACGTTTATGAGCACGCCGCCGCTCTGAAGGAAGAATACTGCGTCGCGGTCAGCGGCCGCGTCGTCAAGCGCGCTCAGGGGACGGAGAACCCGGCCCTGGAGACAGGTCAGGTTGAGATTGTGGCAACGGCTCTCACAGTGCTGAGCCAGTCCGAGGCCCTGCCCTTTCCGATATCCGAGAAGGCCATGGTAGCGGGCGCCAGCGTGCAGGGCACCGGTGCGGTGGATGAGAATCTGAGGCTTCGGCACCGCTACCTCGACCTGCGGCGTCCCTCAATGCAGGACAACCTCATCAAGCGCCACAGGATCATGAAGTGCACGCGCGATGGGCTTAGTGAGCGCGGCTTCATCGAGATCGAAACGCCCGTGCTGACCAAGAGCACGCCCGAGGGTGCGCGGGACTACCTGGTCCCCAGCCGCCTTTACCCCGGGCAGTTCTATGCTCTTCCGCAGTCGCCGCAGTTGTTCAAGCAGCTCCTTATGGTCAGCGGGCTGGAACGTTACTTCCAGATCGTCAAGTGCTACCGCGATGAGGATTTGCGCCCGAACCGGCAGCCGGAGTTCACGCAGCTTGACCTGGAGGCCTCGTTTATTGACGAGGAGTTCATATACGAGCTGGTCGAAGAACTCCTGACCAGGATGTTCGCGGTCGGCGGCATTGACCTGCCACGGCCCTTCCCCCGCATGGCCTATCAGGAAGCGATGGATACCACAGGCACCGACCGGCCTGACCTCCGGTTTGGGCTGCGCTTCATCGAGGCCACAGACATCCTCGGCCAGACCGGCTATTCGATCTTCCGGCAGGTTCTGGCACGTGGGGGACACATCAAGGGCATCAACGTCAAGGGGCAGTCGCGCGCGCTCAGCAAGAACGTCCTTCAGAATGAGTATGCCAAGCAGATCGTGCCGAGCTTCGGCGCCAAGGGAATGACCTGGATGCGCGTGGCCGGTGGCAGGCTGGAGTCGAACATCGTCCAGTTCTTCAGCGCCGAGGAGCAACGCGGCGTCCTGGAGCGCTTTGGAGCCGAAGACGGCGACGTTCTCCTGATGATCGCGGACCCGTCCCACGCAGTGGTGGTCTCGGCGCTCGGGCAGCTCCGTCTGCATCTGGCAGAGCGCCTGGCCCTGATCCCAAGGGACCGCTACTGCCCGGTTTGGGTGACGGACTTCCCGCTTTTCGAGGCCACCGAGGACGGCATTACGTCCAGCCACCACCCGTTTACGGCGCCGGAGCGCACGGACTTCGATCCCGCCGACCGGCAGGTTCTGCTTTCACTACGTTCGCGCGCCTACGACCTGGTCGTCAATGGCGAAGAACTCGGCGGCGGCAGTATCCGCATTCACGACGCCCGTGTGCAGCGCAAGGTATTTCGGGCGCTCGGCATTCCGCAACGCGAGGTGGAGGAGAAGTTCGGCTTCCTCCTGGAGGCCCTGAAGTACGGCGCGCCTCCTCATGGGGGGATCGCACTCGGCATGGACCGCGTGGTCGCCATGATCCTCGGGGCCTCGTCCATCCGGGAGGTCATAGCGTTCCCGAAGAACCGCAGCGCGTACTGCCCCCTGACCGGGGCGCCGTCGCCCGTTGCCAAAGCGCAGCTCGCAGAGGCCGGCCTGCTGGGCCTCGAGGGAGCGCGCCCGTTGGCTGACGCGGAGCAGAAGGCCGAGATGCTTGATTCGCTGTCATGGGTCTCGCGCATCGGCATCAACGAGGATGAGCGTTCCGCCGTGGCCTCTGCCGTGCAGGCGGCGGCTGACCTTGCGGCAGCGGCCAACGAACGCGCCGCAGACGAGGAACCTCTCTACTCGATCGTGCCGGCATCCAACCGCACCAGGCTCGGAGCCGAGCCGAGAACATCCTCCCTTGCTGAGAACGGCGAACTGCTGAAGAACGCGCCGACGCGCAAGGGCGACTACCTCAAAGTCGCAAGTATCCTGGAGTAAGACGTTGGAGCGACCTTCGCCGGGGCTTTTCTCACATATCGAGCCTGGCAACGCTGCCCCCGGATCGGGGCGACTTGCCGGCAAGTCCGTGCTCGTCCAGCCGAACATGTCCGTCCGCGGATGGCCTACGGAGGCAGGTTCTCTGGCCCTCGAAGGCTTCGTGGCGCTGGAGGACGCGGCCGCTGTGGAACGGCTCAGGGCCGCCGCGGCAAACGTCGTCGGAAGCAGCCGCATGGCGGAATTGGGTCTCGGCCTCGTCGGCGATACCACGGCCAGTGCCGTTGCCGAGAACCTGTGCGACGTCGCCCTGGTCACGGACACAATGGGGGAGGCCCGGCACGCCGCCCTGGAGGCCGGGGCATTCGGGTTCAAACCGAGCTGGGGCATTGTGCCTCGCATCGGGCTGATTGGTCTCGCGCCCTCGATGGAATGCTACGGCGTCGTGGCCAAGAGCCTCGACGATGCAGCCGGGGTGATGGCGGCGCTGGCCGGCGGCGACGAGCGCGATCCTTCCATGCTGCAAGAAGGCGTGCCGGATTTCAGCCAGGTTCGCCGGGGGACGAGCAGCCTGGCAGTGGCCGGGGTGATCGGCGAGTGCTTGGACGCGCTGGAGCCCGCCGAAGGCGATGCCTTTCGGGCGGCGCTCCTGCGTTTGGAGTCGGCTGGCATACGCATAGAGGAAGTCGGCCTTCCTGACTTCCATCTGTTCCGGACCGTCCACAACGTCATCGGGGCCACCGAGGCATCCTCAAGCGCCGGCAAGTACGACGGCGTTCGCTACGGTCATCGCACGGCAAGCGCCGAGAACTGGAATGAGATGTACCTGAAGTCGCGCGCCGAGTCCTTCGGCACGCTGGTGAAGGCCTACCTGTTCCAGGGGGCCTACTTCCAGTTCGAGAACTATGCGGCGTTCGAGAATGCGTGCCGGTTGCGCAGGCGGCTGGTGGGAAAGACGGAGGCCTTGTTTGAGAAGGTGGACGTTCTCGTCAGCCCCACACGGCGGGCGGGCCTGGAGGCGGCCGCAGCGACCACGATCCAGGCTACCTACGACGCTTTCGCGCTCTCCTTGCCGGCCAACGTGACGGGACAGCCGGCGCTGAGCCTGCCGGGCATAGCTGGCAATGGGGACTTCGAACTGGGCCTGCAGCTGGTCGGACGGCACCTGGCCGACGTCCAGTTGCTGGCCATGGGTGCGCGGCTGGCGCTCCTGGAGCCTTAGCACGGGGAATCGCCGATGGACTACGAAGCCGTCATCGGCCTGGAGATACACGTCCAGCTTAGCTGTGCGACTAAAATGTTCTGCGACTGCCCGAACCGCCCGGGCGACCTGCCCAACCGGAACATCTGCCCCGTTTGCCTGTGGCTGCCGGGGGCTATGGCCAGGCTCGGCCAGGAATCGCTCGAGAAGGCCGTGCTCACATGCCTGGCGCTGAACTGCGAGATCCAGCCCCGCAGCGCCTTCGACCAGAAGGTCTACTACTACCCGGACCTTCCGAAGGGCTTTCAGCTCTCGCAGTTCCACAAGCCTCTGGCCAGAAACGGGTGGCTCGACATCCCGGATGAGGACGGTCGGCCGAAGAGACTCCGCATCCGGGAGATCCACATGGAAGAAGACGTTGCTAAGCTTACGCACGAGGTCGAAGGGCGCACGCCGATCAGCCTCGTTGACTTCAACCGCGCTGGTGCGCCGTTGGCCGAGATCGTGACCGAACCCGAAATGCGTAGCCCTTACGACGCGACGGAGTTCCTAAAGGCCCTGATCACACAGATCCGCTATGCCGGCGCCGCCGAATGCAGCATGGAGCGGGGCACGTTGCGCGCGGACGCGAACGTATCCCTTCGCCCGCGCGGCAGCGACGAGCTCAGTACGAAGGTGGAAGTCAAGAACATGAACTCCATCCGGCACGTTGGCGACGCCATCGTCCACGAGGTCAAACGCCAGACCGAACGCCTCAGCGCAGGCGAGGCCGTCGTGCTGCACACCCGGCTGTGGGATCCCGACAGAGGTTTGACCACCCCCATGCGCGGCAAGTTCTCGGGGCCATGCGTGCCCGATCCGTCTGTGCCCGAGGTCGTCGTATCGGAGCAGTGGCTGGCCGAACTGCGCTCGCGCCTGCCCGAGATGCCCACCCAGAGGCGTAAGCGCTTCGTGGCTCAACACGGACTCACGCGACAGGAAGCGGCGTCCATGACTGCGGAGCGCGAGGTGGCGGAGTATTTCGAGACCGTCGCGGAGGCCTGCGCCTCAGCGCGCACCGCCGCCCAGTGGGTTGCGAACCAGGTGCTTCCCGCCCTCGAGGAGCGGGGCCAGTCACCGGCTGATACGCCCGTCACGCCAGAGCGGCTCGCAGGCCTCCTGGCGCTGGTTGAGGGCGACGAAATCACCATGAATGTCGCGAAGCAGGTGCTCGCGCTGCTGTTTGAGAGCGACCAAACGCCCGAACAGCTCGTGGAGCAACACGGTCTGAAGCAGGTGACCGACAGCGCGGAGCTTGAGGCGATCGTGGATCAGGTCCTCGGGGCGAATCCCGCCGCCGTCGAGGATTTCCGCAAGGGCAGGAAACAGGCGATCGGCTTTCTCGTCGGCCAGGCCATGCGCGCCTCGCGGGGTAAGGCGAACCCGAAGTTGGTGCGCCAACTTCTGGACTCGAAACTGGCCTGATGGCGAAGCCGGGCGCCACTTCCTCACGACATC
>CAYUDW010000187.1:0-2399 GCA_964442595.1 uncultured candidatus Brocadiaceae bacterium
AGCACGAACAGCCCCTCGCCGTAGCGCCGGCGCAGCTCGATGCGCACTTCGTGCCAGAAGTCGGCCGACACCTCGAACAGGTTCTCTTCCACCTGAGACGGGCAGGCCAGGTTGACGACTATGCCGGTCAGGGTGCCGTCGGAATCCCACGTGAAAAGCATGTCGACGCTGTGATCCTGGTAGCCTTCGATGTGGGAGAAGTCGTCCACGGCCGTCTTGCCGTACATGCGGGCCATGCCGCCCAGGTAGACGGCGCGGCGATTGTGCCCGACGACGGCGTGGCCGAAGGCGCGGCTGACGCCGGCGGGCCGGCGGCCCTCCCACGCCCGCACGACGGCGTCCGCCACGCGCGCGGCGAAGAACTCGGCGTATTCGCTCCCCGTCATGACCTCTGGCCCCTGGGGCGGATAGAAGCCCTCCTGCACCTCGGGAGCGTCGTGCGTGTGCGTTGCGTTCAGGAACAGCTTGCGCACGTCCAGGTCGGGCAACTGCGCCTTCACGCGCTCGCGAACCATTTCCTGGAGCGAAGCCGGCACGCTGACGCGGTCGCAGGAGACGATGATGGCACAGTCCGGCGAGCCGTCCGGGGCGGCGCCCTCGACGGCTAGAACCGTGGCCGTGATCGGGTCCTTTGCGGCGCGCGCAACGCGCACGTAGAACTGCCCCCTCAGGCAGGTGGGCCGGTCCGGGGTGACGTCACATTGAGCCCATCCGATCTGCATCTTCCGATTCCTCTCGGGTCAAAGGTCCTCGCTGGCCTGGCCGACCTCAGCGGCGACGTAGCAGGCGAGCGCGGCCCGAATCAGAGCGTCGCCTCCAGGTCGCGCAGGTACTCGACCGCGCGCCGCACGGCGTCGACGGGCGCGTAATCATTGGCCTCGTATTCGATGTTGATGCAGCCATCGTAACCCGCCCGCTTCATGGCGGCCAACGTGCCGGCCTGATCGATGTCGCCTTCGCCGATCAGCGCCGCCTTGTAGTAGCGACCGTCGAGCATGAGGCGACGGTCCGGGGCCGGCTCGTCGGCGATGGTCCAGTCCTTGAAATGGGCGTGCACCACGTGCTCGGCGCAGCGCGCGAAGGACGCGCCGGGGGCCTCGCCCGAAGCGGCATTGCCGTTATCGAACGTGAGCTTCAGGCCGGGCACCTCGCGGATGGCTTCCAGCACGTCATCGGCCACCACGAACGGGCTGAACGCGCCGGGGAAGTTCTCGATGGTCAGCGTCACGCCGGCCTCTTCCATGATCGGCAGGGCCGCCTGGAAGCCGCCGATCCAGCGCCTGCGGCTCTCGGCTCGATCCACCCCCTCCGTGCCGGGCGTCGTGACCATGACCCGCGGCGCCGCCAGCGCTACCGCCTCCGCCACCTGCTGCTTCGTCACCTCCAGGGCCTGCGCGCGCTGCGCCCCGTCGGCCGCACCCAGGTTCGCGCTGAAGATGTAGCACACGACGGGGATGCCCAGATCGTCGACTCGGGCCCGAAGCTCCTCCGCCGCCAGGCCGCACATGCCGAAGAAATCGATCCCGGCCAGGCCCAGTTCCACGGTCAGCCGGAGCATCTCGTCGAAGTCAAAATGCTCCTTCTGACGCGTCATGGTGTAGGCCATCATGGAGTACTTCACCGCGCACGGCTCCTTTCACGCGGGCAAGGCCCCGCTCAGCCGAGGGCCTCGCGCAGGTTCGTGATGCTGATGCGGGCGCTCTCCAGGGCCGGGCGGGCGCACCGGTCCTGCTCGTAGATGATCCACTGAGAGCCTGCGTCGCGGGCGGCGGCCAGCACGGCGTCCAGGTCGAGCACGCCGGCGCCGATCTCCATGAACTCCTCGTTCGGCCCGATGTCCTTCAGGTGAAGCTGGGGCACGCGGCCGGCGTACTTCCGGACGTAGGCCACCGGGTCCAGACCTCCCCTGGCGATCCAGTAGGTGTCAAGTTCGGCCTTCACCTGCTCCGGATCGGTTTGGGCGTACAGCATGTCCAGGGCGTACTGGCCGTCGAACTGCTGAAACTCCTGCGCGTGGTTGTGGTAGGTGAACTGCAGTCCCTGCTGCGCGGCGGCGCGTCCGGCGCGTTGGACCAGCTCGATCGCCGCCGGCCAGTCCTTCGCCACTTCGCCCGCCAGGCTCGTGCTCACGTAGGGGCAGCCGATTCCCCCGGCATAGGTGTAGGCCTCGCTGTCCGCATCGGCCGCCTGGTCCTTCGGCGCGTGGAGCCCGCAGGCGCGCAGCCCCACCTCCTTCAGGAACGCGGCCAGCTCCGACGGAGACATGCCGCCGTAGTTCCACGCGAACTCCACCCCGTCGTAGCCCATCTCGGCAAGGGCCTCGAGGGTTCCCACGAAATCCTTCTCGCAGTCTTCACGCACCGTGTAGAGCTGAATCCCGACCGGTGTGGTCGCCATCC
>CAYUDW010000187.1:2499-7027 GCA_964442595.1 uncultured candidatus Brocadiaceae bacterium
GGGCAAGAGGCGGGTCTTGCTATCTCGGGTAGGATCTTGCTGAATCTACGTCGGAGGGCGGTGAGACGCGACGAACTCGCTCGGCGAACACCCGAAGTGCTTCCGGAAGACCTTGGCGAAGTAGTTCGGGCTTCGGTATCCCACGGCACGGGCGACCTGCGATACGTTCATCTCACCTGCCAGCAGCAGGGACCGTGCCTGCTCCATTCGCACGTTGGTCAGGTAGGAGAACAGTGTGAAGTCGCTCTCGGCGCTAAAGACGTGCGAGAGGTAGTACCCGCTGACGTGCAGCGCTTCGGCAATCTCGTCCAGCGACACCGGCTCGGCGTAGCGCTGCTGCACGTACTGCCGGGCCCGGCTCATCAGTTCGTGCCGGCGCTTCTCCCCGTACGCCGCGCCCGGTTCCGCCCCCCCATCATCCGGCGCCGTCGTCAGGTCGCGCAGGATCAGCAGGAGCGCCGTGTGTACCCGGGAACGGGCGAGCAGTTGGTCGATGGCCTCACCCCGGGCCAGATCGGAGCGAAGCAGGTCGCTCAGCGCTGTGAGCTGAGTCTTGCAGGCCGGGGACAGGCTTTCGAGCGCCTGCGGCGGCACCGAGCGGAAGTACTCCTCCTCCCACGTCCAACGGAAGGCGCAGTAGAACACTTCCAGGCCCTCATCCAGGTCGAACTCGTCGCGATGCGGCGTGCCCGAGGGGACCAGAAGCGTGTCGCCGGCGCCGGCCCGCACCACCCCGCCCGGCATATCCACGCTCAGCGAACCCGCGACCACGTGCAGCATCTCGGCCGCACGGTTCACGTGCACCTCCTGGGCGTAGATCGGGTCGAAGGCCATCAGCCCCAGCGTGGTGATCTCCGGCAGCGGACCGTCGAAGCGGGCGCCGGCTTCGCCGCTGTCTTGAGCCCCTCCGCTCCGCATCGTCGATTCCTCATGCCTCAGGTGGAATAGCCGGCCCGGCCGGACCTCAGCATTGGACCTGGCGGTTGTCAGGTCGACGCCGGTTTGTGGACTTGCCGCGTGCTCATTGCGCGTCCCTCATGCCGGCAAACGCGATCCGCTTCCGTAGGGGCACGGCGCGCCGTGCCCTTACTTCACGGCTACGAAGGGGCCTACCCGCAAGTCCGGTGTTGGAGCGCCACTGATAGTTTCAGTGAGAGTCCCGCACGGCCGCCCACTCGCGGTCCATGATTTCCCAGGCCTTCCGCACGTAGAAGCGGTAGTTCTCCAGTGGCGTGCCGTTCGGGATGCGATGGTCCAGGGCGAGTATGCACGCGCCGGTGCGCACCATGGGCGGGATCTTGTATTCCAGTTCCGCCACGATCTCGTCTTGGCTTCTGCGCAGCACGTGTTTGTCGATGCCGCCCATCATGGCCAGCTTCGTGCCGTACGTGCGACGGAGACGGACGATGTCCATCCCGGCGGCCGGTTCGAGCGGGTGCATGAAGTTGATGCCGCCCTCCAGCAGCGCAGGGATAATGGCGTTAATGTTGCCGTCGGAGTCCTGGTCGAACAGCCGGGCACCGCGGTCCCGCAGCATGTCCCACACGCGTGCGTAGTAGGGCGCGATGAACTCCTCCACCTGCCGGGGGCCGGCCAGGGGGCCGCTCTTGCCCGCCATGTCCTCGCCCACGGCGAGCTGGTCCACCTGCACGGCCGCCGAAACGCGGTCGAGCACGCGGCACGCCGTGTCCGCGAACGTATCGAGCATATCGTGCACCAGTTCCGATTGCTCGTAATAGGCAAGGCAGAGCTGCGCGTCGCCCATCAACTGGCGCGGCTCGGAGAAGCCGCCGGGAATGGACACGCTCACCACGCGGTCCGCCCGGCGGTGCTGGTGCGCGCGCGCCTCCCAGTCGCGTCCGAACCGCTCTTCGGAAAACGTGTAGTGCGGTTTGAGGCGCAGCCAGTCCTCCATGTTCGCGACCGGATACTCCAGCGGCAACGGGAGAGAGGCGGCCCGGTGGTAAAGCTTCACCCGGCGCCCCATGCGGTCGCGGGCGATGACGTACTCGTCGGTCTCCTCAAGTATCTCCTCGCGGCATCCCCCCATCCATCGGGTGTTCACGGCCACCCAGCCGTCCACGGCGCGGCGGTAGGGGAAGGCCGAGAAGTCCAGCTCATCGGGCCGGGCCCCCTGTTCGGCCCACTCCTCGCGCAGCCCGGGCAAGGGACCGAAGATCTCCGTGAACAGCGGCGGTATCAGGCCCCCGAAGGTCATGTAGTCCAGGTACTCCTCGCGCGGGACCACGTCGATGGTCCTCTTGATCGCCAGTGCTGCGTGGAAGTCTCCGATTCGCATGTGTCTCCTCATTGCGTCCTGGCCGCCGTGCGCCGACCCGCCGGCACTGCACACGACGGAGGATAACGGTTGGGCATCGGCTCATCAACATCCCGCCCGTGGATCTGCGCCGGCTGCGGCCAGGGCGTCGAGATCGAGCGGATAGCGAGCGAACCGGTCCATCAATCCCCAGAAGTACTCGTAGGCATCGGGGCTCACGTCGGTTCCTATCGAGTGTGCGGACAGGCCCATGTAGCCTCCTGCCACGGCGCTCGACAGGACGCGGTGGACATCGCGGGCAATGCGGCCCCGGTCGCCGCTGGGCAGCACCTGCACGTTGCAGACGTTCCCCAGGAAGAAGAAACGGTCGCCGAATCGCTCGCGGACCCGCTCTATCCTCATGCCGGCCCGCGGCTCCATGTAGGCCAGCCCATCGACGCCGGCCTCATCGAGCAGATCGAGCATGGGCCACGTGTTCCCCTCACTCTCGTAGCTCACCTTGAAACCCAGCGCGTGGAACTCGGCCACCAGCCGCTTCAGGTTGGGGAGCAACACCCGCTCGTACGTGGCCGGGGAGAGCAGGGGCGCCTGGCGAGCCGCGAAGTCGTCCGCCACGTGAAGCTGGACCCGGGGGAAGTCCGTCCGCTCCAGGGCGGCGCGCCCCACCGCTATCAGGTGGTCGGTAATGCGCTCGACCATTTCCCGGGCGAACGGCTCGTCACCGGCAAGGTCTTCGAGGAATTGCTGGAGCCCGCGCAGGCGCCACGTGCGGCTGAACGGCCCCCCGAGCTTGAAGACCGGGCAGTAACGCGTGCACGTCTTCGGCAGTTCGCGTGCGATCAGTGCCGTGCGATCTTCGGCCGCTGGGTCCTCGAACGGCAGGCGGTCCAGGTCCCGGCGCTCCTTGATCGCGCACTCGAGGTGGACGGACATCGTCATCGCGCCGGAGAGGTCGGCCGTGACGAGCCCAAAGTCATCCCGCCTGAGCACGTGCCCCCGGCTGTCGTGGCCCAGCACGGCGGCTCGGCTCGGCCAGGGCCCCATCACCGGCGCCATGAGCACGAAGTCGTGATCGAACCGTTCACGCAGGTCGGTGTCCGGTGGCAGGCCGCGCTCGGCCAGGTAGCGCGTACGGAACTGCGGCCAGTAGTTGTCGAAGAACGGCACTCGGTCCGGCGCCCGCCCGTCCAGGACGGCCCGGACGCGCCCGTAGGCCACCAGCGCCCGGGGGTGACTGCGGATGGTTGCCAAGTGCCGGCTCTCGTGCGCCATCATCGGCGCCCTGCCTTCCTGGCGTGGCGGCCCGCCGCGTCGGGCTCGCCAATGCGCTCATTCGCCCTCGGCCGGCGCCCGGGGCCCGATGTAGGAGGTGGCCGCGACTACGTCGTCGTACCAGAGGGTCTGGTTGGGCTGGACCCGGCTGGAGTGCCCGACGATGATGACGTGGTTCGGCTTGAGCGCCTCGTCGGTGCGGAAGCGGAGGTTGGGAAAGTCGCCCGCCAGCTTGCCGTCCACCCAGAAGGCGACGCGGCCGTCGCGCTTGCCCGGCGTGTTGGCCTGGACCATGAGCTCGTAGCAGTACCAACGGCCCCGCTCCGCATTCACGTTGGGCCGGGGGACGAAGTTCTCTGCAAAGAGCCAGCTATTCTCAGAGGGCATCACCTCCCCGGTGGGGAAGAGCAGATCGCCCCATTTGCGCGCCTGATCCATGTGGTAGCAGTAGACGTCAATGTTGCCCGGCGGAGGGGTCGTCGAGCGCCTCCTGGGCGGCAGCGTGTCCAGCAACGCAACGTAGTGACTGCGTCCGTCCGGGACCACGCCCGTGGCGCTTCCCATTGCGAGCGTCACGCCCGGGGCGCCCGCCAGTATGCACATGCCGGTGTGATGGCAGCCCGGGAACTCCGGGTGATACTTCATGTAGTAGCGCACGTGGAGGGTGTCGAACCCGTCCTTGAACTGCTTGACCGCGTTGTGGCTGCTCGGCACCTCGTACGTCATCTGCACGGCCTTGCTGCCCGTGTGGACCTTCTCCGGCTCCTGCACGATAGTGACCGTGCCGGCGGAGCTGTCCCACCTGTTCCCCTTCTGTTCCTGGCCCACCGCGGCCATCCGCGTGCCTTCGATCTCTTCGAAGCCGTCAGCGAAAACGACCCGCGGGTCTTCTTCGATGCCCCGGTCTCCGGGGTACTTCGCCGCAATTCCATCGCCTTCAGGCAGTTCCGGCAGCATGGTTGGTGACTCCCTTTCGGT
>CAYUDW010000188.1:0-3285 GCA_964442595.1 uncultured candidatus Brocadiaceae bacterium
TCGTACCGATTGTTGGGGTCCTTGGCCATCATCTTGCGCATAACGTCGCACAAGTCGTCGGGCAGGTCGGGGACGTGCTCCTTGGGGGAGGGCAGGGGTTCGCGCACCTGCTTGGTCATGACCTCAAACGTTGTGCCCGTGTAGGGGACCTGTCCGCAAACCATGTGGTAGAGGGTGGCGCCGAGCGAGTAGATGTCCGTGCGAAAGTCGACGTCGCGGGCGCTGTTGATCTGCTCGGGGCTCATGTAGTAAGGAGTGCCGAGGCTGGCGCCGCTGCGGGTCAGTCCCGTGGCGTCGGCGGTCATCTCCTTGGCCAGGCCAAGGTCCGTGATTCGGGCCGTGCCGTCCACGTCCATGATGATGTTGCCCGGTGTGACGTCGCGGTGGATGATCCCCTTGTCGGCGGCGTACTCGAGCCCCTCTGTGACCTGGCGGGCGATGTCGACGGCCTTGCGCCAGTCCATCCTGCCCAGGCGCTGCACCTCCTCGTTGCAGGTGGGCCCCTCCACGTAGTCCATGACCAGGTAGTAGTAGCCGCCCTCAACGCCGTAGTCGTGGACCTGGACCATGTTGGGGTGTCGCAGGCGCGCGGCGATCTTCGCCTCGCGGGAGAAGCGCTGGCTGTACTCGGGGTCTTTCAGGTCGATGTGCTTGGGCAGCACTTTTATGGCGACAGGCGTGTCGAGCGTTCTGTGCCTGCCCTGGTAGACGCTCCCCATCCCCCCTTCGCCGATCTTGCGCTCGATCTTGTACTGTCCTACGGCTTCGGGCAGGTCTGGGGATAGGTCATCCTGCATGGAGAGGACCTCCGGCGTGGTCAATGCCGCCGACGCGATAACCATTGGAGGCCACGCGCCGCGACATCAGAGATGGCACGTGAGAGAGAACAGGCTTACCTGCGGGGCATTATAACGTAAGCGCCTGAAGGGCGTCAACGTGCGTTCCCTCGCAGTGACAGGCCTGCAGGGCCGCTCATTGCGCGGTTGGGCCCTGCAATGGATGGCCTCCCGCGATCCGCATAAGAACTGAGCCGTGTTGCCGGGAAGGGGAGAGTCCGGCAACACGGCTTTGCAAGAGTAGTGTGGGAGGTCCGGAACCGAAGGAGACCCCGCGGTTCCGGTGCGTCTTACGGCTCCTACTGAGCTTCGTCTTCTTGCTCGGGCCCGGCTCCTACCGCAGGTCCTTCCGGCGCGGGCTTTCTGGAAGCCATCAGCACAATGAGCACGATCAGGATGATGACTGCAATGATCACCAGCACCGTCTGAGTCGTACCCCACGCTGCGAGAAGCGGCTGCATGGCGCGTCCTCCTTCGTTGTAGGTCGGGCTCCTGGAGCTCCCCCTTGCCGGCATCCCCGCAGAGGTGACCGACAAGCGCACGAACGGCCGAGAACGGCGCGAGTATCCCTCTGGTTCTGCGTGCGTTTGTACACCACGGTTTCGGGGAAAATCAAGAAATACGGGGAAAATGGCCTGGACTGCAATCCGCGATCCACATTGACGGCGTAAGGGCAGGTCCGAAAGTACCTTAGGACTTGCGAATCCGCAGCTTCAATCCGCCTGAGGATCACTTGGTGCGATGAAAAGCGCCCCGGATTCCATTAGAATGCACGTATCTGTTGACCTGTGTGGTGCCCATGAAAGTCACCGTAGCGCCGGATTCGTTTAAGGAGTCGCTGAGTTCTGTAGAGGCCGCCTCTGCGATCGCGCAGGGCGTGCGCCGTGCGGCCGCCGCCGCCGAAGTCTTGCTCGTGCCGATGGCAGACGGCGGAGAGGGTACCACCGAGGCCATCGCCGAGGCGACCGGCGGCACTTACCACCGGGCCGAGGTGTCCGATCCCCTGGGGCGCAGTATCGCGTCGACCTGGGGCCTGTGCGGCGATGGCGAGACGGCCGTCATCGAGATGGCACGGGCCAGCGGGCTGGAACTGCTGGAGTCCGCCGAGAGGAACCCGATGCTGACCTCCACCTGCGGAACCGGCGAAATGATCCGCGCCGCGCTCGATCATGGCGTCCGGCGGATCATCGTCGGCATCGGCGGCAGCGCAACGGTGGACGGAGGAACCGGGATGGCGGCGGCTCTCGGCGTCAAGTTCCTCGACGCCGAAGGCCGACAGATCGCCCGCTGCTGCGGCGGGTCCCTCGCCGAGATCCGCGACATTGATGTGGGCGGACTCGATCCGAGGATAGAGGATACGGAGATACTGGTGGCGTGCGACGTGACCAATCCATTGACGGGTCCGGACGGGGCTGCCCGCACGTACGCGCCGCAGAAGGGCGCGACGGCCGAACAGACCGAGCAGCTTGAAGAGGGCCTGTGCGCCCTGGCGCACCTGGTTCGCGAGCGACTGGGCGCGGACGTTCTGTCCCTCCCGGGCGGCGGGGCGGCGGGCGGACTGGGCGCGGGGCTGGTCGCCTTCTTGGGCGCGCGCCTGCAGAGCGGCGTGGAGACAGTGATGGACGCCGTCCGTCTGCCCGAGAAGATGGCCGGCAGCGACCTGGTGATCACGGCGGAGGGGCGGCTGGACTGGCAGAGCGCCTTTGGCAAGACGGTTGCTGGAGTTGCCACGGCCGCCTGGGAGCAGGGCATCCCCGTCGTGGCCCTGGCAGGTTCCCTCGGCCAGGGCTACGATCACATCTACGAGCAGGGCGTCTGCGCCGCGTTCCCGATCCTGGACCGGCCCATGCCGCTTGATGCAGCGCTGGCGGAGGCCCGCCCGCTGCTGGCACGCGCCGCGGAGTCGGTCATGCGCCTCTGGCTCGCAGCAAGGGGCGGTGTGGATGAGTGAGCACAGGCTGATCGAGTACATCCGTGCCCTCGCCTCCGGCTCCGCCTATCCATGGCTGAAGGTCGGCATCGGAGACGATGCCGCATTGTTGGACCTTCCGGCGGGCGGGCAGGCCGTGCTGACGACCGACATGACGATTGAGGGCACGCACTTCGAGCGTGGCACGGCCGCGGCGCTGGTGGGCCGTAAAGCCGTGGCCCGTGCGGTCAGCGATCTGGCGGCCGTGGCTGCGCGCCCGCTGTGCAGCCTGGCCGCCGTCAACTTCGGCAGTTGGCCAGATGCCCGTCCCTGCGAGGAGCTGGTGCGGGCGATCCATGACGCAGCCGCAGAGCTGTCCGCGCCGCTGATCGGCGGGGACGTGGCGTCGGGCACCGGGCCTCTGTGCGTGACCGTGACCGCGATGGGAACGCCCGGGCCGGCCGGCTTCGTCTCGCGCAGCGGTGCCAGGGCCGGGGACGCGGTCTGCGTCACCGGCCGGCTTGGCGGCTCAGGACGCGG
>CAYUDW010000188.1:3385-6987 GCA_964442595.1 uncultured candidatus Brocadiaceae bacterium
GCGTGCGTCATTCCTGGTGAACGGGGCGGGACGGCGCCGACCCCTGAAGGCCGAAGGATGGGAACACCTGAGCTGACAAGCGGTGTGCAAATCCGCCTGGCAACGCAGAGCCCGGCCGAGACTCAGGCGATGGCGGCGGCCTTCGCCGCCCTGTGCGTGCCCGATGACGTGATCGGCCTGGCAGGGACTCTGGGATCGGGCAAGACCTGCTTCGTCAAGGGCCTGGCCCGGGGGCTCGGCGTGCCCGACGATCGGGCCGTGATCAGTCCCAGTTTCGTCCTCTTGCGGCGATACGCGGGGCGGCTGACGCTCTACCACTTTGACGCCTACCGGCTGCGGGATGCTGCCGAGATGGAGGAGATAGGCTGCGCGGAGACCTTCGGCAGCGGCGGCGTGAGCGTGGTCGAGTGGGCCGACCACGTGGCGGAATGTCTGCCGCCGGAGCACTTCAGCCTCTCGATCACCGTGAGCGGCGCGACGGCGCGAGACTTCACGCTGGAAGCGTTCGGCGCGGGGCCGGCGGCGCGCCTGGAAAGCCTGGCCGGCGTGCTGTCCGGATGGCGGCGCTGAACACGATCCGGTCGGTGCATCCGCCCCAGCTAATCCCTCAGGCGCGAACGGATTGTCTTCCCTGGCATCATGCATGACACAGAGACATCGGACGGGGCACTGGCCATCTCGACGCCGCTCTTTCTGCCCGTGTTCGAACCGGGCAACCCCTACCTCTCGCTTGCGGAGATGGTAGAGGAGTTCGGGGTGCGGGCCGTGATGGTCAACGCCTATTTCCTGTACCGCCAGCGCGATCTTCGCCGCACGCTGCCCGAGCGCGGCGTGAAGGACTACCTCGGCTTCGACGGGCTGGTGGTGACGGACAGCGGCGCCTTCCAGGCCTTGCGCGGGCCCCTCTACCTGAGCAACAGGCGCATCATCCGGTTCCAGGAGGACATCGGTGCCGACATCATCTCCCCGCTCGACATTGTGACGCCGCCTTCGGACGGCATGGGCACCGCGGAAGGCAAGCTCGGTGTTACCCTCAAGAGGGTGGAGGAGGGGATGTCGCTGGTCCGGCGTTCGACCCTCATCGGCGTGCAGCAGGGGGGGCGTTTCCTTCAGTTGAGGCAGCGGGCCATGGCAGAGCTGGCCCGGCTGGGCTGCACCTACGTCGCCCTGGGGAGCCTGGTCCCCTTCTTCACGCGGAACCACCACCTGAGCTTCGCCGGGCAGGTGATCAGCCAGGCGCGCAGCATGCTGGCGGAGTCGGTCCTCATCCACCTGTACGGCGCGGGCGACCCGCTGGAGCTGCCCTTCTATGTCGCGCTCGGCTGCGACGTGTTTGACTCCTCGTCTTTCCTTCACTACGCGGAGAAGGGCGCCTATATGACCCCATACGGGGCGTTGCGCGTTGAGGGGCGCCCGGCCCCGGGTGAGGTCTACGACTGCCCCTGCCCCTATTGCCGGGATGAGGGCGAAGGCGTCATGCGCGACACCGCGCTGCTGTGCCGCCACAACTTGTGGACGGTGCTGGCAACCATGGACAGGACGCGCAGGCTGCTTCAGGAGGACGCCCTGATTGGCTATCTGGACGAGGTGGTCCGGCTCCATCAGGAGTGGTTCCCGGACAGCCTGCTCGGCCCCTCGTGGCACGAGGAACCTGCAGGGGACTAGCTATGCCTTTGGAGCCCCCGATTCCGGAGGAACTGCTGCGGACGGAGGCCGAGCGCATCGGCGCCCGCTACCGCGTCAGCAAGCAGGACGCGCATCGGGCCCTGGCCCGGGCGTTCACCGCCGACGCCGACCTGGCCGCCCGCATTTGGGCCAGGCACGGGCAGGAGGACGTAACCCGGTGGCGTGACTACAGGGATGTGGTCCGGCGCGTCCGGAAGCGGATCTACTACGAACTGAGGCGCTACTATCCGCCGGATGAGACGGCCGACCGCCTGGTGGCCGAGTTCGAGCGCGAGCTGGCGGGTGGCGCCGCCTCACCGCGCTCAGAAGAGCTGCGCAGGGAGCTGCTCTCCGTGCACACGTCGACGCGGGAGCGCGCGCCGCACCACGAAGAGTTCTACGAGGGTCTCTTCGAGCTGGTGGGCGTTCCGGTCACGCTGCTGGACGTGGGCTGCGGCATGCACCCGCTGTCCTATCCGTTCGAGGGCGCCGGCTCTGCCACGCGCCGCTACGTGGCGGCCGACAAGGACGAGCGGGCGGTGCGGGCCGTGAAGGCTTACGCGAACCAGACCGGACAGGAACGGCTCGTTGCGGTGCAGGCGGACCTGGAGGAGGTGGACTGGGGCGATCCCCCTTTTGGGCCTGAAACGTTCGACGTGGCCCTTATGCTGAAGCTGGTGCCCGTGCTGGCGCGGCTGAGCCGGGACGCGGCTCGGCGGCTTGCGGAGGTCCCGGCCGATCGGATCCTGGTGACGGGAAGCGCCGAAGCCATGACGCGCAGGCAGGACATCGAACGGCGCGAACGGGCCGCGCTGCGGCGCTTCATCGACGGGTCCGGCCGTAAGGTGGTCGGCGAGTTTCGCGCGGGTGACGAGTTCGGGTACCTGGCCCGGTAGGGGCTGCCGCGTTGGGGAAGGGACTGCGAGTGGCATCCAATCAGGCGGGGCCGCGTTGCACCATTTCGGGTCCGCCGCTCCGACAGCCGCAGCGCAGCGGCCGAAGGCACCGCCCGATCACTTGCGCGCGCGCGGGAATCTGGTAAGTTAACGCGTCGATTCCGACGAGAATCACTCAGGCGAACGGGAGGCCGCTGTATGGCCGCGCTCATCAAGATCATGCCGTGCCTGGACATGAAGGACGGACGGGTCGTCAAGGGCGTGCACTTCGTCGATCTGCGGGACGCCGGCGATCCCGTGCAATGCGCCCGGGCCTACCAGGACGACGGCGCAGACGAGCTGGCGTTCCTGGACATCACTGCCACCGTCGAGGAACGGCAGACGATGCTGGAGGTGTTCGGGACCGTGGCGGACGCCGTCGACCTTCCGCTAACGCTGGGCGGGGGCATCCGATCGCTCAGTGACTTCGAGGACGCCCTGGACGCGGGGGCGGACAAGGTGAGCATCAGCAGTGCCGCCGTGCGCGATCCGGAGCTGATCGAGCAGGCAGCCGCCGAGTTCGGCTCGGAGACCGTCGTCGTAGCCATCGACGCCGACCTGTCTGATGATGCCCCGAGCGGCTACGAGGTCTACATAGACGGCGGCCGCACGCGCACACACGTCGACGCCTTCGAGTTCGCAAAGGCCGCCGAGGACCGCGGCGCGGGCACCATCCTGCCGACGAGCAAGCAGACCGACGGCACGAAGGACGGATACGACATCCCGCTCACCAGGGGAATCGCTGACCGCGTCAGCGTGCCCGTCATCGCCAGCGGGGGGGCCGGCAAGATGGAGCACTTCTACGAGGCCGCTGCCGAGGGGGGCGCTACGATTCTGTTGGCCGCCAGCGTCTTCCACTTCGGCGAGATCAAGATCCCCGACCTGAAGGAGTACCTGAGGGAGAAGGGGCTGACGGTGCGGCTCTGAGGTCCCCGCGCTGCGGCCCTCCTCTTACTCCTACTCCTGCTCCCGGCTGGGCACGGCGCGCCGTGCCCCTACCTG
>CAYUDW010000189.1:0-6953 GCA_964442595.1 uncultured candidatus Brocadiaceae bacterium
GGATGCTGGGCGCCCTGGTGGGCGAAGATCGGGTCCCACTCCGTGTAGATGTGTCGCCCCGTCTTCGCGCAGACCGTCCCGCCGGCCAGTCTGGCGAACCGGTCGGCCTGTGATTCGGAGGCGAGCGTGTACATCACGTGTGAGCCGCACTCGTGGTCCGGGCTGTTGGACGGCGTAGCTTTCAGGCCGGTCTCGGCCGTCTCGCGGAGAATGCGTGCCTTCTGCCGCCGCAGCGCCCGTATGATGGGGCCGATCCGGTCGAGCTGCACGTTCAGCATCGCGCCTTCGATCTCGGAGGCGCGTGAGCCGTTGCTGGTGAAGGGAACCATGTCCTGCTTGCGGCCCGTCCAGTAGAAGCTGCAGCAGTCCACCATGCATCTGGCGCGCTGAGCGACCCGGTCGTCGTTGGTGACCACGGCGCCGCCCTCGCCGCACGTCATGTTCTTGTAGTAGTTGAAGCTGAACGCGCCCGCATGGCCGATGGAGCCCAGCATCCTGCCCTCGTAGGCGCCGCCGACACCCTGGCAAGCGTCTTCGATCACCAGAAGCTTGTGTTTCCTGGCCACGCGCATGAGGGCAGCCATGTCGCACGGCAGGCCCCACATGTGGACGGGTATGACGGCCCTGGTCTGCGGCCCGATCGCTGCCGCCACGGCCCGCGGGTCGAGCGTTATGGTCTCGTCAACGTCGACGACAACCGGGATCGCGCCGGCCGCGACCACGGAGACCGCCGTCGCCATGTACGTGCAGGCGGGCACGAGGACTTCATCGCCCGGACCCACGCCCAACCCGGCCAGCGCCGCCGTCAGAGCGGTCGTCC
The DNA here is from genome assembly GCA_964442595.1 of uncultured candidatus Brocadiaceae bacterium. GTDB lineage: Bacteria > Planctomycetota > Brocadiia > SM23-32 > SM23-32 > DAOVRD01. The sequence goes on from CAYUDW010000189.1 coordinate 821, forward strand.
CGCTGGACGTCATGCAGACGTGCTTCACGCCGAGGAACTTCGCGTAGCGCCGTTCGAAGCGCTCGCACTGGCCTCCTTTGTGATAGCGGAACAGCTCTCCGCTCAGCAGAACTTCGGCTATCGCGTCGATTTCCTTCTGACCAACCCGGTACATGTTCGGCCTCTCGCAAGGGATTGAGGGCGGGGATCCGGGCAGCACGGACCATTGCAGGTGCCCGAACCCATGCTCTCTTCAAACCAGGCCGCCCGCCTGACCGGACCGCGGAGCGGCTGCAGGGAGATGGTACAAGACGCCCCCGCTCGGTTTCCAGGGAATGCTTCAAGGACATGCACTGGCCGGCGGCAACTGGTTAATCGCTGGGCTTGCCGCGCCGTTCGATAGAGGCGAAGTCCAGCTTGCCGAGCAGTCCGCCCACGTCCGTCCGCGTTTCTTCCTCGCGGCCCTCCTCTTCCTTCTCCTCGGGGGGCTGAGGCTCCTGCTTCTTGAGCATTCGTTGCTGCGTTTTGGAAAGGCGGTCGGACACGACTGCTTTCTGGACCCGGCGGCTCTGCCAGCCGATGGTGCTCTTGGGAGCTTGCACCGCGCCTGAGGGTCTCTTGGAAGGCACGTCGGCGGCAGCGGCGGGCTCGGCCCTTCCCCGTTGCTCGCCCGTGCGGCGTCTGCGCGGCGGGATGGCGCTACGCTCCTTGGTCCCGCCCTCCTTACGGAGGGACAGGGATATGCGCTGCTTATCGGTGTCCACTTTGAGCACTCGGGCCCTGACCTGGTCGCCGACACAGACGACGTCGTAAGGGCTCTCGACGTACTTATCCGCGAGCTGGCTGATATGAATCAAGCCGTCCTCGCCGACCCCGATATCCACGAAGACGCCGAAATCGGCGATGTTGCGAACGGTCCCATTCACCCACTGGTCGAGCTCGAGCTGGTCGAGCTCGAGTCGCTGCTGCCGCAGGACCGGCCCCTGCTCGCCGTGGCGGGGGTCCGGCCAGGGGTCGACAAGCTCCGCCACGATGTCCTTGAGCAGCAGGTAATGCACTTCGAACTGCTTTTCGAGTTCGGCCAGCTTGATCTCGCTGCGGCCGGCTGCGATCCGTTCCCTGCCCTCTTCGGTACGGACGTCCTCGAGCGGGACCTCAAGCTGTTCACAGATGGCCTGGGCCACCGGGTAGAGTCTCGGATGGATGCGCGTGACATCGAGCGGGTTCTCCGAGCCCTCAACTTTGAGGAAGCCCGCCGCTCGATCGTAGCTGGCCTGATCGATCTTGGGCACTTCGCGCAGTTGCTGGCGGCTGGTGAAGGGGCCGTTCTTTTCGCGGTACTCCACGATCGCCAGTGCCCTCTCCGGACCCAGGCCGGAGACGTACCTGAGCAAGCTGTAATGGGCCGAGTTGACGTCGACGCCTGCCTTGCACACGCACTCTTCAAGCACGCGGTCCAGCAGCTCCTTCAGGGCGCCGCCGTTAACGTCGTCTGCGTAGGGCCCGGGGCACAGTTCGCGCGGGCTGATCTTTGCCAGCTCGGACAGAGGGTCGACGAGCCTCCGGCACAGGGCCACGCTGCAGCGCTCCTCGGCGCGTATGCCCGGCAGTTCGTTGCGCGCGGCGCGACTGGTCGAATACGCGTCGATCCCCGCCTCCGGGACGACGGTGTAATACAGGTCGGGAAACTTCTCGGCCACCAGACCGGCGATCATGGCCTCGGTCTCCTCGGCCCCCGTCCCGTCGCCGATGGCCACGACCTCGAGGCCATGTTCCTCAATGAGGCGGCTGAGCTCCTTGCTGGCCGCCTCGACTTCATTCTGGGGGGGGTGCGGATACACGGTGGTTGTCGCCAGCACGTTTCCCCGTTCATCCACGGCGGCCAGCTTGCAGCCGGTGCGATAGCCGGGGTGAATGCCCAGCATCCGCTTGGGAAGAGGCCGGGCCATCAGCATGCTGTGGACGTTGCGCCGGATGATGTCGAGGGCGAGGGCCTCGGCTCGCTTGCACAGCTCCCGCTCCAATTCCCTGGCAGTCACGTCCGCCAGCACCGTCGCCAGGCTATGCTTGATGCAGGCCACGAGGAACTCGGTGCTGTTGAGCTTCTTCAGCTCCTCGGCTTTGCTCAGCTCACCGAGCGCGGCCAACTCCGTTTCAATCTGCTCGAACTGGCTGGCGCCCCCGGCAACGTAGAGTTCGACAGCGGCGCGGGTCATCGCCTCCATGGGCGCCTCGAAGTGATAGTCCAGCGCCTTGAGCCGCTTGCCCCGCACGATGGTCAGCATGTGATAGGGATGCAGTCGGTCCGCCTTCTGCCGGAAATCGAAGTAGGACCGGAACTCGCGCACCAGCCTTCCCGGCAGCGATCGGGCGGCCCGCTTGACAACGATGTCAGCCGCGTCGCGGAAGACCTGGCGCTGGCGGTCCCGATGCGACTTCTCCTCGGCCACCCAATCGCTGACGATGTGGAAGACGCCCTCGAGCACGTCATCGACGCCGGCCAGCCCCTTCTCAGCCTCCACATAGGGCTCGGCGGCAGCCGCCATGTCGGCGATGAACTCCTCCTGGGAGAAGACGGCCCTGGCCAGTGGGTCCAGCCCCTGGGCCAGTGCCTGGCGGGAACGCGAGCGCTTGCGGGGACGGAACGGCACGTAGTAGTCGATCAACTCCCGCATGTCCCGAGCCTGTTCCATCTTCTGCTCGAGCTCATCGTTGAGGACTTCGCGCTGTTTGAGTTTCTTAATGATCTTACGCCGGCGGGTGTCCAGCTTGTCCAGGCGCCGCTCTTCTTCTATCAGCTCGTAGAAGCTGTCCGGCTCCAGCCCCGCCGCCAGCTCCTTGTGGTAGCGCATCACGTACGGGATGCTGAAACCGCTGTCGAGCAAGCGCAGAATCTCGGCGGCCTGGTCGGTGTTCAGGTGATACTTGGCCGCGACTTCCTTGAGGGCTCTTTCAGGCATAGCCTGCAGCTTCGCCGTCCCCGTCAACGCGGCAGGCAGCGAGTCGAAGGTGGAGGGGTAGGATCGATCATAGGAACCAACTCAGAATTACCAAGGACTCGATTCTAGGCCATTCGAAGTGAATTGTCAACAGAATTCAATGATCTCGCCCCCATCCGTTCCTTTACACCGCCCACACCGTTGCTTATAGTGGCCTGCTCCATGCCCCGGGCGGAGGTCCCCCACGCGGAGAAGCCGCGGCCCATGCGCGTGCTCTACATCGACATCGACTGCCTGCGGCCCGATCACCTCGGGTGCTATGGTTACTGCCGGGAGACATCGCCCAACATCGACAGGCTGGCGGCGGAATCCCTCCTGTTTGCCAACTGCCACACGTCCGACGCCCCCTGCCTGCCGAGCCGGGCGGCGCTTTTCAGCGGGCGGTTCGGCATCAACAACGGCGTGACCTGCCACGATGGGCCGGCCTCGCAGCTTCGTTACGCCGGCATCGGCCATAGCCACCACCGCGAGGGCCGTATGCTCATGCGCGTCTTCCAGGACGAAGGCTGGAACACCGTGAGCTTCAGCGGCTTTGCCCAGAGGCACGTCGCCTGGTGGTACGTCGCCGGCTTCACGGAGCATCACGGCAGCAAGCTGCCGGGAGGCAGCGAGCACGCGCACCAGGTGAACGACCTGGTGCTGGAGTGGCTGCGAGAGCACGGCCGCGAGGACAACTGGTTTCTGCACGCCCACTACTGGGACGTCCACACGCCGTACGAGGCCCCGGACGAACTGGTCGAGCTCATGGCCGAGCAACCGCTGCCCGACTTTCCGGACGAGGAAACGGTCCGCGGCCACTACGAGAGCATGTACGGCTCGCGCACGGCGCACGATTGGTGGGGCCCCACCTGGAAGAGCCGCTGCAAGAACATGCCGGACGAGCTGAGCGACCTGTCCCGCTTCGGGCAGGCCCTGAACGGCCTCGACGCCGCTGTGCTCTACGCGGATCGGGCCGTCGGACAGATACTCGACCTGCTCGGCCAGCTCGGCGTCGAGGAGGAGACGGTCGTGATCCTGTCCAGCGATCACGGCGAGGCGATCGGCGAGCTGGGCATGTACTTCGAGCACGGCAACGCCACCGAAGGCGTCACGCACCTGCCGCTGATCGTCCGCTGGCCCGGCGTGACGGACGGCGGTCTGCGCAGCGACGCCTTCGTCTATCAGCTCGACTTGTGCCCGACGCTCACCGAGATGCTGAGCATGCCGACGCCGGAGCGGTGGGACGGACGGAGCTTTGCGGCGGCCCTGCGCGGCGAACGCTTCGAAGGCAGGCCGTACCTTGTGTGCGGCTGCGGCATCTACAGCTTCCAGCGCGCCGTCCGCATCCCCGAATGGCGCATGATCCGCACCATCCACTCGGGCTGCTATCCCTACGAGCCGCTCTACCTGTTCAACATGACCGAAGACCCGAACCAGGTCCACAACGTGGCGGACGAGGAGCCGGGCGTGGTGGCCGAGATGGACCATCTGCTCAGCGAATGGTGGCACGAGCACTGCACGGGATCGGACGCTTCGCTCGACCCGTTCCAACTGCAGATGGCGGCCGGCTTCACGCCGGACCTCTATTGCAGCCTGGACGCCATGCTTCAGCGGCTGAAGGACACGGGACGAGAAGATCAATACGAAGACCTGCGCCGGCGGCGGTTGGAGCGGCGCCCGCTGCCCCGGCCCTGGGGCAACCTGCTGATCGGGTGACGCCCGCACGAGGATCAGATGACGAGTCGGGAGATCGTGCTCAAGACATTGACGTTCGCGCACCCGGAGCGGATTGCCATGGGGCTGCCTGCACCCTACCCGAACGACTTCTGCGGGGCGGGCCCCTCCGAAGATCCCGCGCATCCCGAGACGGACTGGATCGAGGCCAAGCCCGGCCGATGGGAGCGCACCGACGAGTGGGGCAACACCTGGGCCCGCATCGAAGGGTTCAGCAAAGGGGAGGTATGCGGCGGCGCCCTGGAGGACTGGGACCGGCTGGACGAGATCGAGCTGCCGAACTACGACCTGCCCGAGCGCTACGAGCGGGCGCGGGAGACGTTCGCCGCCCATCCCGACATGTTCAGGCTCGGCCACATCCAGGGCTTCCCGTTCAACATCGCCCGCAAGATGCGGCGGCTGGACAACTTCCTGGTGGACGTCCTCATCGAACCGGACAGGACCGAGCGGCTGCTCGGGATGGTCGAGGAGCAGATCGGCCACGCCATCCGTCGCCTGGGCGAGGCCGGCGCGGACGGCGTCATGTTCCCCGAGGACTGGGGCACGCAGGAGCAGCTCCTGGTCCGCCCCGAGCTCTGGCACAGGATGTTCAAGCCCGGCTTCCAGAGGCTGTGCCGCACGGCCCATCAGGCCGGCGTCTATGTGTTCATGCACTCCTGCGGCTACATCTACGAGGCGATGGAGGGCTTGATCGAGGCCGGCATCGACCTATTCCAATTCGACCAGCCGCAGCTCTACGGCGTCGACCAATTGGCCGACGAGTTCGGCGGCCGCGTCACCTTCTGGTGCCCGGTCGACATCCAGAAGACGCTCCAGACGCGCGACGCGAAGCCGATCGAGGCCGACGCGCGCAAGATGATCGAGCGCCTCGGCGCAGAGGGCGGGGGCTTCATCGCCGGCTACTACGGCTCCAACGAGGCGATCGGGCTCGACCCCAGGTGGCAGGACATCGCCTGTCGCGCCTTCGTCAAGCACGGCGCGCCCGACCTCTGGCCGCAGTTCGAGGCCCAGCCGGCCTGTCAGTAGCCGCCGGCCAGCCCGCTTTCGGCACGGCCGGGTCCTCAGTATAATGCGGCCGCCCCGATCCTCTCGCCGGAGGTCGCAGCGTTGGCGCTCCTCGCCCTCGAAGCCGAAGGCCTCGCCTATGCCCTGCCGGCCGCCGCCTACCTCTACGGCTCCGTGCCCTTCGGCTTCGTCGCCGCGAAGCTGATCAAGGGCGTCGACATCCGGCAGACCGGCAGCGGGAACATCGGCGCCACCAACGCCGCGCGCGCGCTCGGCTTCAAGTTCTTCCCCCTCATCTTCCTGCTGGACGTCTCGAAGGGCCTCCTGCCGACGCTGGCGGCCGGGCGTCTGGCCGCCCCGGGGGCTTACGATCCGTCGCCGCTCGTCATCCTCACCGCCGTCGCCGCGATGCTCGGGCACGTCTTCCCGATCTATCT
>CAYUDW010000190.1:0-1916 GCA_964442595.1 uncultured candidatus Brocadiaceae bacterium
GTCTCGAACTCCCACACGTTCGCCCTCACCTTGGCCTGCCCGTCGGCATAGTCGGCCGCTGTGACGCGGACGAAGTTGAAGCGCAGGTAGGGGTCGGCCCCCCCGTCGATGTAGTCAAAGAGCTCATCGGCGCCCTGGTAGGTCTCCCTCTGGCCGACGAGGCGCAGGCCGCCGGCCTCGTCGGGCAGCGCCGCCTGGGTCCGCACGGGCCCGGCGGCTTCGACCACGACGGCTGCCGCCAGTTCACGGAAACCACCGGTGACGCGGATGGCCGCCTTGCCCACCAAGGGGCAGACGGCCTCGCAGTAGCCGCAGCCGACGCACGACTCCTCGCGAACGTAAGGGAGACGCAGCTCCTGCCCCTCCACGTCGATGCGGCGGAAGTGGATGGCCTTGCCCGGGACGGGGCAGACCTCCTCGCAGACGCCGCAGTTGTGCTCGTCGGCCACGAAGCCGGGCTCGTCGCGCCGCCGATAGCCCCGCCACGGAATGCAGCGCGTCTGGTCCAGGTAGGCCAGGCCCATCGCGGTGGCGTGCTTCTCCGGCAGGGAGAAGCGCGGGATCGCGCCCGACGGGCACGCCCGCCCGCACAGGTCGCAGTTGTACTCGCAGTAGCCGGGGCGCGGCGAGAGCTTCGGCGTCCAGAGAGACTCGATGCCGGCCGCCACGCCCGCCGGCTGGATGACCTGATTCGGACACGCCCGCATGCACTGGCCGCAGCGGAGGCACTTGCTCAGGAAGGCGTCCACGTCGCGTCCGGCCAGCGGGGGACGGATCAGAGGATCGCCCTTGGCGTGCTCCCAGGCCGGCCTGACCCGCAGCACCGGGTAGGCGGCGACGCCCGCAGCCACGCCGGCCACGACGCCCCGCCGCGTCAGGTCCACCTCCCGCTTCTGCTCGGCAGGCGTCGAGCCGAAGAAGCTGATGGCCCGCGTGGGACAGACCGCCTGGCAGTCCAGGCACAGGATGCATTCGTCGTTCAGCGTGCGGTGGCCGTCCGGGGAAATGCAGGACATGGGACAGACGTCGGCGCAACGGCCGCACTCGATGCAGGCGTCGCTTGCCGTGCGCCTGGTGAGCGCGGGCCTGGCGGCCAGCGCATAGACGGCGCCCAGGGGGCAGATGTAGCGGCACCAGAACCGCCGTCGCACGAGTCCCAGCGCCAGTAAGGCGAGCAATGCAAGGAGCGTGAGCGTCTGAAGCTGGAAGACCGGGTCGGTGCGCGCCAGCAGCAGTCCACGCGTGGCAGAGCTCCCGCCGCCCCAGCCCAGCGCGCCGAACACGGCGAGCAGACCGTGGACGAGGTAAGAGTGCAGCGCCAGCACGTAGCTGCGCACAGCGATGCTGAGCGGATCGAAGAGCCCGAAGAATGAGATCCCCAGGAACGTGCCGACCAGGCACGCTGTCAGGAGGTAGTACTTGAAACGCCGTCCGCGGACGTGCTCGAAGTCGGGGACGGCCTCCCCTTCCTCCTGCGCCTGGCGGCGCGGCAGCCTGCGGCGACGCAAACGAGCAATGACACGGTCGGAGATGTCCAACGTGGTTCCCATCGGGCAGAGCCAACCGCAGAAGAACCGACCGAGCAGAACGGCGGCGGCAAGCAGCACCAGGGCCGGCCAGAACGCGCCGATGAGCTGCCACGCGGAGATGGACGCCCCCAGGCCCGCAAACGGGCTGAAGCGCATGAGACCCCCACCGTCGTGCCGCAGCGCCAGCGCCGGCAGGCGGACCACGAACACGACGAACGCGACGAAGGCCAGCGCCTGCACGATGCGGCGGATGCGGTGCGGCCAGACCTGCCTTGCCTCTGCTGCCACTCGGCGCGCTTCCTGCAAGGGAATCCGTCTCTAAAGCCTCTCCGTTGCGAGATCGAATCTAACCGAACCGGCCCGACGCGTCAAAGAAGGGCGGCCTTG
>CAYUDW010000190.1:2016-4351 GCA_964442595.1 uncultured candidatus Brocadiaceae bacterium
GCCGGGCGTCGTTGTAAGTCCCGAAGCTTGGGCGCCGTACGGCGGCGGACGAGCTACACGGACAAGGTGCGCGAGACGAGCTCGTCTGGAGCTGCGAGGCCCGATCCTGAAGGGCCTTTACTCGGCCGGCCCGGACGGCTCGGTCAATCCCTGCTCCTCTCGGCCCGACGGTTCCGCGGGAGCCGGGGCCTCGGGGACATACGGGCGGGCCTGCCGAACGCCGCCGCGCGACTCGTCAGGGCTGAGCGTGCGAAGCAGGTCCTCCATCGAGGCCCGATCGGCGTCCGTAAGCTTCAGAGACCGTGTGCGCCCCACGTCGTCGCAGAGGAAGTCCACGAACACAAACCCGAGGACGGCATCGACGAGTTCGACCGGGTGCAGCTCGACGCCCGCTCCGACCAGGACCGCGCTCACCCGTCCACCGACGCCCCAGTAGTCGCGATAGCGCTGGTAAGCCAGATCGTGCGGCCTATTGAGCCCGGCGAGCCCGAAGCCGACTTCGCGGCCTCCGCGCGTGCCTGCCCGGCTGTTCGATTCGACCTCGAACGAGAAAGGCAGCAGAGCGACTCCGGAGACGTGCGCAGCCCCGGCGGCCAGTTCGCGCTTCTGCCACCAGCCCACCTGCGCGCCCCCGCCGGCGCCGGCGGCCACCTGAAGGGCGCGCGTCGCATGCACGTCGGCATAGAGCCCGCCTTCCAGCCCCACGTGCACGCTGGCAACATCCAGAATGTCCAGGATGCGGTTGACCGGGTACATGGCCAGCGGCAGCGCCGGCGACTCCCGCTTCGGTGCCCGGACCAGGTTCTTCCCCAGAGCCAGCGGCTCCAGGAAGGAGCGCTCGTACTTGCCGATCGACGCGAGCCCGGCCCTCGCCTCCTCGTTGCGTGGGTCGGCCAGAAGGACAACCTGGTAGATCTGGGCTGCCTCTTCGGTCTGGCCGCTGGCCAGATGCCGGGCGGCGTTGTCCACGTTCTCCGCAATCAGGTAGGGCCGACGCTGCCTCGTCTCGGCCGCGCAGGAGGCCAGACCCAGCAGCATGCCGGCCAGGATCAGGAGCTTCCAGTTGCGCATTTCCTCCTCCAATGAGCGAGTCCAGGGGCGTGCAGGGGAGTCCATGAGGCACCTACTGCCTGCTCCCGTCGGAGCCAATGAGTTCCAGAGCGCTTCGGGCCGCCCGGTCTGAGGCGCCGGGCACGGCGAATCCGTCGAGGGCCTGCCGGATTGCCCGGCGGCACTGCTCGTAAGCGTCGGCATCCCGCAGCAGACGTAACGCCTGCTCGGCCACCCATGCGGGGCGAGCGAAGGCCATGGCCTTCTCGGCACAGATCATGCGCCCGGCCAGCGTGTTGATCAGGCCCACGAAAGAGGTGCTGGCCAGGCCGCTGCCCAGGAAGACCACCACGGGCGAGGCCCGGTAGAAGATGACCATCGGGGTGCCCTGGCTGGCGATCTCGAGCGTGATAGTGCCCGACTTGGCGATGCAGAGCCGGCTGGCCCGCGCCAGTTCCGTCGGCTTCACGTCGGTCAGGACCGGAGCCGACATCTGCGCGTCAGCCAGCCCCTCCGCAACCAGGGATTGAACGCCCGGCGGGCAGACGACGGCGAACGCGACCTCAGGCGCGGCCGCGCGGATCCGCCGGCAGGCCTCGCCTACAACCGGCAAATGAGCGCGCACTTCCTGCGGACGGCTCCCGGGAAAGACGCCGATCAGGCTCTCCCCGAACCTGTTCCTGAGCTCGGCGACGGCGGCCTCCGAAGGAGGGTGGCGGTCGATCTCGTCGAACAGAGGGTGCCCCACGTACTCGGCGGCGACGCCGTGCCGCTCGTAGAGCTCCCGCTCGAACGGATAGATCAGCCCGGCCCGCGAGGTCCACTTCTTGAGCTTCTTCAGCCGATACGTCCCGTGCGCCCAGACCTGCGGCGGGATGTAGTAGAAGACCGGAACGCCCCGGCGCGTTGCCTCTTTGCAGAGGTAAATGTTGAATCCGCCGAAGTCAACCGGAACGAGCAAATCCACCGAGTGGCCGTCCATGTATTCGCAGCAGCACGCCAGGCGCTGACGGTAGCGGCCGATGCGCAGGATGTTGTGCAGCCACATGGCTCCGTCGGCGGGACCATCGGCCGGCAGCGGCTCCAGCCCCGCCGTCGCCATCCTGTCCATGCCGAAGCCGACGAAGCTGAGCCCGGGCTCCATCTGCCGCATCGCCCGCATCAGGTTGGCGGCGTGCAGGTCGCCCGAAGCATCGCCAGCGCTCAGCAGTATCCGCCTCTGCCCCATCCCACACCCTCAACCGGACTGCGAAGTGGCCATCATCTTATAGCATACGGCCGGGGG
>CAYUDW010000190.1:4451-6938 GCA_964442595.1 uncultured candidatus Brocadiaceae bacterium
ACCGCCGCGGCGGCTGCTGTTCGACTACGAGCGTACTCAGGGCCCCGACGATCGGCCCGCGCCGCAGGACCAGAAGGGCCTGCACCTGGTGGCCATGGCCCGCCTTGCGGACGGCTTGGATGCTCCGCAGGCGCGGATATACATGGCGGACTGGTTCGGCGGACCCATCGGCGTCAGGGGCATCTACCGCCTCGATTTCGAGGACGATCCGGCCTTCGGCAAGAGGCACTGGCTGGCCGGCGAGCCGCGCGAAGCCGTGCGGGCCATGCTGACCAAAGAGCTTCGGGAGACGATCAAAGGCTGGTCCGTCGGCGGTCCAAAGCCGGTCATAGAAGTCACGCCCGGATGGGTCGTCGTGCACGTCGAGTCGCACCTGAGCGACAGGACCGTCGCGCAGAAGGCTGCGGGCCTGCTCGACTATGCGGCGGCCATCGCCGGCCAGGTGGCCCGGCAGGGATGGGCCTGACCAACCACAAGCCGGGCGGCTGAACGGAGGCAAGACGCGTGTCGACCGACGAGCAGCTCATGCTGAGCGCCGCCGAAGGCGACATGGACGCCTTCGAGGAATTGGTCCGCCGCCACCAGCAGGGCGCCCTCAACGTGGCCTATCGCTTCCTGAGCGACCGCACGCTCGCCGAAGACGTCGCCCAGGAGGCCTTCATGAAGATACTGGCCGGCGCGGACCGATACCGCCCCTCCGCGCGCTTCCGCACCTACCTCTACAACGTGATCTGGCACCTGTGCATCGACGTGCATCGAAAGAGGAAGCCGCTCCGGCTGGACTCGCTGCGTCCGCAGCCGAGCGACGAGGACGGGCCCGCAGACGCCGCCCTCCGCGACGAGCGCAGCGCCAGGGTCCAGGCGGCTATCCGGAACCTGCCGCCCCGCCAGAGGATGGCCCTCGTGCTAAAGCATTACGAAGGAATGAGTTACAAGGACATCGGCAAGGCGCTCCGGTGCTCGGCCCGGGCTGTGGACGCCCTGCTGAGCCGGGCCAAGCGCCAACTCAAGGAAGAGCTGAAGGACGCCATTTAGGCCCGCCCCTGAATCGATGACGAGCGGGAAAGTCCGAACGCGGGATTTCGCCGCTCCGTGCGTTTAAGTAAGTGGAGGTCGGAGATGAAGTGCAAGAAGACATCCGAACGGCTCAACGCCTACCTCGACGGCGAACTGGCGCCGGACGAGGCGCTCGCAGTTCAGGCGCATCTGCGTGCGTGTCCGCGGTGCGCCGCAGAGCTCGACGGGCTGAAGCAGCTCAACCAGGCACTGGAGGCAGAGCCGGGCATGGCGGTTCCCAGCGGCTTCGCGCGCCGCTTGCGGGCCGTCGCCGAGGAACGACACGCCGTCCCCGTTGGGCTCGCCACCTCGACGGCACGGCTGCACCTTGTGCTGTCGCGCATCGCCGCCGTGGTAATGGTCACAGCGGGCCTGTGGGTTGGCGGGTTGATGGCCCGCAGCACGTCCCAGAGCAGCTTCGTCGGCGTCGAGGCGGAGAGCTACGAAGTCACGGAATTCGACCTCCAGTTGGATCCCCTCTCGGCCACGCCGCCGGGATCGGTTGCTGAGGTTTACCTGGCGTTTGCGGACCAGGGCGAGTGAAGGAGGCCCGAGAGATGTTCAACAAGGCGCTATCACTGCTGCTGATATTCTCCCTGGCCTTCAACATTGCGTTTGTGGGCATGTGGGTCTACAACCGCACCACGCGCCGGCCCCCGCGGGCGGCGCTGCCCCCGGGCCAGGCGCCGGGTCGCTCCCCGGCCGCCGTGTCCCCGCTTCCCTGGGCGCAGCTCAACCTGCAGGCCCCACAGCAGCGCAAGATGACGCAGGACTGGGCCGAGGTCTGCCGGAAGATCGAGACCCTCAACGCAGAGGGTCAGCAATCGCGCGAGCAACTGCTGGATCTGCTGGCTGCCGAAAAGCTTGACGCGGAGGCGATTCGTGCCTGCCAGCAGCGCATCGACGAGACACAGGAGCAGGTCCGGCGGCTGGTCGTCGACCACATGCTGAGGACGCGCGACGCGCTTAGCCCGCAGCAGCGTGCTCGGTGGGTCCGCATGATGAAGGCCGCAGGGCAGCGGCGCGGCAGGGGGCAGTGGTCCGGAGATTCACGCCGGGAGCCGCCTGCGCGCCCTCCCGGCCCCACGGGCGGCATGCGTCAGCAGCGAAGAGGCATGAGACGAGGATCGGATCAACCGCAAGAGCCGTAGCCCTTAACCTACAGAAGGAGGAAGCAGAGATGAACGTTAGAACCAGCGGAATTGCCGTTCTGATCGGTCTGGTCACTTTGGCCCTGTCGGCCGAGCCGACGGCTGCCCAGATGGCCGGACCGGGCGCAAGACCGGAAGTGCAGCCCCGCGCAGTCGGCCCCGGCCCAGGACCCGCGCAGCCGCAAGCGGGCCCGTGGCAACAGGCGCCGGTGGGCCCGAGGTGGGGCCAGCTCGCGCGGCAACGAGCGCTCGCCACAGGTCGGCGACAGGGCGCCGGCGC
>CAYUDW010000191.1:0-1343 GCA_964442595.1 uncultured candidatus Brocadiaceae bacterium
GGTTTAGGTCTTGACAAAGGGGGGCGAGTTCGCTTACTTTTGTCGCACTTGACCGGCAGATTGCGTTCCGGCATCTGCCACGAACAGGCGTGGCTGGCACCCACGGAGGGGGGACATGAGTCAGCGACCTGTTGCCGTGAACCAACGGATCGACGGGATAGCTGTCAGGGGTCTGGGTGTGACGGACGTTCCCACCAATCGAGAAACTGCATTGCCCGCGTAACTGCGTCGCTTCGGCGCATGCCACCCAAGACAAGGAGAGAGGAAAGCTCGCACATGGCCGGAAAGAAGAACAAGACCAAGCAGCGGGAGACGGCTCAGCGGCTGTTGGCTCGCAGACTGGAGCTGATCAGGAAGCGGCACCGCCAATTGATCCTGGAGCCGCGCGAGGTGATCGCCGCCGACTTCGATGCGGACCTCGATGGCGTGCTCGGCGATCTTCTCGAGCCCGAAGAACTCGAACTTGCGAACGCGACGGCTGTCAACAAGAAGCACCAATCCGTGCTCTGATCCCCGCCTACGCCTCGCAAAGCCTGGCCACCAGACGCTCCAACCACACCTCCTCCTCCTGCGCCCGCAGGGATTGCGTCTTCAGCTCGAGGTCGGCAGAGCTGAGCGTCGCCAGTTGCCGGGCCAGCGCCTCGTCCGAGAGCCTGCCCAGGGCCCCGAGCGAACGGCGCACCACAAAGGGGGGCACGTTGACCTGCCCGGCAATGTCTTTCTGTGGGACGCCCCTGGCCTGGAGCCTCCTTATCTGCCAGAGCTGGCGCACGCGCAGTGCCAGGACGGCCAGAATGGCCTCCGGTCGCTCGCCGCGAAGGTGAAGCCGGCCGCATAGGCGCAACGCTTCTGCCGCGTCCCCCCGCGCGACGACGTCCGCAAGCTCGAAGACGGCGTGCTGGCGCGCCTGGGCGACTATCTCGCCCACGTGACGTTCGCTGATGGTCGTTTCCGGTTCGACGTAGGCCGAGAGCTTCTGCAATTCGTTCTCAAGCGCCAACAGGTCCGGCCCGACCGCCTCTACCAGAACTGAAGCGGCCGGAGGAGTCAGCTTCTTGCCCATCCGTTCGGCCCGGGCCCGGCACCACTGCCTTGCGTCTTCCCATCTCGGGGCGCGGCAGTCAACGACCGCGCCGCGTTCGGAGAGCCCCTTCACAAAGGCCCGCCACGATTTGGCTCGCTCCTTGCCGCCCGGCTCTCCCTGGCGAGCCGGAGGGGGTGCTGAAGCGTTCAGTCCGTCCAGGCAGAGGATCAGGGCTCCGGTCGGGCTGGGCTTGCGCAGGTACTCTGCCAGGCGCTCCCAGTTTCTGGCGAGGAATGCGTCCCCCTTCTCGACGATCACC
>CAYUDW010000191.1:1443-6906 GCA_964442595.1 uncultured candidatus Brocadiaceae bacterium
CTTCGAGCAGCTCGACCAGCGGACCCCAGCGATCCCCACCCCGCCGAAACCGGCGACGGCTCGAACGGAGGACGCCCTCACCGGTCCTCAAAGGCGGGGCACTTCGAACTCACGCTCGGGCGGAGGCGCGTGCTCCAATCCGCCCCTCGCCCCGAGCAAGTCCACGATCTTCTGGTGCCCGCACGCGACGGCGATGGCCAGAGGAGTCTCGCCGTTTTTGCTCTCCCGGTTGATATCCGCGCCGTGGTCCAGCAGGAGCCTGACAAGCTCGGCGTTGCCCTGGTAGACGGCGAGGTGCAGCGGCGTGACGCCCGCCTTGAAAGCCACGTGGTTACTGATTGAGTCGGGGCAGGCCGGGCAAGGCGACAGGCCCCCGGTGGTCGCAGCGTCTGGATCGGCACCATGCTCAAGCAGCAGGCGGACCATCTTCGGCGACTGACCGGTCACGGCGACGTGGAGCGGCGTCACCCAATGCAGCACCTTCTTGCTGGGATCGACACCGTCTGCCAGCAAGGCTTCAACCGCCTCGGCATTCCCCCGGGCCACGGCCTCGAACACCGGGGCACCGTCTCGGTCGCCCCACGAGGCCTCTGCGCCACACTCCTCCAACAGGACCACCATTTCCCTCATGCCGCTTTCCAGTGCCAGCGCCAGCGGCGTCGCGCCATGGGGGCCTTGCGCATTCACGGCCGCGCCATGAGCGAGCAGGACCTTGGCGACCCGCAAGCTTCCGGCGGAGGCGGCGTAGTGCAGGGGCGTCATGCCGTTGGCGGTCATGTTAACGTCTGCTCCGCTCTCGATGAGCAGCGTGGCCGTTTCCGGCTGATGGGCGAGTGCAGCGGTGATAAGCGGCGTCAGGCCGAACAAGTCCTTCACGTCGGGGCCCGTCTGGTCGCTGAGAAGCATGGCCGCTTCTGACAGGTCCCCGATCCCCGCGGCCTCGGACAGACGTGCCGGGGCCAGAACGCCCCATCGGGCCGCGGCTTCACGCGCTTTCAGCAGTTCGACCACCTTGCCGTGTCCATTGGTCGTAGCCACCGCCAGTGGAGTCATGCCCTCCTGATTCTCAAGGTCCAGATCCGCGCCGTGCTCGATGAGCAACTCGACCATTCTCGGCTCCCCTTCCTGTGCCGCGATGTGTAACGGCGCTTCCCCGTCGTCGCGGCGGATGTTCGGATCCGCCCCCGCCTCCAGCAGCAGCGTCGCCATCGGCACGCTCCGCTTGAAGGCCGCCAGGTGCAGGCCGGTGTCCCCGCCCACCTCCCCGTGCATGTTGGGGTCGACGCCGTCCGCCAGGAGCTGCCCGAGAGCGGCCTCGTCGCCCGCGATCACGGCGTCTATGAGCGGCTCGTCCGGGTCGGAGTCGCCGCATCCCCCAGCAAGCACAAACAGCGCGGCCAGCGCACATGAGAACCACACACCATGCGTCCTATCCATAGCGTCGCCTCACATCGACACCAACGTCTCCGCTCGTCGTTTCCCTGCCGAACACATAGAGTTTAGACTACCCAATGGCCGCTTGCAAGAGCCCGTCAGACGACCTATCGTATTGACAATCGCTCCTTCGCTGTTATACTTCCCGCGACCTGCGGAACAGCAGGCGGCTGCTGCCCTTTTAGCCGCCTTCATGCCAGGCCGAGAGGGGGACGAGATGGAGATCCAGCAACCAGAGCGCCTGCTGAAGCTGCCGCCCTACCTGTTCGCCGACCTGAGGCGCAAGATCGTGGCCGCACGGGAAAAGGGCGCGCAGGTCATCAACCTGGGCATAGGCGACCCCGATATGCCGACGCCTGATCCCGTCGTGGACGAGCTCTGCCGCGCCGTTCGCGACCCGGCCGATCCGGATCGTCATCGCTACGGCTGCGACGTCCCGGCAGCCGAGTTCGCCCAGGCGGCGCGGGAGTTCTACAGGCGCCGGTTCGGCGTTGCCCTTGACGAGGACCAGCTCGTAACCACGATGGGCAGCAAGGACGCCATTGCCAAGTTCTCGATGGCGATCCTCAACCCGGGCGATCTGGCCGTCGCCCCTTCTCCGGGCTACCCGACCTACAACATCGGCCACGTTTTCGCCGGCGCAGTCACGTACCAGGCGCCCCTGCTGAAGGAGAACGGCTTTCTGGTCGACCTGGAGGCCATCCCGCGCGAAGTGCGGCGTCTGGCCAAGCTGATGTGGCTCAACTATCCCAACAATCCGACGACGGCGACGGCCCCCCTCGCCTTCTTCGAGCGCGCGGTCGAGTTCGCCGGGCAGAACGACATCCTCATCGCGCACGACTGTGCCTACAGCGAGAACACCTACGACGGCTACGTCGCGCCCAGCATCTTGCAGGTCGAGGGCGCGCACGAGGTGGCCGTCGAGTTCTTCTCCCTCAGCAAGGCCCTCAACATGACGGGGTGGCGCGTCGGGTGCGTCGCGGGAAACGCCTCTGCGGTCAAGGCCCTGCGCACGGTCAAGGAGAACACGGACAACGGCACGCTTCGGGCCGTGCAGTTCGCCGCCGCCCGGGCGTTCAGCATGTTGGAAGACCTCAGCCCGTCCATCAACGCCGTCTACCGCCGCCGCCGCGACATGGCCGTGGAAGCCCTGAACTCGAACGGCTGGTCGATCGAGAAGCCGAAGGCCACCATCTACGTCTGGGCGCCCGTGCCCGGGGAATACGAGGGTTCCAGCGGGGCCTTCGCGACGGACCTTCTGGAGAAGGCGGGCGTTGTCGTAACGCCGGGACTGGGCTACGGCCAGTGGGGCGAGGGCTACTTCCGCATCTCGCTGACCTATCCGGACGAAGTCCTCGAGGCAGCGCTATCCCGCATCGCCGAATTGCGGCTCTAGCGGACCTTCAGGATTGACTTTCCGGTTTCGCGCGGCGCCTGAACGACAGCAGACGCTCTTGGAGTGCGGCGCCTTGGCGCCGCTTTGGATTCCGGCGGCTTGCCGCCGGTTCGTTCCCAAAGAGGGCGGCCAAAGCCGCCCAACGGCAAAGCGGCGGCGAGCCGCCGCACTCCAAAACCAGGCCTCGGCCCGCTTGTCCGACGTCTCACCTGCCTCGCGCGTTCCTGTGGACCCGAGTAGGGGACGGTATGCCCCAGATCACTGTCCAGGACCTCGTCAAGACGTTCCGCGTGGCGGAGCGGCGGCCCGGCTTCTGGGGAGCGTTGGCCGGCGTCGTTCACCGCCGGTATCGCACGGTGCGCGCCCTGGACGGCGTCTCATTCTCTATCGAACCGGGCGAGCTGGTCGGCTACATCGGCCCGAACGGGGCCGGCAAGTCCACCACGGTCAAGGTGCTGTCGGGGATCCTTGTGCCGGAGTCAGGTCAGGTCCAGGTGCTCGGGCGCGTGCCGTGGCGCGAGCGAGCGGCCACCGTCTGCCGCATCGGCGTCGTGTTCGGCCAGCGGACCCAGCTTTGGTGGGACCTGCCGGTGATCGAGTCCTTCGAGCTGCTGCGGGACATCTACCGCGTGCCCCAGCCGGACTACGCCCGCGCGCGCGACGAGATGGTCGGACTGCTCGAACTGGGTGGGCTGCTCGACGTGCCGGTCCGCCAGCTCAGCCTGGGGCAGCGCATGCGTTGCGACCTGGCCGCCGCCCTGCTCCACTCCCCTCCGCTGCTCTACCTGGACGAGCCGACCATCGGCCTGGATGCCGTCTCGAAGCTCGCCGTGCGCGACTTCATCCGCCGCCTGAATCGCGAACGCGGGGTTACGGTCATGCTCACCACGCATGACATGGACGACATCGAGGCGCTCTGCCGGCGCGTCATCGTCATCAACGAGGGCAAGATACTGCTCGACGGCACGCTGGACGAGCTCCGCGCCCGCGTCACCAGGGAGCGCTGGCTGACCGTGGACCTGGTCAACGAGGGCGACGAGGTCCGCGACCCGGATGCCGCGGTCGTCCGTCACGACGGACACCGGGTGCACCTGCGCTTCGACCCCGAAGTGGTCTCGGCAGCGGACTTGATCGCGCGCATCACCGCCCGGCACGCCGTGAGCGACCTCTTCGTCGAGAACCCGCCCATCGAGCACATCATCGCTCGCCTCTACGGAGACATGAGGCGATGAGGCCATACTGGGCCATCCTGAGCGCACGCTGCCGGATGCTGCTTCAGTATCGCGCGGCGGCCGTCGCCGGCTTCGGCACCCAGCTCTTCTGGGGCCTGATCCGCATGATGATCCTGGGCGCCTTCTACCGCGCGTCCACCGCCGCCCAGCCGATCAGCTACCCCGAAGTGGTCAGCTACATCTGGCTCAGCCAGGCGTTCTTCGCCATGCTGCCGTTCAACACGGACACGGAGCTGCGGCAACTGATCCGCTCGGGCAACGTCGCCTACGAGCTTCTGCGGCCCGTCGACCTGTACGGCTTCTGGTTCAGCCGCGCGCTGGCACTTCGGGCGGCGCCCACGATGCTGCGCGCCGTGCCGATGTTAATCGTCGCCGGGCTCTTCTTCGGGCTCAGGGCGCCGGCGAGCCCGGCCTCCGCTTGCGCGTGGGTGGCCGCCACGCTGGCCGCCCTGCTGCTGGCGGCCGCCATCACCGCGCTGCACTCGATCTCCATGCTCTGGACCGTCAGCGGCGAGGGCGCCTCGCGCATCATGGGCATCGGCGCGTACGTCCTGTCCGGCATGGTGATCCCGCTGCCGCTGCTGCCCGATTGGCTGAAGGCCGTCGTCTATGCGCTGCCGTTCCGGGGACTGATCGACATCCCGGCGCGGCTCTACACAGGCAACATCCCGCCCGAGCAGGCCGTCCCGGCTCTCGTTCAGCAGTTGGCGTGGACGGTCGGGCTGATCGTTCTTGGCCGATGGCTGCTGGCGCGGGGCACCCGACGCGTCGTCGTGCAGGGAGGATGAGGATGCTGGACTCGCTGCGGCTCTATCTGCGCTACGTCGGCACGTCGCTGCGCGCCCAGATGCAGTACCGCGCCTCGTTCGTGCTGTACGCGTTCAGCCACTTCCTGGCGACGGGGGTCGAGTTCCTGGCCATCTGGGCGCTGTTCGACCGGTTCGGGTCGCTGGAGCAGTGGTCGCTGGCGGAGGTGGCGCTCTTCTACGGGATGGTGAGCGTGGCGTTCGCGCTGGCCGAGGCGGTCGCGCGGGGGTTCGACCTGTTCCCCGGGATGGTGCGGACGGGCGAGTTCGACCGCGTCCTGCTCAGGCCGCGCAGCACGGTGCTTCAGCTTGCCGGGCGGGAGCTTCAGCTCATGCGCATCGGGCGGTTCTCGCAGGGGCTGATCGTGCTTCTGTGGGCGGCGTCGGCGCTGGACGTGGCGTGGACGCCGGCGAAGGTCGCGCTCGCAATCGCGGCCATGCTCGGAGGCGCCTGCATCTTCAGCGGCATCTTCGTGCTCCAGGCCACGATGGCGTTCTGGACGATCGAGACGCTGGAGATCGCCAACACGGTGACTTACGGCGGCGTGGAGGCGGCGCAGTTCCCGCTGACGATCTACAAGCCGTGGTTCCGGCG
>CAYUDW010000192.1:0-6850 GCA_964442595.1 uncultured candidatus Brocadiaceae bacterium
GCCACGCAGAGCCTGATCCCGCTGATCGCGCAGAACGGGATGGACTGGATGTACGCCAACTGCAGCACGACGGCGCAGCGGGGCGCCCTGGACTGGCGTCACAAGTTCCGCGAGGCCGTCGAGCCGGTCTTCGACGAACTCTACGAGAGCGTCAAGGACGGCACCCAGACGCAGATCGTCCTCGACGCCAACAGCGCCCCGGACTACGCCGAGAAGCTGCGCGCCGAACTGGACGAGATGAAGAACTCGGAGATGTGGCAGGCGGGCGCCGCCGTGCGCAAGCTCAGGCCCGAGAACTGGGAAGAGGGGCAGGAGTGAAGTGCGAAGGCTGAAGGGCGAAGTGTGAAGGGCAAGGCACGGAGTGGGGCGCGTCGCCGGCGGCTTCAGCCACCCTCGCCCGAAGCAGCGCGGCGCTCGAAGCGTAGCCGGTCCCCTGCTTGTAGCTGCGCCTCGCGTGCGCGGCCGGCCGCCATCTCCAGCACCGACCGAGCCCCCCGACACGCCGAGAGCCGCCACGGCTTGATGCCGTCCACGATCCGGACCACACAATCCTCGTCGTCCAGATATACGAGGTCTATCGGGAACCGCATGAAGAACATGTGGATGCTGCCGCATCCCGGGATCAGCAGCCCCTCGTCCTCCGGCAGTTCCTTGCGAAACATCAGCCCGCGGACGCGCTGCCAGCCGATCTCGGCCACGGCCACGCGCTCCAGGAGCGCCTGTCCCGTGCCTGCGACGACGGCCCGCCAGGTTCTCATCGGCACCCCGCGTTGACGGCTTCATCCCGGCGCCTGAGCGCCACTCACATCCCGTCGCGCTCATCGCGCGCTATCTGCTCCAGCGACCGACCGGTGAGGGCGGAATCGGGCTCGGCCTCCGTGATGTCCCTCGACCGATCGGCGAATTCGTCCTTCATCTTGACCAGAAGCCAGTTGTTCTCGCCGCGCCCCTTCATCTTGATCAGCGCCCACCCGCCCTTCAGCTTCCGGCCGTGCAGCCGCACCTCGACCTGGCCCCGGGCGACCGCTTCAGACAGTGGGACGTCCTTGACGTTCTCGAAGGTGCCTGTGTCCCAGACCATCACGGTGCCGCCGCCGTATTCCTCGTCCGGGATAACGCCTTCGAATGCGGCGTAATCGAGGGGATGGTCCTCAGTCATCACGGCCAGGCGCTTGTCGGAGGGGTCCAGCGAGGGACCCTTGGGCACGGCCCAGGAAAGCAGCACGCCGTCGCACTCCAGGCGCAGGTCGTAATGGAGCCTGCTGGCGTCGTGCTTCTGGATGACATAGGTGTTGCCCGGCCCCTCGCCCTTCCCCGCCGGGGGCTCGGGCGTGCGGTCGAAGTCTCGCTTCTCCTGGTATTCCTCAAGCGACATAGCCGGGCTCGGACCTGGAAGGCACGGCGGATTATACGGCCCCGCAGCCCGGCGGCACAAGCCGGCCGCCGCGCACTTTGCGCCGTGGGACGCCGGGTGTATAATCTGAATGGCCACACCGTATAGGAAGGAAGCCCACTTATGACCGCCACGGACAGTCCTGCCAGTGTGGTTTGCACAGGGACGGCACTCTTGCCCGTCCTGCCCAAGAAGAAGCCCCCGCCAGCCGGCCCCTAGCCGCTCGATCCCTTTCCGTCCGCCCCAACCCGTCGCACCGATTCACGAGTAGAGAGGTCGGAACATGTCTGGTCATTCACACTGGGCCGGGATAAAGCACAAGAAGGCCAAGGAAGACAAGAAGCGCGGCAAGGTCTTCAGCCGGGTCGCCAAGCAGATCATGAGCGCCGCCAGAAGGGCAGGCAAGGACCCGGACACCAATCTGGAGCTCAAGTACGCGATCGACGAGGCCAAGGCGGCCAACATGCCCAAGGACACCATCGAACGGGCTGTCCTGAAAGGCGCGGGCGAGCTGGAAGGGACCAAGCTCGAAGGCGTCCGCTACGAGGGCTACGGCGCGGGCGGCGCGGCCGTCATGGTGGACGCGCTGACCGACAACCGCAACCGCACTACCTCCGATGTCCGCAGGGCCTTCAGCGACCACGGCGGCGAGCTGGGAGCCAGCGGATGCGTGGCTTGGGGCTTTGAGACGAAGGGGCTGGTGCTCCTGCCACTCGACGACAAGACCGAAGAGGAGATGTTCGACATCGCGATCGAGGCGGGGGCGGACGACTTCCAGAAGGAAGGCGACCTCTGCGAGCTGAGCTGCGACCCCAGGCAGCTCCAGCAGGTCAAGGACGCGCTCCGCGCCGCGGACGTGACGTGGGAATCGGCTGAAGTGACGATGGTCCCCCAGTCCTACGTGGACCTCTCACGCGAGGACGGCCTCAAAGCCCTGAAACTGATGGAAGAGCTGGAAGAGAACGATGACGTGACGAACGTCTACTCGAACTTCAACCTGCCCGCAGAACTCGTCGCCGAACTCGAAGCCGAATAGGCCGCGCAGCGAACCGTACAATAGAATGGGCGTCCGCCAGGATTCATCTCGGGGGACGCCCTTCGTATGCGCCGTCGGGGGCTCTTGTGGTGTCTAGCGCTTGCTGAACTGCGGGGAACGCCGCGCGCCGCGCTTTCCGTACTTCTTGCGTTCGACGCGCCGGCTGTCACAGGTGAGAAGCCCGTTGTCCTTGAGCGGCTCACGCAGGGACGAATCGCTCTTGGCCAGGGCACGCGACAGCCCCAGGCGTACGGCGCCCGCCTGCCCGGTTATCCCGCCGCCCTTGACGCGGACGAAGACGTCGTAACGCCCCTGGTTATGCGTCGCTCGCAGCGGCTCGCGGACCACGTGCTGATGGTCCTCGCGCGTGAAGTACTCCTCCATGTCCACGCCGTTGATCTGGATGGCGCCCGTGCCCGGCTTGATCCGCACGCTGGCCACGGCGCTCTTGCGGCGTCCTGTTCCCCAATCGTACATGTCCGACATGGTTCTCGTCTTCCTCGGCTTCGACGGTTGCCTGGAACGAACGGCCCTCCAGGGCCTCAGGGCTCCAGTTCCTCCGGCTTGTGATACGTATGCGGGTGAGCCGGCCCGGCGTAGACCTTCAGCTTCTTGAGCATCTTCGCGCCCAGCTTGTTCTTCGGCAGCATCCGCCTGACGGACTCCCGCACCACGAACTCCGGGCGCTTCGCCAGCAACTCGGCGACGGGCTTCTCCTTCAGGCCGCCCGGATAGCCCGAATAGTGCTTGTAAACCTTCTGGGAGCGCTTGGAGCCGGTCAACTCGATCTTGCCCGCGTTGGTCACGACAACGAACGCCCCCGTGTCCACGTGCGGCGTGTACTCCGGCCTGTCCTTACCCATCAAGGCCATCGCCACACGGGTGGCCAGGCGGCCCAGCACCTTGCCGCTGGCGTCGACGTGGTACCAGCGACGCTTGTTCTCGTAGTCTTCTTTTCTGGCAGATTGCGTCTTCATCACGGCCAACCCGCAGAGAACGGCAACAGGACCAGCACCCCCAACCTGCAAAAGAACAAGTATAAGTCACACAAGCCCCTGTGTCAACGGCATCCGACGCGCCAGCGCTAGGCGAGCGACATCAGGGCCAGGCCGATCGTCACGGGAGCGGACCCCAGCAGCAGGAACGCCACCCACCTCTTGGCGTCGAAGTCCGCAAGCGCCTCGGCGGGCATCGCCAGGT
The DNA here is from genome assembly GCA_964442595.1 of uncultured candidatus Brocadiaceae bacterium. GTDB lineage: Bacteria > Planctomycetota > Brocadiia > SM23-32 > SM23-32 > DAOVRD01. The sequence continues at coordinate 3,630 of CAYUDW010000192.1, forward strand.
AGCCGTAGATCATCCAGACCACCGCCGTGCAGTAGATCACCATGGCGAAGCCCGCGATCAGTATGCCGCAGATCATTCCACCCAGGGCTGTCAGGAACAAGCCCAGCCAACCGATGGCCACCGCAATAGGTAGAAGCAGTATCGAGAGAACGAGCACCTTCGGCCGCATGAAGCCGGGAAAGAGGTCCAGGAACCAGTAGAGGAGCAGCACCGGGCCGCGAAGGTCCTCTTCCTCGTACTCGACCTGCGGTCGTTGGGCCACCCCGGCCCCGAGCCGGGCGCCGCACGCCGTGCAGAAGCGTGTCCCCGTCTCGCACTCGCCGCCGCACTCCGGGCATCTTCTCGGACTCAACCCAGCCGCCTCCCATCCTTTCGCGCGTTTGCCAGGCCTTCGTCAGGCATCCTAACACGCCCGCCGGTCGGTTTCCAGCCGTCGGGCGGGGACTCCGCCTTCCCGGCCCGCAGGGGGCCGATTGACAAGGTTCGCGGTGCGCTATATCCTTGGAATCGACGTGCTCGGAATCTCCCTCGATGGGCTTTCCACGCATGGCGAAGCCGGCGCAGACAGCGATGATGAAGCAGTACCTGGCCTTCAAGAAGGGGCACCAGGACGCCGTCCTGCTCTTCCGCATGGGGGATTTCTACGAGGTGTTCTTCGAAGACGCGAAGGTCTGCGCGCGGGACCTCGGCCTGGCCCTGACCAGCCGCGAGAAGGGCGAGAACGCCGTGCCGATGGCCGGCTTCCCCCACCACGCCGCCGAGAACTACATCAAGCGCCTGATCCGGGCCGGCCACCGCGTCGCCATCTGCGAGCAGGTGCAGGACCCCGCCGAGGCGACCGGCCTGGTGGAGCGGGACGTCACGCGCGTCATCACGGCCGGCACGCTGACCGAAGACCAGATACTGGACAGCCGCTCGAACAATTTCCTGGCGGCCGTCGCACTCGGCAACGCCGGGGCCGGGCTGGCATGGATCGACCTGTCGACCGGCAAGTTCGAGGTCGAGGACGTGCCCGCCGGGACGCTGAGCGACAGCCTGCAGCGCGTCTCGCCCGCTGAGTGCCTCCTGCCACAGGCCCAGCACGAAGACGAAGACGGCCCTCCCCTCGAGGCCCACCTGCCGGAAGGCTGCCTTGTCACCCGGCGCCCGCCGTGGGAGTTCAACCAGGAGGACGGGCGGCGGCGCCTGAACGCGCACTTCGGCACGCGCACTCTGGACGGGTTCGGCTGCGAGGGCATGGGACCGGCGCTGGGAGCCGCCGGGGCTCTGCTCTCCTACCTGGAAGAAACCCAGAAGACGGCGCTCGGCCACATCCGCAAGATGGAGCCGTTCCTCGGCGAGCGCTACCTGATCCTCGACGGCACGACGCAGCGCAGCCTGGAGCTCATCCAGACCATACGCGGCGCCCGCCAGGAGGGCAGCCTGCTTCAGGTGCTGGACAGGACGGCCACGCCGATGGGCGCGCGGATGCTGAGGCGCTGGCTCCTGACCCCGCTGCGCCGGGCGGAGGAGATCGAGCGGCGGCTCGACGCCGTGGCGGAGCTGCACGGCGGCCGCTCCTTGCGACGGGCTCTAACTAATCCGCTCAGAGAGATTTACGACATCGAGCGACTCACCACCAAGATCCACTGCGCCCGCGCCAACGCCCGGGACCTGGTGGGCCTCAGGCGCTCCCTCTCGCGCCTGCCCGAGCTGAAGGAGCACCTCGCCGACGTCGCGTCCGAGGCGCTGTGCGAGCTGGCGGCGGCCATCGATCCCGTCCCCGAAGTCGAAGGGCTCATTGCATCCGCCATCAAGGCCGATCCGCCCGTCACGATCACCGAAGGCGGCATCATCCGGGACGGGTTCAACCCGGAGCTCGACGAACTGCGCGGCACCGCTCGCCAGGGGCGGAACTGGATCGCCGAGCTCCAGGCAGAGGAGGCCGAACGGACCGGCATCCCCTCGCTCAAGGTCGGGTTCAACAAGGTCTTCGGCTACTACATCGAGGTGACCAATACCCACAAGGACAAGGTGCCCGCGCACTACGTCCGCAAGCAGACGCTGAAGAACGCCGAGCGTTACATCACGCCCGAGCTGAAGGAGCACGAGTCCGCCGTGCTCGGAGCCGGCGAGCGGGCGAAGGAGCTGGAGTACGAGCTGTTCCAGCAGGTCCGGCAGGAAGTCAGCTCGCACACCGAAAGGCTTCAGAAGACCGCAGAGGCCCTGGCCGCCCTGGACGTGCTCGTCTCGCTGGCCACCGTTGCGGACGAGAATGGCTACGTCCGCCCCCGCCTCACTACGGACCGCACGCTGCACGTCAAGGACGGCCGCCATCCGGTGCTGGAGCGCATCCTGGACGAGCAGTTCGTCCCAAACGACATCGAGATGGACGGAGAGCAGGTGCGCATGCTCGTCATCACCGGGCCGAACATGTCCGGCAAGAGCGTCTACATCCGCCAAACGGCCCTCATCGTGCTGATGGCCCAGATGGGTTCCTTCGTGCCGGCCGCCGAGGCGACCGTTGGCCTGGTCGACCGCATCTTCACGCGCGTGGGGGCCAGCGACGAGCAGCGCCGCGGCCAGAGCACCTTCATGGTCGAGATGATCGAGGTCGCCAGCATCCTCAACAGCGCCACGGACCGCAGCCTCATCATCCTGGACGAGGTCGGGCGCGGCACCAGCACCTTCGACGGGGTCAGCATCGCCTGGGCCACGGGCGAGCACGTGCACGACCGCATCGGCGCCCGCACGCTGTTCGCCACGCACTACCACGAGCTGGCCCAGCTCGCCCAGGTCTGCGACGCCGTGCGCAACCTGAACGTGGCCGTGCGCGAGTGGCAGAACGAAGTGGTCTTCCTGCACCGCGTGGTGCCCGGCGCCACGGACCGCAGCTACGGCATCCACGTGGCCAAGCTGGCGGGCGTGCCGGCCGAGGTGCTCGAGCGCTCGCGGGACATCCTTCAGCACCTGGAGGAGAACGCCGTCGGGCCCAACGACGAGCCGCGCTTCGCGCCCCGGCAGCCATCGACGGCGGGCAAGCGGACCGGCGGCCCCGAGCCCCGCCACCTCCAGGTCCCGCTGTTCAAACCGCTGGACGCGGAGATCAGGGACGAGCTCCTCGCCCTGGACACGAGCGGCATGACGCCGCTGGAGGCGCTCAACAGGCTGAACGAAATCATCGGGCGCCTCAAACACACCCGCGATAGCCGTTGACCTACCAACAACATCCCACCACGGAG
>CAYUDW010000193.1:0-3053 GCA_964442595.1 uncultured candidatus Brocadiaceae bacterium
ACTCACCCCATACGAGCTACACCGTGGCAAACGGCCGACGGAATGAACTGACCGGGTCAGACAAGGAGTGCCGAGATGGCTGACTGCTGCCGGGAAGTGTCGCAGTGGAGTGCCGCACTTGTCATCGTTGGGTTCGCGCTGGCGGTGGGCCCGCCTGCTCTATCAATGACGTACTCCTGGCAAAGGCCGCACGCAACGGTCGGGGAGAAAGGCGATCTGGAGTGGGCGCCGGAGCCCTTCGTCTTCCAGGCGAGGGATTCCGTCCGATACGTCGACTACGAGGGCGGCAGCGACGGCAATGATGGGGCGTCCAGGCGTTCAGCGTGGAAGCATCATCCATGGGATCGCGAGGCAGAGGGCAACGCCGCCGCGTGCGAGGGCATCCATACGTATGTCTTCAAACGGGGCGTGGCCTATCGCGGGGAGCTGGTCGCCGATGAGTCGGGCCGGCCCGGCGATCCGATCCGGCTGACGAGCGATCCCGACTGGGGGGTGGGCGAAGCCGTCATCTGCGGCTCGGAGATGGTCGGCGGCTGGCAGAAGGAGGCCGGCCATCCGGACATCCCGGAGCCCGAGAAGGTCTGGTATGCCGACCTGGACTTCGCCCCGCGCAACGTCTGGATGGTGGAGCCGGACGGCTCCGTCGTCCGCATCAAGCTGGCGCGGACGCCGAACTGGGAGATCACCAACCAGGACGACATCAAGAGCGAGTGGTGGGCGTGGAAGAACCCGGACAGGCCCTTCGACAACTACATGGAGATCAACGGCAGCCGACGGCACCTGGCCTTTGACAAGGAGCACATCAACGAGACCAAGCCGGCCGAGTACTACGAAGACGCCCTCCTCTGGAGCACCAAGGGCTGGGTGATGGGAAGCCCCTTCCCGACAAAGGTGCGCATGGTGGACCGGGAGCAGGGGGCGCTGGCGTTTGGCGGCCAGTGGGGCGGGGTCTCCTATAAGATCATCCGCGGCTGCCGCTACTACCTGGAGGACAAGCCGCACTACCTGGATGAGCCGGGCGAGTTTTGGTTCGACAAGCAGGGGCAGGGCGGCCGGCTCTACATCCGCCTGCCCGGCGACCGCGACCCGAACTCGGCCCGCGTGGAGACGGCGAAGCGCATCCACGTGATCGAGAGCGAGGGCATGAGCCACGTCCACATCAGCGGGCTCACGTTCCGTTTCACCAACGTCTACTGGTCCCTGACGGCCTCGCCCTGGTGGGTGAGCCACGAGAGCAGGGATGTGGAACCGGGCTGCGTGCGCCTCCTGGGCTCCGGTCGGGACATCCGGGTGAGCAACTGCCGCTTCGAGCACGTCCACAAGGGTGTGCTCCTGAAGGCAGAGGGCGGGCATGATGCCATCGATGACGTGGTCATAACCGACAACGTGTTTCACTGCACCGACCACGGAGCGATCGAGGTCGCCCACGGACCCCACTGGGGCGTTGTGCTGCCCCCCATGGGGCGCCTCTACGGCGTGCGCATCATGCGCAACAAGCTCGAACACATCGGGCTTCGCCCGAGCCGCTTCGGGCAGGGACAGGCGATGACGGTCAGCTATCCGGAGACGCTGGAGGTGGCCGGCAACGTGCTGTACCGCTGCTACTCCGCGGGCATCAACGTGTTCGGCGGCAAGGCGAGCGGCGCCGTCACCGATCGGCCTCTCTGCCGGCTGATCGTCCACCACAACAAGGTGGTTGACCCGCTGCTGAACAACGACGACTTCGGCGGCATTGAGACCTGGCAGGGAGGACCGGCCTACGTCTACGACAACGTCTCGGGCAACCCCGGCGGCTACCGCCACTGGGACCACGTGCTCAACCCCGAAAGCGACAACCGCTTCGGCCACGCCTACTACCTGGACGGGGCGTTCAAGAACTACCACTTCAACAACATCGCCTGGGGCAAGTCCAAAGGCCCGGCCGGTCCGCTGGCCAATACCTCCGCCTTCCAGGAGATCCACAGCTACCAGAACACGTTCTTCAACAACACGATCTACAACTTCGTAAAGGGCTCACGTCGCCAGGCGCCGCAGGCCGGGCGGGACAAGTTCCTCGGCAACGTCTGGCAGGGGATCGGCTACTGGGTCTTCCGTCACGCCGACCCGGCCAGGACGGCCGCTGCCGGCAACGAGGCCGACGCCGGCCCGCAGAAGGAGCACTTCGCCCTGGAAACCAATGCGTACTCCAGGAACGTGTTCTACGACCTCGCCGACCACTTCGGCGTGCTTGAGCCGTCCGGACGGTGGCTCCTGACCCTCGATTCCTTCCGGCAGGTGCTTCGGGACTGCAATGCCCTGGCATCCGACGTGGGTGAGGTCGCCGAGCGTCCGCTGCTCAGGGACGCCGCGGCCCACGATTTCCGCCTGGCCCCCGGATCGGCGGCCGCGGACAAGGGCGTCAGCGCATTCGTCCCCTGGGGGCTCTACGCGATGGTGGGGGAGTGGAACTTCTACCGGGACCCCGGCGATCCCACGCACATCATGGACGAGCACTGGTACATGACTCCCTATCACGTGGCGCGGGACGACTACTACAGGCGCCCCATGTATCCGCTGACGGCCGTGAACGTCGGGGCCGACCACTACGTGCGCGGGCCACTGGAGGACTGGACCGATGGGGCCTTGAGCCTCAACGGCAGGGACCAGTACGCCTTCTGCTCGAACGAGAGGCTGACCGAGCCGTTCGAGTATCAGTTCAGTTACAGCCCGCCGGAGTGGGTGACCATGACCTTTCCTACGGCGGCAATGCCAGGGCAGCCCATCGAGGTCACGTTGGAGCTGCACGGCGTTGAGAAGGGCATGAAGCTGCACGCCGATCTGCATTGGCGCAAGGCGGATGGGCAGTTCATGGGCATGAACGCCTGGGGCGGGCCGTCCCAGGAGGTCACGGGCGCGGGGCCGTACACGTTTTCCTTCGAGCCCCAGGACAAGCCGGACCTGGGCTCGTTCGTGCTTACCGTCTACCTTACCACGAGCGGCGAGTGGCAGGATCGCACGCTGATGGCGACGGTTGACGTCCCGACCGGCGATGCGGCCGGGCAGACCAGGACGGT
>CAYUDW010000193.1:3153-6809 GCA_964442595.1 uncultured candidatus Brocadiaceae bacterium
CACGAGTGGCAGTTCAACGGGCCGTTCCTGCGCGATTTCGCCGGCAGGAAGCCGGCGGACGGCAAGCGCGACGCGGGCGCGCTCGAACTGGCCGGCGACTGAGAGATGTCCCGTCGCATGCATTGAACCGGAGGCGTGGTGATGAACGAGTGGCGCTCGAAGATGGACGGTATCGTGGACAGCCACGTGCACATGGGGCGCATCGATGGCGAAGCGTCCATGCTGGCCATCTGCGAAGCGACGGGCATCGAGAAGATGGGGCTTGTCGCCATCCAGGACCCGCGGGCCGGATCGGGGCTTCCGCAGGCGCTCTACATGAAGGCGCGGCATCCGGGGCGATTCTACGTGTTCGCCGGACTCAATCATGCCGCCAGACTCACGGACGGCGAAGTCAGCGCGCCGAGCCTGGCCGATCAGGCGGACGGCTTCGCGGCGATGGGCTGCGACGGCATCAAGATGATCGAGGGGAAGCCCACATCGCGGCAGAGGATGGACGTTCCGGTCACGGACGCCTACTTCGCCGAGTACTGGGCCCGCGTGGAGGAGCTCGGGCTCCCCATCATCTGGCACGTGAACGACCCAGAGGAGTTCTGGGACCCGGAGAGGCTCCCGGGCTGGGCAAAGGAGCGCAACTGGGGCTATGGGCCCGACGACGTCCAGAAGGAGGAGCTGTATGCGGAGGTGGACGAGGTGTTGGCCAGACATCCGGGCCTGAAGATCATCTTCGCCCATTTCTACTTTCTCTCGGCCGACCTGCCTCGCGCGGCACGGTTTCTGGACGAGCACTCCAACGTCCACTTCGATCTGGCGCCGGGCATCGAGATGCTCTACAACATCTCGCGCGACCCGGCGGCAGGGCGGGAGTTCTTCACGCAGCACGCCGACCGAATCGTGTTCGGCACCGACCTTTCGAGCGGCATGACGGTTGAGCCGGGCCGAATCCGCGCGGGCATCGTGTTCCGCTGGCTGGAGACCGACGACACGTTCCGCGTGCCTGAGGAAGCAGACTTCCTGCTCGGCCCGCCGGAGGATGGCGTCATCCGGGGGATGTCCCTCCCGGACGACGTGCTTGCCAGGATCTACGGCGGAAACTTGGCCCGCCTGGCCGGCCCGGAGCCGAAGGCGTTGCAGGTCGACGCCGTCGTCGAGGAGTGCGAGCGCCTGGCGTCCATCGCCGAAGCCATGTCGGGCAAGCCCCGGTCGGAGAGCGAGGCCGCGCGCGTCGCCGAGGAGCTGCGCTGATCGGAAGGCCGGCCTTGACGGTCCGGATTGCGGGCCATATGCTGGACGCTTTCTAGCGCGCCCGGCTCTGCGTGCGGCCGAGTTCCTCTCCTCGTCGGGTGCGTCTTGAACGGAGGCATGCCGTGAATCTGGTCATCATCGTAAGTGACACGTTCCGGTGGGATTACATGGGCGCCTACGGCAACGAGTGGATCCAAACGCCCAACCTCGACGCGCTGGCCGCCGAAAGCGCCCTGTTCCTGGACGCGTACGGCGAGGGTCTGCCGACGATCAACGCCCGGCGCGTGATCATGACCGGGCGCAACATCTTTCCGTTCGAGTACCGGCAGCAGTATTCCGACACCATCCAGCAGCACGGCTGGCACGCTCTCTACGACGAGGACGTCACCCTTGCCGAGCACCTGCAGGAGCGCGGCTATCACACGGTGCTCTTCAACGACGTCTATCACCTGATGAAGCCCGGCAAGAACTTCCACCGCGGCTTTGCCCAGTGGTTGTGGATTCGCGGCCAGGAGGGGGACCCGTTCGTCCTGCCGGACAAGTCAGCCGTCGAGGACCTGCTGGCGCGCGGACTGCCGGGCCGAAACGTGTCCGAGGATTCTTGGCTGATACGGCACCTGGTCCTGCGACAGCGGTGGCAGAGCGACGCAGACACGGTGGTCGGGCAGACGATGAGCCGCGCCGCGGAATGGGTGCGCGATTACACGCTCTCGCGGCCGTTCTACCTGCACGTGGAGTGCTTCGATCCCCACGAGCCGTGGGATCCGCCGGCCGAGTATGCCCGACGGTACGCGCCCGACTACGGGGACACATTGATCGGTTGCGCCGCGCCGGGCAGCACCGACCGGCTCACCGCGGAGCAGTTCGAGAACGTGCGGGCCGCTTACGCGGGCGAGGTAACGCTCGTCGACCGGTGGGTCGGCCACTTGCTGGACGCCCTGCGCGAGACGGGGCGAATGGACGATACGCTCGTGCTCTTCACCTCCGACCACGGCTGCATGATGGGCGAGCAGGGGCAGATCCATAAGGGCACGGATCGGCTGCGCAACCAGGTGACGCAACTGCCCCTTCTGATCCGCCATCCCGAGGGCGAGGCGGCAGGCGAGCGCGTGTCGGGCTTCTGCCAGCACCAGGACATCATGCCCACCGCGCTTGGAATCCTGGGCGAGCCCGTGCCCGAGCGCGTGCTCGGCCGCAACTTCTGGCCCCAGGCGCTGGGTGAGGGCGGCGCACCGGACTACGTGGTCAGCGGGTTCTGTTTCCACGCGAGCATCCGCACCGCACGTTGGAACTACATCCGCCCGTGGATCAGGCCGGAGGCCGACGAGGTCTCCAAGTGGCGCCTGTACGGCGTTAGCGAAGGCAAAGACCAGCTCTACGACCTGGAGGCCGATCCCGAGGAGCTGACGAACGTGTCCGCCCAGCATCCGGACGTGACGGAGGAGCTGGGGCGGAGGCTCGAGGAACACATCAAGCGGTTCGCGCCGTTGACGACCGGCACGATCCAGGGCGTGACCGGCATCGGCGGAAAGATGACGTTCGACGGCCTGCCCGGGCTGGACGCGTGAGAGCGGGCCGCCGAGACTGGAAGCTCCGGAGCCGCTGCTTCCGTGTTAGAATGTCAAGAGGCTGTGCCGGCGGGCCCGGCCGTGCCGGCGATCCTTCACCACAGGCTGACCGATGATAGATGAACTGACCTCAATGCTGCGCGAACGGGGCGCGGCGCTTGTTGGCTTCGCCGACCTGGGGGCTCTTGCGCCCGAGCCCCGGCACGGCCTGCCGTTCGGAGTCTCGATCGCCGTGGCACTCACGCCGTCCATCGTCGCCGCCATCCCGGAAGGGCCGTCCCAGGACTACGCCGACGAGTACGACAGCAAGAACGCCTTGCTGAACGAGCTCGCGGAGGCAGCGGCCGAGCTCCTGGCGGGCTGCGGGTGCCGGGCTGTTGCGTCCGAGGCCACGCTCGGTCCGCGAGCTGACCCGGCCCGTCCGGTCCCTCTGCCGCACAAGACGGTGGCCACCCGTGGGGGACTTGGCTGGATCGGCAAGTGCGCCCTTCTGGTTACCAGGCAGTTCGGGCCCGCCGTCCGGCTCGGCGCGGTCCTCACCGATGCGCCGCTCCCGGCCGGGAGACCCATCGACGAGTCCCAGTGCGGTGACTGCACCGTGTGCGTGGACGTCTGTCCGGGCAGCGCGGTTAAGGGCCGCGACTGGCAGGTGGGCATGGCGCGGGAGGAACTCTTCGACCCCTTCGCGTGCCGGGAGGCCCAGCAGGAGCGACGTGCCGCCGCCGGCGTCACCAAGACGGGCTGCGGCCTGTGCATCGCCCTCTGCCCGTTTACGCGCGAGTACCTCAAACGGATGGGCACCGGTTCCTCGGTGTGATTGACCGGTCCTCGCGATCGTCCTCTAGC
>CAYUDW010000194.1:0-2058 GCA_964442595.1 uncultured candidatus Brocadiaceae bacterium
GTCTTGCTCATCGGGCCAGACGCCTTGGGCGCGGATGGCAAGGACGCTCAGGCGCGGGCCATACGCGACTTCGTCGGGGCGGGCAAGACGGCCATCCTCCTGAAGCAGCAGCACGCGCTCGAAGGTGACGACCTGCCGGTGGGCGGCGTGCAGCTTGCAGGGCGCAGGCCGGACCAGGCGCCGCGGCCGGAGTTCCGCGCGGCCGGCGGGCAGTCCGGCCGCATAGCCTTCCCCGTGGCGCTGGCCCATCCCGTGCTGGCGGGGCTGAGGGAGAGGGACTTCTTCACGTGGGCGGGCGATGAGATGGCCTTCGCCATGAGCTACGCGACGGCCGGCAGCGGCGCCATCTCGCTGGTGCAGGCCGGGCGCGAACTCGGCCTTGCGCCCATGCTCGAGATACCCGTCGGCCGGGGCAGCTACCTGCTCTGCCAGATGCTGGTGGCCGAAAAGCTCGGCGTCGAGCCCGTGGCCGACCGCCTGCTCCACAACATGCTGGCCTGGGCCGCCCGGAAGGCCACGAGCGAGCCCGGGAAGACCGTGGCGTACCTTGCCGATGACGAGCGACTCGGCGCGCTCCTCGGTCAGGTCGGTTTGAAGTACGACCACGCGGAGGACCTGGAAGACGCGCTTGTGCGGGAGGCGAACGTGCGCATCGTGCGGGCCACGCCCCGGGCGCTCGCCCGCCTCAGCGAGCGGAAACAAGAGCTGCGCTCCTTCTGCAACGGCGGGGGATGGCTGATGCTGGTCGGCCTGGACGAGGCCGGCCTGGAAGCGTTTGACGACCTGGTCGGCTTCCCCCATCGCATCCGCCCCTTCCGCCGCGAGGCCGTCGTGCTCCAGGCCAGGACCGACCCCCTGTTGCTCGGCCTGAGCGACCGCGACGTCAACATGGTCAGCGACGAGGTGCTGGCCTCCTGGAGGAACCTGTTCTGGGTCTCGGACCGCACCTTCTCCTCTGTCGTGGACGGTCGGGAGATCGCCTCGTTCGGCCAGGTGGGCAATGACTACCTGACCAAGCTCACCAACGGCCTCACGAACGAGGACTTCTGGCAGTACATCTGCTACTTCGGCGAGGGCGAGCAGCCGCCGCAGGTCGACTTCCGCTGCGACCGGCCCGAGACGTTCACGCGCATGAGCATCTGGGGCAGCGGCAGCTATTACTTCGCGAAGGACATCGAGCTGATCTTCGACGGCGACGAGGCCACGGCCGTGCCGTTCACCATGGAGCCGAGGACGGGCAGGCAGGAGATCGGCTTCGAGCCGCGCACTGCCTCGACGGTGGCGATCAAGATCGAGAGCTTCCACCCCGGCACATCCGACAAGAAGCTCGTCGGGCTGGACAACGTCGAGCTGTTCCGCCGCGTGCCGGGCGACTTCGAGGACCGGGTCGTCCTCCTCACGAAGCCCGGCGGCCTGGTCAAGTACCCCGTCGGCAAGGGCGGCATCGTCCTCAACCAGCTCGACTACGCAAGCGAGGACACCGAGGAGAACATCAGGAAGAAGGTGGCCATCTACTCCAACCTCCTGCGCAACATGGGTGCGAGCTTTGGCGAGTAGCCCGACGGGCAGACGCGAACGGCCGCCAGCCAATCGGGGCGGCGGGTCCGGCGGACGGCCCTGCGATGGGCCACGCGCAGGCCCGCCGAGGGCCCTATGGGGCCGGGCGGTCAGTTGGGCACTCTACGACTTCGCCAACACGATCTACTCCGCCCTCGTCGTGTCCTACGCCATCACGCTGCACGTGAAAGGTTTCACGGGAGTCGAGAAGTACACCTTCATCACCATGGCCGCCTCGCTCGTCACGAGCGGCCTGCTTCTGCCCTTCGCCGGCGAGGCGTCCGACCGTACGGGCCGGCCCAAGCGTTACCTGATCTTCCTGACGCTCCTCACTTGCACCTGCTGCGTGGCGATCAGCGCGGCCGGGACGGCCTGGCTCATCCTGGCGCTGTTCTTCGTCGCCAACTTCTCCTACAACTTCTCCCTGACCTTCTACGACAGCCTGCTCCCCACGCTGGCCCCGCGGGAGAAGCTGGGCGCCGTGAGCGGCATGGGCGTCGG
>CAYUDW010000194.1:2158-6777 GCA_964442595.1 uncultured candidatus Brocadiaceae bacterium
ACCCTCCGGGCGCTGCCGCGTCACAGGCCCGTCATGCTGTTCCTGCTGGGCAACTTCCTGTGCGTCGACGCCCTCAACACGGGCATCATCGCCTATGCGCCCTACCTGGTGAACGTCTTCGGGCTGGATGCCGGGCAGACGCTCTTGTGGATGCTGCCCTTCTCGCTGGCAGCCGGAGTGTTGGCGGTCGCGGGCGGATTGCTCAGCGACAGGTTCGGCCCGCGCCGAACGATGATATCGGCCGGGATCTGCGTGCTGGCCGCCCTGCTCATCGCCGGCGTTGCGCGCAGCTTCCCGGTCTTCATCGCGAGCTTCGTGCTGCTGGGCGGCTACGGGCTGAGCACGATATGGGTGGCCGGCCGCAAGCTGCTGATAGAGCTCGTGCCGGAGGGGCAGATCGGCAAGTACTTCGGGCTCTACAACGTCGGCCACAAGCTGTCCATAGTCGGGGCCGTGGCCTTCGGCGTGGTGGCCGATCTGAACCTGCGCGGCATCGAGGCGGGCGGCTACCGCCTGGGCCTGCTGCTCCAGACGGTCCTGCTCAGCATGGGGCTTGTCTGCATCTACAAGGTGAGGTCCCCGGATGGATCGGGCCGCTGACAACCCGTGGACGGACCGCGTCGCGCGCGCCCTGTTCTTCCCGTACTTCGCGGTCATGCACCGCTTCAGGTGGTACGGGGCGGAGAACATCCCGCGCTCCGGCCCCGCCATCCTGGCCGCCAATCATCAGAGCTGGTACGACCCCGTGCTGATCAGCGTGGCCGCGAGCCGCCGGGTTGTCTTCCTGGGTTGGGACTACTTCTGCAACATGCCCGTCCTGGGGACCTTGATGAGGCTCGCGGGAACGATACCCGTCGACCTGGATGAACCCGAGCCGACGGCGCTGGCCCGCATGATCCGCGCGTTGGAACAGGGACGCCTCTGCGGCATCTTCCCGGAGGGGGGCCGCACTCGGGACGGGCTTCTCGAGAGACCCAAGGAAGGCGCCGCGACGCTCGCCCTTCGCACCGGGGCGCCTCTGATTCCGGTGACGATCTGCGGCGCCTATCGCGCCTGGGGCCGCGGCCACGCCCTGCCGCGACCCACGCCCATCTCGCTTCACTTTGGCGCGCCTCTGCACGTCCACCGGGATGCCGACGGGACCAGGGCCGATCTGCACGAGCGGCGGCGGGAGGTGACCTTCGAGCTGATGTCGAGGATCGCCGACGGCTTCAATGAGCTGGGACGGCCCGACCTCGCGCGGGCCTGCCAGGAGAGGCTGCGGAGCATGTGCCGTCGCGGCTGACGCCGCTGGAAAAGGCCGATGCGCGACCTTAGAATGTCCCGGCCCGAGCGGCGGACAAGTACCCCTTCTTTTCGGAGTGCTCCATCGTGCCCGAGCATGTGCAGCCGCGCGCCGATCGAGAATACCCCGCAGGCGGCCTAACGCTGGCCGCGTGCCTGTGTGCGCTGTTCTTCATCTCGGGTTCGGTCGGCCTGGTCTACGAGGTCGCGTGGAAGCACGTCTTCACGATCGTGTTCGGCAACACGACCTACGCCGTGAGCGTGGTGATCTCGGTCTTCATGGCGGGTCTGGCGCTGGGGAGCTTCGTGTTCGGGAAGGTGGCGGACCGTGCGCGCCGGCACCTGCGCCTCTTCGCGTTTCTTCAGGCCGGGATAGCCGTCTCGGCCATCCTCGTGCCGCCCTTGCTGGAGCATGCTGAGGGACTCTATGGAACCGTCTTCCGGTCGTCCTACAGCCCCGGCCGGCTGATCCTGGTGCAGGTGCCCGTCTCGGCGGCCATCCTGCTGGTGCCGACGTTCCTGATGGGAGGAACGCTGCCCGTTCTGAGCCGTTTCCTGGCCGCCCGGCGCCGGCAGGTCGGCCCTGCCGTCGGCCTGCTCTACGGGGTCAACACGTTGGGCGCGGCGGCCGGCGCGTTCCTGACCGGGTTCGTCCTCATCGAGGCGTTCGGCGTGCTGCGCACCGTCCACCTGGCGGCGGGCCTCAACCTGGCGGTGGCGGCCCTCTTCCTGCTGCTCGACTCCCTGTGGGGAGGGGCCGAGGTGCAGGCCGAACGGGCCGAAGCGCCGCAGAGTGCCCCGGCGGCGCTGAGCTGGGCGCACTTGGCGCTGCTGCTTGCGGCGGTGACGATTTCGGGCTTCGTTTCGTTCTCCTACGAGGTGCTCTGGACCAGGCTGCTGGAGTTCAAGTTCAGGACCACGGTCTACACGTTCAGCGTCATGCTGACGGCGTTCCTTCTGGGCCTCGGGCTGGGCGGCGCGGTGGTGGGGCTGGTCCGCAGGAACGTGCGCTCGAAGGCCTACTGGCGCATCTACGGTTGCCTGGAGGCCGCCGTGGGCGTCTGCGGCCTGGCGTCGGTCTTTCTGTTCTTCGTGCCGCGCATTGGGTACCACACCTTCGCCGGGCGGGCGCTAGCCCACCTGGCCGCCAGCATGGCGGTCATGATCGTGCCCACGACCCTTATGGGCGCGGCGTTTCCCATTGCGTGCCACCTTTTTGCCGCAGGCGTGGAGCGCACCGGCCGATCGGTGGGCAACATATACGTCTTCAACACGATCGGGGCGGTCAGCGGCGCACTGCTCACGGGATTCGTCCTGGTGGGCGCATTCGGCACGCAGAGCTCGCTGGCGCTCGTATCGTTCCTGATGGTGGCCAGCGGCAGTGCAATCCTGATCATGCGGGCCCCCGGTGCCGAAGCCACAGCCGGGAAGGGCATCCTGAGACGCCTGTCGCCGGTCGCACCGATCTGGGTCGTCGCTCTCCTGGTATGGGTCCTGACCCCGTCGGACCTGCTGCAAAGGTACTTCCTGGCCAACCAATCGGTCGCACTCGGCAATCCCGGCAAGGAGGTCTCCCTGGTCGGCTACGGCGAGGGGCCCGAGGGCGTCGTGGTCGTCAGCGAACTGAAAGGGCAGTACAAGGTGATCGCCGCTGGCGCCACGGACGTGGCCGGCACCAACTACATCCTGCGCAACACGCAGAAGCTTCAGGCCCACGTGCCGATGCTGATCCACCCGGACCCCAGGGCCGTCTGCCAGATCGGGTTTGGAAGCGGCGAGACCGCCCGGATCTTCGCCAGCTACGACGTGGACCGCTTCGACTGCGCCGAGATCAGCCCCGTCATGCTGGAAATGGCCAGAGAGCACTTCGGCGACATCAACGGCGACGTCCTGGATAACCCGAAGTGCAACATCGTGCTCATGGACGCAGCGGCCTATCTCAGGTATACCGACCAGACTTACGATGTGATCGCCAACGATGCCACGTGGCCCAGCCAGGCCGGTCCGGCCATGCTGTTCACGCTGGAGCACTTCCGCAACGGCCGGCGCTGCCTCAAACCGGGCGGCATCATGACGAGCTGGCTGCCGCTCGACATGCCGCTGCGGGACGTCAAGACAATCCTGAGAACGTTTCACGACGTTTTTCCGCACGTCTACGTATGGACCGCGCTGAACCAGGAGAACAAACACGCCCTCATAGTCGGCAGCGATGAACCGCTGCGCGTGGACGCGGCGCGCTTCCTGGCGCGATTCAACCGCTACGCCCGGGAAGACCTGAAGTCCGTCTACCTGGATGAGCCGGCCGTCTTCCTCGCCTGTCACCTGGCCAAGGTGGAGGGAATGGAGAGCGACCTGGCGGATGCGCCCCTGCACCTCAACTACCGGCCTGTGCTGCAGTTCATGTACTCGCGCCTGTACGGGCTGACGGAAATGGTCGTCGACTGCTATGCGCTGCTGGCCGGGCATAGGGATTCGATCCTGAATCACCTGACCAACATGGATGGCCTGGAGAACGGCGGGGAGTTCGTCGAGAAGGTCAGGCGCATTGAGGCGGCCAACGACCACCTTCTGCGCGCGTTCACCTTGAGCCCTGAACGCAAGGCGCAGAAGACCGTCGAGATCAACAGAGCCCTGGAGCTGGCTCCCGAGCACCCTGCTGCTGCACTGGTGGCGGCGGCACAGGAACGCCTGCGCCTGAGCGCGGATGTCGACCTCACGAGCCTGCCTCTGGCGGACCTGCGGGAGCGCGCCCGAGCGTTGCTCCGCTACGGCCCCTACGACAGGGCCCTGGCGGCGCTCGAGGAGTGGGTCGCCAGGGAGCCGGCTTCGGCGGAGGCCCACAGCGCGCTTGGGACGTGCTTGCTGCTGATGGGCCGGTTCGAGGCGGCCATCCAGCATCTGAGCCAGGCGACGGCGCTCGACACGTCCTCGGCCGACACCCACTTCAACCTGGGCGTCGCTTACATGCAGACGAATCAGCCGGCAAGAGCCGTTGCGGCGCTGCGGCAGGCCATCACGCTGGCCCCCGGCATGGCCAGGGCTCACGCCCAGCTCGGCACGGCGTACGGCATGCTGAGACAGGTGGGGCCCGCCGTGCAGCACCTACGCCGCGCCGTGTTTCTTGACCCGGAGCTGCCGGACGCGCGCCGCAACCTGGGGATGCTGTATGTCCAGCTTGGCGACCTCGGCAACGGGGTGCGCCACCTGGAAACGTCGCTTGCCCTGGGGCTGGAGGCGCCGAGCACTCATCGCCTGCTCGCCGAGGCCTACCGACGGATGGGCGATCCAGCCGCTGCCGAGCTTCACCTCAAGAGGGCCGCTGAACTGGAAGCCGC
>CAYUDW010000195.1:0-3776 GCA_964442595.1 uncultured candidatus Brocadiaceae bacterium
CCCGACCCCTCCTGGTCGGCGGCGTAGGCCCTCGTCTTCTTGCCGAATCCGAACAACTCACTCAACCGCGCCAACGTGTCCATGGTACCCATGGCCTGCTCCCATCGGTAGAGTAGCAATTGCATTCACGCTTTGTTCGCTCACAGAAGGCCCCCATGAGGCCGGACCCCCGATGCACGTCTTCCTCATCGCGGCACAGTGTAGCGCCACGTAGACGGCATGTCAAGGCCAATTCTGACGTTTTCGCGATTTTCCGAGCCTCGCAGAATCTCCGCTTACAGCCCTTACGAATCGCACAACCAAAATGCCCTCGATTTCAGCCCGGCCCATGTCCCGCCTACCGGGCATCTGCTGCAAACACACTGGCCGCCCCGCAGCAGACTTGCCAAGCTTACCAACATCCAGCGTGGCATGTCAAGCCGCTGCCAGTAAGGAAATGCGAATCCCGCCACGCATTCTCTGCGTGGAAATCCCCGCCCTGCCGTGCTATCATGGCCGGCCGTGTTCGACTGCCGCTCTGCCGGCGCCGCTGGCCAGGAGGCATCGTGTTCACGGGTATCATCCGCCAGATCGGAACCGTCCTGACCTTGCAACGCCTTGTGCAGTCACGCGTTCTGACAATTGGCTCAGGAGACGTGGCCTGTGCGGCAGCCCCCGGCGACAGCGTGTGCGTGGACGGCGCGTGCCTGACCGTGACGCGTGTCGAGGGACAGGACCTCACCTTCGACGTGGGGGCCGAGACGCTCCGCCTGACGACCCTGGGCGGCCTGTGCGAAAACCAGCGTGTGAATCTGGAACCCTCGCTCCGCATGGGCGAGCAGATCGGCGGGCACTTCGTCAGTGGCCACGTCGACGGCGTCGGCACGATCCGCCGACTGGAAAAGCAGCCCGGCGAGACGCGCCTCGAAATCGAGACTGAGCCGCGCCTGACTGAAATGATGATCCAAAAAGGAAGCGTGGCCGTGGACGGCATCAGCCTGACCATCGCCTCCCTGTCTCCGGTGGCATTCGAGGTGAGCCTCATACCCCACACGATCGAGAATACCACCATGCACTTCAAGCGCCCCGGCGACCGGGTCAACATCGAGTGCGACCTGATCGGCCGGTGGGTCAGGCGCCTGATTGAGGAGTCGGGCATCCAGCTCGGTCGATCCCAACTGACCCTCGAGGAATTGGAACAGCAGGGATTCTGATGGCGCCCGCCGACGGACCCGTCACCATCGCGCTCACCATGGGCGACCCGCGAGGGATAGGTCCGGAGATCGTCGTGAAAGCCCTGCGCTCGCCGGAGCTCCCCGTTGATGCCAGGATTGTTGTCGTTGGTGCCCTTCAGGTGCTGCGCCGCGAGGCAGAGCGGCTCGGTCAGCGATTCGACCTGCCCCTTGCCGAGCGCGGCGAGACGCTCGCGGGACAAGCCGCCGTTACCGACCTGGCCAACTTCTCCGCCCAGATGCTGGAGCCACGCAAGCCGGAGGCCGTGAACGGCCGTGCCTCTCTGGACTACGTGGAGACGGCGGCCGACATGGCGCTGGCCGGCGAAGCGGATGCGGTCGTCACCTGTCCGATCAACAAGGCGGCGATCGCCGCCGCCGGCAGCCCCTTCGCCGGGCACACGGAGATGCTGGCGCACCTGACCGGTGCGGGCCAGGCCGTCATGCTGCTGGTGGCGGGGCGGTTGCGCGTGGCGCTGGCCACCACGCACGTTGCGCTGCGGGAGGTGCCGGGTAAGCTCAACGCGGCCGACATCGCCCGTACCATTACAATAGTAGCGGAGGGGCTGAGGCGCTTCTTCGGCGTCGCCCGGCCCCGGATCGCCGTATGCGGCCTCAACCCCCATTGCGGCGACGGCGGCCGATTCGGCGACGAAGAGGCCCGCATCGTGGCGCCCGCTCTCGAGGACGCCCGGCGGGCCGGCGTCCCCGCCTGCGGCCCGAAGCCCGCCGATACCGTCTTCGCCCAGGCCGCAGACGGGAGGTATGACGCGGTGGTCGCGCTCTATCACGATCAGGGCATGATTCCGGTCAAGCTCGCCGGGCTTGGGCGCGTGGTAAATGTCACGCTGGGGCTTCCCATCGTTCGCACCAGCGTCGGGCACGGCACGGCCTACGACATCGCGGGCCGGGGCCAGGCCGACGAAGCGTCGCTGGTCGAGGCCATGCGCCTGGCCGCCCGGATGGCGCGCACCAGCACAGAGGGTCCCGAACCGTGAGCACCACATCCGCAGAGGTCAGTAACACGAGGCGCCGGGTCCGGAGGTGGGTCAGGGCGGCGCTTGCACTGTTCGCGCTGACGGTTGCCGGAGCGGCAGCGCCCGCCCGGGCGGCCAGCGTCCTGGGCGGCCTTTACATCGTCACGGACCCGCCCGAGGCGGCCGTCTACGTGAACGGCGAACTCAAGGGGGTCAGCCCCTGCGGCATTCCGGACGTGCCTGCAGGCGACGTGGAAGTGCAGGCGCAGAAGCAGGGGTTCGAAGCCGCCGCCACAATCGCCACGGTCGAGGGGGGCGCCACAGCTCAGGTCGAACTGGCCCTGCGCAGGCTCACCAACGTCGGCAGCATCGCCGTGGTGGTGGAGCCGCCCGGCTCCGACGTCGAACTGGACCGGATACCCCAGGGCCGCAGCCCGCTGGTGCTGATGAACGTGCCGGCCGGCACGCATCGGGTCGTCGTCAGCGCCGACGGCTTCCGGCCGCTGCACTCGGCGGTGACCGTGGCGCCGAACCAGCAGTTCGTGCTCAAAGGCAACCTCGTGCCGACGGCCTCCATGGAAGCCGCGAGGGCCGACGGCGCGGACGCCGAGAAGCTCGGCGTCCTGGACCCGGACGACGTGCCGTCCGCGGCCAACATGCCGGAGGAGAGCGCCTTCGAACCGGTGCGCAAGCTGTCGGGCGAGCGGCGCTACGAGGAAGCCCTGGCCGCGCTGGACGAGATGGCGCGCGACGAGCAGACGCGTCGGTTCGCCCGCCGCATCGGGCAAGAGCGCCGCACAATAAACCGCATCCGCGACATCGTCGACGCCGCCTACGAGAAGCTGCGCGAGTCCAAAGGCAAGGACTACGTCCTCTCGCTCCGAAGGGGGATCCGGCTGGAAGGCACTCTCGTGGACGTGACGGAGACGCACGCGATCATCCGGGTCTCGGGGACGGAGAGACGCATCCCGCTCAGCAGCATCGGCGCGGAACAGATCGTCAGGCTGGCTTCGTACCGCTACGATCCCCGTGAGGCCGCAAGCCAAGCGGGCTTCGCCATGCTGTACGCAGCCGAGGGCGAATTCGACGACGCATATGGCGAGCTGCGCGCGGCACTCGGCGCGGGGTACGACATCACGGAAGCCAGAAGCTACGTCGACTCGGAGCACCTGTGGTCGGCAGCCGTCGAGAAGGATCGGGGCGAGCGCCTGCGCGCCCGCCTGGTCGGTCCCCCGGCGCCCCAGCGCGTGACGGACTCCGCCCGGCAGGTGCGCATTCTGCTGGACACGTACCGTGGCACGGATCTGCCCGAGCCGATGACCGAAATGCTCGCGCAGAACAGCATCACGCTTCAGCCCGTGACGCGGCCGCTCAGCCCGGAGGATCTGGAGGAACCGACCGTGCTTCTGGTGCGCGACGGCGGAGAGGGCAGGCCGGTCCCCGGCTACGACGGCCAGGAGCTGCAGGCCATCGTGGACTGTGTGCGGCGCGGCGGCGGACTTCTGTTCATCGGCGCCCACCGGCCCGTGCAACGCCCGGGGCAAGGCCGCGCCCAGCCCGTCCCTTCCCATCCTTTTCAGCCGCTGCT
>CAYUDW010000195.1:3876-6610 GCA_964442595.1 uncultured candidatus Brocadiaceae bacterium
TCCCCCGTCTATGCGAACGACGCGGACCGGATGCTGCTGAACGGGGTGCTGTGGCTCTGGGAGTCCGCCGCGTCCTCGGCCGACGCAGGGCGCTGATCCCCGAGGCGGGGCCCTCATTCTCTACCCGTCTGCCGGACGACGTCGATGACCGTGACCTCGGGCGGGTTTAACAGCCGCATGGGCGGCCCCCACGTGCCGGTGCCCCGGCTGGTGTAGAGGTACCTGCCCGGAGCTATCTCCACAAGGCCGTGACCGTATTCGTAGTGGGCCGCCACGATGAGACTGAACGGAAAGATCTGGCCCCGGTGGGTGTGCCCGCTCAGTTGAAAGTCCATCAGCGGCACGGATGGGGCCTCGACCAGGGGGCGATGTTTGAGCACCAGCACGAAATCGCCGTCCGGCACGCGCGATAGCACCTCGCCCTCGTCCCAATCGGCGCCGCCGCGCCAGCGGCGGGCGGTCTCGTCGCTGAAACCAACGACCGTCAACCCGGGGCATACTCGGACTGCCTCGTTCTCGAGCACGGTGAAGCCGGCCCGACGGGTGAAGGCAAGGGAATGCTCCAGGCCGGCGTAGTACTCATGATTGCCCGTCACCGCGTACCTGCCCAACGGCGCGTCGAGCGTAGCCAAGAGGTCGGCCAAGTCGAGTTGATCCGTCATCTCGCCGTCGACCAGGTCGCCGGTGCTGACGAGCAGGTCCGGCTCCGCGCGGCGCACCAGGTCCAGCGCCCTTTCCAGCCTGCCCCTTCCCGTGCTGACTCCCAGGTGAAGGTCCGTGATCTGCACGATGCGGACGCGCGGGAGGTCCGACGGCAGCTTCGCCGTCTCGATGCGAACGCGCTCCACCACGATGTGGTTCGCCTCCAAAACGCTGTAGCCGGTCAGGAGGAGCACCAGCCCCGCTTCGGCCAGGATGGGGTAAGCCCCGAGCAAGCAGGCCGAACCGGCGGACGGGATCGCGAGCCCGACCACAGTCAGCAAGCCGTTGTAGAAATCGTGCAGGAGGCTGACGCAGAAGAACAGGAAGAACGCCCCGCCCCAGATCATGCCGACGGTCGTGACCAGCTTGCCCAGCGCCGCATGGCCCGCGCGGTGCGCCATGGTCCCCACGAAGGGGCATACCATCAGCGCCGCCATCGCGATGCCCAGCAGCAGCGCGCGCCGCGGATTCAACGCAGTGTGGGCCCAGACGCGGACCCAAACGTACAGGTGCATGGCCCCCCAGATCAGCAGCACCTTGAGGAGGAATCCCATTGCGCACTGGCCCCTGAGTCAGGACGCGGACTCGGTCGGCGAGGCAACAAGCGGACGAATCACGGCGCGAACGCGCACGCGGTAGAAGGGCGGATCCGCTTCCTTCGCGGGCCCGGCCTCCAACACCTCCATCTGGATCAGGCGACCCGAGGCGTGTGAGCGCACCGTCATCTCTTCCAGGCGCATGTTCCGCACGCGCGTCTCGGCGACCACGTTCACGTGCGCCTGGAGCAACGCGTTGCGCCGCGCGTCCAGCAGCGCCTCCCGGTGTGCCTGGCTCAGTGCCTTGCCTTCGTCCAGAGCGGCGAATCCCACCGCCTCCACCGTGACTGTCTCCTGCCCCGAGACCCCCGTCCGGCTCGCACCGGCGCAGCCGCACAGCGCAGAGACAAGGACCATCGCAGGGAGCGCACGCCAGACAGGCGATGCCGGCCTCATCATATATCCTATCCGTATTCGAGATAGGGACTGCGAAAGGCGCACTGCGCCAACCGCTCCGCCCCGGTCGAGAGCGGTGCTATTCCACACAAGCGTTCAGCGACCTCAACTGCCGGCGGGTCAGCTCCACGGCGGCGCGCGCGGTCACCACGCCGGGCGCATCCATGGCGGGCGTCTCAGGGAACGTAACGATGGCCCGGACCAGGAATCCCTCCACCCGCACGGCGGCCTCCTGGCTTTCAAACATCAGATCGCCGACCGTCATGTGACCTTCGACTTCCTCTCCCGCGATAAGCGCCAGCAGGTTGGCCTTCGCCATGGTCGCCGCGGCGCACCGGGCCTCCAGCAGGTGGATGGGGTCATCCGGCTTGGCGGCGACCGAGGTGCCCTCGGCGCAGAAGGCCACCGTCCCCCTCGGGGTGACCCATGCGCCGGTGATCGCTCCGGCCTGTGCAAACCAGAGCGCCGCCTCCGCAGAGATCGCTTCGCCCGGGGTAACCACGGCCTCGCAGCCGACGGACGCCGTCACCAAGGCGGCAAGAATGGCAAAGACAATCAAGTTCCTCATCGCAGGTCCCTTTCTCAGCTTCATGGCTCTGCCTCGGGGAACGGAGCTGCAACGCCCCCTTCGCGGCCGTTCAGCGCGAGGCGAAACACGACCTCTGCCGCCTCTGCATCCTGGTCGTAAGTCGCCCTAACGAACTCCACGCCGACCAGCGTCCCGGCGACTCGGCTCTCGGCCCGCTCACCGGCGAAGGACAGGTCGCTGACGCTCGATTCCCCGACCAGGTGCACGCCGTGGACCTTCTCAGCCAGATCGGCCAGGGCGCACTGACGGGCGGCCTCCAGGGCCGTCCATTCCTTCTCGTAAGCGCTGGCAGCCGTCGCTGCCGGCAGCCCCATTCCCCTGCCCTCCAGCGTTGTCGGCGCCTGAGCGCAGCCGGTCAGAAGGACGAGTAAAAGGACGCCCCCCAGGCAGAGCATCGGCATCCGAGTCGCGCCCGTGCCGCCAGCCCATGATCGACATCCACACGGTCGTC
>CAYUDW010000196.1:0-6591 GCA_964442595.1 uncultured candidatus Brocadiaceae bacterium
CCGTGCTCCGATTGGCCTGGGGGCTTCTTCCCAACGAGCCCGTAGCGGATGGCATCTACGGGGCAGACGTTGAGGCAGCGGGCGCAACTGAAACAGTCGGCGGGGAACGCCTTGCCGGCAACACGATCTTTAGCGGCATCGATGGGACAAGCGCTGACGCAGGCGCCGCAGTTGGTGCAGCAGTCATGGTCAATCTTCACGCGGAAGATGCTCAATCGTTCAAGAAACCAGCTCAGAAGGCCAAAAGGGCAGACGAACTGACAGAACGGCCGGTAGAAGCCGAACGATACCACGAGTGCTACCAGGATAGTCGCGCCCACCGTGACCGTTTCTATGTCGAGGTTGAACAGGTTGAAGGGGTTCAGGAAATGGTAGATGACCAACCCCTTACGGCCGCCCACGATGCCAAAGAGCAGCAGCAGCATGACGATAAACAGCGTGCCGCGGACCGTGTTCGATATCACGAATGGGATCCTGCGCTTCTTGAGCTTCCTCAAGATCGGCACGTGATAGATGAGCTCCTGCAGCGCGCCAAAGGGGCAGGCCCAGCCGCAAATCAGCTTGTTCCCGACGACGGCCAGAACCGCAAAGAAGCCGAAGGCCGCCACCTTCCCGGCAATCGACGGGTACAGTCCCACCAGGCTCTTGAAGACCTTGACCGCGCTCTCCATGGGATTGGGCGACTTGCCGAACGCGAACCCGCCTATCGCCACGGCCAGAACGAGAGTGGCAACGTACGGCCACCGGGGGTACCACGTCTTGCGTTCAGATGCAGGCGACCCGTCAGGACGACCCAGCCTGACAAGGTAGACCAGGCCGAAGAGAGCCAACGCGGCGAAAACGTAGTACTTTAGCGTTGTCTCACGGTGGCCCAAGAGATGCTCGACGGCGTGGTCGAGTTCTTCTTGCGTGACACCCAGCGCCTGGACAGGTTTTGCCTTAGCTACATCCAAATGCAAGCCCAACTCGCGCGCGAGGTTCTTGCCCGTGACGTTGAGCCGTGGCGCTATCTGCTTGATGCTCATCTCGATGGTGAAATCCGAGGCCAGGACCGGGCGGGCCGCTTCCTGCCGCAACCCACCAATAACCACGATCGCGACGGCAGCCAGTAGAGTAAGGACCAGCCAGAGTCGTTGCCGACCAGACAGGTTGGAGAGCATTCTCAAAGGCTCCTTCGTTTGGAACTCCATGACTTGAGCCCCTCCGACCAGGTTGCATCGTTACGTCCGTGTGGCATCTCAGTTGTCTAAGCGGGCTACGGGTAACCCACATCATCTTTCAGGAAGCGGCAAGAAGCAAGGGAGCCGGCTTTGGGCGGGGCTGGTTCAGTGGTGAAAGACCAGTCGCGCGAGTCCTGAAGCCCAGGATGCCGGCGGCCAGGATGGAGGCCATCTCGCGGCCGCGTTCGCCTGCCCTGAGCTTGCCGAAGGGGCCAGGACTGAGGTCCGCGCCCGGCTTCGCCGAGGCAGTCATGATCGCCGTGTTCGGCCCGCTGATCATGGGGGCGGTCGCCTATGCCCAGGCCGGCCGGCTGCCGCCGCACCTGCTGCTGCTGTCCATCCCCGTGGGAATGGTCACGGCGTCGGTCCTGGCGGGCAACAACCTGCGGGATTATGAGGAGGACCGGGCGGGGGGTGTGGCTACGCTGGCCCAGCACATCGGCCCTCGTGGTCAGCGCATCCTCTACACGGCGCTGCTGACCGGCCAGACGCTCGGCATCTGTGCCTACGGCGCCTTCCGAGGTCTATACCTTCTGCTGGCGGCGCCGCTCCTGCTGGTGATGCTGGTGCCGACGCTGCGCCGCGTGTGGCGGAGCGAACGCGTCCCGGACATCGACGTGCGCACCACGCAGTTCGGTTCGGCGCTGACGCTGCTCACGTTCCTCGCGCTGGTGTTAGGGTGACTCCTCGGCGGCCGCGTCCTGTGCTACGGTAGAGGCAGACTCGGGACGGCTGGGCTGCACCGATAGCGCACCGCCTCCGGCGATCAGGATCGTAATGCAGCCGGCCAGAAGCATCTGCTGGCTGTGCGTGGCCGCGAACGGGTCGCCCCTGTGCGCAGCCAGCAGCGCGACTACCATCACAATGGCGAGGGCAGCGGCGCCGACCCTGGGCAGCAACCCCAGGACCAGCATCGCGCCGCCGGCGACCTCCGCCAGCACCAGCAGAACTGCCCAGAAAGCCGGCCCGGGGAAACCCATGCCCCGAAGCATCTCAGCCGTGCCGCCGAAGCCTCCGTCCCCAATGATCCCCACCTTCTGGAGCCCGTGGTAAAGGAAGATGACCCCGATCATCAGCCGCAACGGGATCAGCCCGACCCGGTACCCCAATCCATCACACCTGTTTGTAAACAGCTTGCGCCACCAGCTCATGCCTCCCCTCCTCGCACAAGGTCAAGAAGAACGCCCGACCCGTTGGCCCAGCTCCAGGACCTGATCGAGCACATGGCGTAATGGAGCGCGCTGGGCAGGCGGCCCACGGTCTCCCATCCCAGTATCACGCCCGCCGCGCGGCCTGGCGCCAGCGGGACCACGTAACCCAGGTCGACGGCCCGGAACGGGTGCAGCGGCCTGCGGTCCAGCATCCGCAGCGCGTTCCGCGCCGCGCATCTCCCCTCGGCCAGAGAGAACTGCACGGCCATCCGCAGCGGCCCGCCCTGCCCCGGCGGCGCGGCGCCGGCCACGTCGCCCGCCGCAAAGACGTTCGGCGAGCCCGGCAGCCGCAGATAATCGTCCACCTCCAGCCGCCCGCCGCGGGTCCGAGGCACGTCAAGCTCGGCCACGGGCGGGCCCGGTGTCACGCCCGCGCACCAGGCGACGACCGCCCGTCCCAACCTGGAGCCGTCGGACAGTGTCACGCCGTCTTCCAGGAATGAATCAACAGTGCACCCGCCCCGGACCTCGATTCCGAAGCGGCCAATGGTCTGCAAGGCCCATTTGCGCACGCGCGGCGACACGTTGCCCAGGACCTGCGGCGCGACGTCGACGATGAGAATGCGGCAGAACTGGCGCAGGTCGCGGTACGGCCGGCCCGTCACCCGGCGAAGGAGGTAGGCCACGTGACTGGCCACCTCGAAGCCCGTGTAGCCTCCGCCCACCACGACGACGTGCCGCACGTCGCCTTCGCCTTCCGATGCCTCGGCGGCAATCTGGCGGACGGCGCGGCGGATGCGGGCCGCTTCCTCGATGGTCTTGAGCCCGATCGCTCGTCGACGTGCCTCCTCGTTTCCGAAGTAGTTGCTTCCGCAGCCCAGGCAGATGATCAACGCGTCCGCGCGGAACTCGCCTGCGCTCGTGACGGCTGTCGGCCCGTCCAGGTCGATGCGTTGCACCTGGGCGTGCACGAACTCCACGCCACGGCGCTCGCAGAACGGCCGCAGGGCAAAGCGCATGTGCTCGGGTCGGACGCGACCGGAGACGGCGTCCGGCAGCAGCGGCGCGAAGATGCTGTCGGCGCGCTCGTCAATAAGGCGGACCCGGACGCCGGGCGGCCGACGACCGGACAGTTCCCTGACGGCCGCCAAGCCGGCGAAGCCGCCGCCGAGCACCAGGACATCCCTCATAGCGCCTCCTTGCCGCCCATGACCCGCGATCTCCCCTGCCGCCCCCCTGCCCTCTCTGCACCCAATAACTCTATTCTCGCGCCCCACGTGGAGAAATCAAGCCGGGTGGCTCCTGCGAACGTTCGTCCCAGGCCGGCTTTTGCCTTGCCATCACGCACGAGGTTCGATAAACTCAGCCGGGCCGCGCGGTTGCGCCAGTACGTGTCCGCGAGGAGGGGCGCGTGTTCTTGGGTGCCCCGAGAAGCCGCTGCTCTTCGAGGTACCTTTCGGCCGAAGAACGGTGTCACCTGCGTAAGGAGAGGAACGCGATGAGCGATGGGCAAGCACTGACCCCGAGGGAGATCGCTGATACGCTGGGGGCGATCGCAGAGAGGAAGGCATCAGCGACGGTTCAGGAGCAGTTCTTCCTGGCTGTGCTGGCCGGCATTTACATCGGCTTCGGCGCGGTCGTGGCGACGGTGGTCACCAGTGGAACCGGTCTCGACGCAGGGCTGAGACGTTTCCTGGGGGGCAGCGTCTTCAGCGTCGGGCTGATGCTCGTGCTCATCCCGGGTTCGGAGCTGTTCACAGGCAACATCTTGATGACCGTTGGATTCCTGACCAAACAAGTGCGCCCGTTGCGGATCGCCCGGAACTGGATGATCGTCTGGATCGGAAACTTCGCAGGCGCGCTGCTGCTTGCATGGCTGATGATCAAGAGCGGCCAACTCGTGGAGGGCGGTGTGGTGCGCCAGATCGGCGAGCGCGCGATCGCCATCGCAGACAGGAAGCTCGAACTGGCAGCCACGTTCTGGCCGTGCTTCATCCGCGGGGTCTTATGCAACATGCTTGTCTGCCTGGCCGTGATCATGGCCTCGTCCGCCCGAACCGTTTCCGGGAAGATCCTGGCCATCTACTTCCCGATCATGACCTTTGTGACCTGCAACTTCGAGCACAGCATTGCCAACATGTACTTCCTGCCGGCAGGCCTGATGGCTGCGGGGCAGTTCGGCGCGCAGTTTGGGGGAATGCTCCTCAATCTGCTGGCAGTGACCCTTGGGAACATCGTGGGCGGCCTCACGCTCGTGCTTCTGCACCCCAAAAACCAGCAGATGATCGCGCGCCTGTTCCGCAAGTCGAGCCCGCACAGTCAGGGCTATTGACTCCGGGATAGCCGGCGTTACCAGGGATCAGACTTGGACGGGCAGGCCGGTGGCTCGCACGAGGGATCGCTGGAGCCGCCGTTCACTCCGCGCCGTCCCGCACTTTCTCCAACTTGAATATGACGGGGCGGTAGCCATCGGTGCAGCATGTGACGAACATGTCCTGTCCCCCCCGGGCCATGCCGTACACCAGTTTCTGGATGTCCGCCCACGCCCAGCCGCAGAATCCGTCTGGCATCTGCCACGGGGCCTCCCCGGACACGACGAACTCCTGGCCCACCTCGAAGTGCTTGCATTCGCTCCAGTTTTCCGGGTCGGCGGTGTACTGCTCGACGAACTCCCTGTGGAAATGCTTCTTCAGAACGGTGATCCGGACCTGGTGTCTTTGAGCGAGTTGGACGTTTGCCATGTCTCCTCCGTATGTGCGCTTGTGCGCAGTAGGCCCTGGAACGCGGCGTCGAGTCGAATGCCGCCGTTCCCGAGCGTAACGGGCATGTTCTGGCCTAAAACGGGTGACCCACGGATTCTACGGGGCCGGGTGGTCAGGGTCAACGCCTCTCCCGGTGCGCTCCGGTGAAGCAGGAGACCTACCTCACGGATCGTTCTGCATGACGTACGGTCGCCGGACTGACGGGATGCCGAGCCGCCCAACGGACAGGCTCTGTCCCGCAGAGCGCAGCGCCAACAGGCACCACGCGTTGCCTGCGGTGGCCAGCTCACATAGAATGCGGCAGTAAGCGGCCGGAACGCGAAGCGTGCGGGCCGCAAGAGAGAGTCCGACCTGTCGGACGGAAGGCGCAGACAGCCATGCTGATGGGACACTGCCATCTTTTCCCCGGGGGCCGCGGCGAGTCCCGGCGCGATGAGTTCGGAATTCCGGGCACGAGCGAGCATCTCCACGGGTTCATCGAGGCCTGCGGGTTCGACCGGGCGCACGTACTCGCGCCCCACGAAGACCCCGAGACTCACAACCTGGAGGCATGCATCCGCGGCGGCCAAGACGGCCTCGAATGGCTTCTCCGGCAGCCGTTCGTGGGCGTCGACGATGCTGCCGAGCTCATCCCGGCGGCCACCATCCAGCCTGACTCGCCCGATGCAGCGCAGAAGCTGGCGCGAGCAAGGGCCGCCGGGGTCCGGACGCTCAAGGTCCATCCCCTTATCATGCGCTTGGACGCCCTGGATGCGGCCTGTGAGCCGTTCTTCAGAGAGGCGGAGAGAGCCCGCATGCCGACCGTCTACCACACCGGGGGCGGGGACTGGGGGTGGCCGACGGAGTACGGCAGCGTGGAGATCTGTGCCGAACTGGCCGCCCGCTACCCCGGGTTGCCTCTGCTCATGGCCCACTGCGGCGTCTTTGGAGATGTGGACGAGTTCGAGCAAGCGGTGTCGGCATGTGAAGCGCACGCCAACCTGTTCCTCGACGTCACGGCTGCGACACTGCGCGTGGGAGAGGTG
Source organism: uncultured candidatus Brocadiaceae bacterium (assembly GCA_964442595.1). Classification (GTDB taxonomy): domain Bacteria; phylum Planctomycetota; class Brocadiia; order SM23-32; family SM23-32; genus DAOVRD01. The sequence continues at coordinate 6,159 of CAYUDW010000196.1, forward strand.
CGCTGGCGGGCCGCACTGCAACGCATCGCACCCGAACGCATCATCTACGGGACCGATTACCCCTGGGTGACCGTATCTTCAGTGGACCGGGAGCTGGAGTTCTTCGAGTCTCTCGGGCTTTCCGCGGAGGATCGCGCAGGCATTCTCGGCGACAACCTGTGGGCCCTGTGCCTTCGCGTGCCCACGGTGACGGACGAGGAGTGACGCCGGCTGCGCACCGGGGCACGTGCGCCGGAGGCGGTCAGAGGCCGCCGCACTCCAGGCCGAACTCATCCAGCCAGTCCTTTATGAGGTCCATCCCGATCGCGACCTCCCTGGCCATGGCCTCGCGCCCTATCCGCCTCATGTCGTCGATCGGGCTGTGGAACGGCGCCGCTGCCTTCCATTGATGGTCCTCGCGACCGTAGAGGTCGCCCAACTGCCATCTCGACGC
>CAYUDW010000197.1:0-3690 GCA_964442595.1 uncultured candidatus Brocadiaceae bacterium
GGCGCGGCGCGGGAGTAGATGGCGGGCCACGTGCCCATGCCCCAGCCCACGATGGGCCTCTGTGCGAACAGCCTCCAGGCTGCCAGGCCGTCGACGACGCGCAGGTGAGCCGTGGACCTGGGATTCAACGCCCAGCGGCATGCCTTCTTTCGGAGCCGACCCGAGCCCAACACGACCAGCCCGGAGCAGATCATCAGAAGGATGAGGGCTCCCACAACCAGGTGCTTCTTCCTGGCGGGAAGGAAAAGGACCACGTAGGCCACGGCGGCAGCAACGGCCGCGACGGCTCCGGCGAGTGAATGCGCCGTCCAGAGCAGGAAGGCGAAGAGCGCCAGGCCAAGCACGCAGGCCAGAGCCACGCCGAGGGAGCGTGCAGGCGAACGGAGTGCCGCCTCGTTCGCGCCGCCGGAGTCCCCCCTCAGGCCGTGTACCTCGCGCAGGATGAGGCCGATGCATATCAGGGATGCGGTGAGCATGACGGCGGAGCCGAAGTTCGGGTTGCTGTAGTAGACCGCCCGCTTGCGGAATGCGGCGTTGAGCGGAACGAAGTACGCGTGCAGGACTCCGGCCGCGACGGCCGCCAGAGCCAGCCCGGCCGCGCAGAGGGCGCCGAGGAAAGGGGCGAGGCCTGCGTCGCGCCGGCTCTGCGCGCGTCGCACGAAGACCCACGCCAGGGCAATCAGTGCGATCAAAGCGCCCGCTGTAATCAGCCACGCCGCCGGCAGCCGCGACGTGTCGCACTCCGTCAGCATCCCCCTGAGCTTGTCGTCCGTGTGGATAGTGTCAACAAGGGAGAGCGTCTGCAGCGCGGCCTGCACGAACGCCGCTGCCAGGAAGACCCCGGCGAAGGTGAGCCAGCGCCGCTCCTCGCGCAGCGCGAACATGGCGACCACGCAGAGGAAGTAGAACGGAAGCTCCCGGATGACGTATCCCCTGGTTCCGAAAGGCCATGCGGACCAGAGCCAGCTCCCAGCCGCCCAGAGCGCATAACCGCCCACCAGGCAGGGGAAGATGAGACGCCAGTCACGCCTGTGCAGCCTGAGCCATTCGGCCCCGCCCGAGACGATGTGGGCCGTGGCGCAGATGGCGATGAGGGCCGCGAGGGTCTGCACGCAGAAGTACTGGCTCCAGCCCGGGAACTGCGGGTAAATGGAACTGATGAAGCGCAGCACGCCGGGATGGTGCTCGGAGAGGTAGGGGCGCGCCGTGTTCGGCACCCAGAACGCGCAGACCATCGACGCGAAAACGCAGGCCAGCAGCAGCGCGTAGCACAGCCTGGCAGGGGAAGGCTTCTTCATGTTTGTAGGGGCGCTGACAGCGGGTGCCGCCGTACGGATCTTCACACGTGGCGGGAGGGAATCGTGCTTCCAGCCGCCGCTGGGAGTATAGCACTGGCGGCGGCCCCGGGGCGAGTGAAAGCCGCGGGGCCCAGCGCGCCCCGGGGTGTCGACGGCGGCTCCGGAAGCCTTACCTGTCTGCGATGCGGATCAGTGCCTCGTCGCTGTTCCCTCGCAGTTCGGGCACGTACATGCCCTGGACCGTGGCCGGCAGGGCGTGGAAGACGCCGGGAACCTCGGCCCTGAGTCGATAGCGGAGCAAGTGCTCCCCGCGCCCGAGCAGATTGACGAAGAAGGCCACCTTCTCGTCCCGTATCTCCATGTAGCTGTAGAAGCCCTCCTGGCCCTCGCCGCCGCTGCGCAGTTCGGTCGCCTCGCAGCCGGCCGGCTTCATGTCCTCGAAGACGAGGTAGGTGTAGTCGTTGTCCGACTGGGCCTCGAGTTCGACCTGGACGAGATCCCCGCTGTCGATCCGGTCGCCATCCTTCAGCGGCACGCGCTCGTAGCGCAGGCGTTTCTCGGTGAGCTCCTGCCCCTCGGCGCCCTCGACCTCCACTTCGTAAGGGATCTGGCGCAGCAGGAAGTGGCGGCGCTGGAGCTTGAGCTGGAGGCCCGCCGCCTGAATGTCCTCCTCCTTGGTGAAGTAGCGCAGGTAGGCCGAGTAGTAAAGCGCGCCGGCGCCGTCCTTGGTGATGGTGAGCGTGTGCTCGCCCCCGCCGATCGCGACACCCTCGATCACCAGGCTGTTGTCGTAGGTGAAGAAGTTGTCCCTGGCTATTCGGACCTTCTTGACGACCGCTCCGTCGTCGAAGTCGAGGGTGACGACGCAATCGGGCTTTCCCTCGCCGCTGGCCAGGACGAACTCGCTCATGGCGGCGACGCAGAACGTCGTGTCGCGCGTGGAGCGCCAGTAGTAGCCGTTGCGCCGGTTCTCCAGTAGCCACTTGACCAGCATCGGCGCCACTTCGCTCTTCGGCTCGAGCCTGACGACCGCGCGCAGGCACCAGGCGTTCGTCTCGATGTCGGAGTTGTACCAATACCACCATCCCTGGGGCGGCGTGCGGAACCAGGCAACGCCGGTCTCGGGATTCTGTTCGAGGAACTGCATGACGTTGCGCAGGACGACGGCGGCTCGCTGCTCGTTGTCCAGGTTGGCCAGCGTCAGGGACAGGAGCGCCTTGCCGTAGAGGCCCAGCCTGTCGCGCCCTTCAAAGAGCCTGTCCGCGCACATGCCCGTCTTCTCGTCGCCGGCCTGGAGATCTCTGAGTGAGAGGACGTAAGCGACGAACGCGTCTGTGTCGCCCGGGCTCCAGTGCTGCCGCCGCATCCGGTCCGTCTCCCAGTTGCGCAGGAACTGCATGCCGCGTTCGATCATCTGCTGGTCCACCGCCACGTCGCACTCCTGTGCGGTGACCAGTGCATTGAGCACGTAGCAGGTCAGGTATCCGCTGGACTCTCCGCGCTTCCACCAGGCCCATCCGCCGTCGTCGTGCTGCATGTTGCGGATGCGGCCCAGGCCCTCCCGGATGATCCGGTTCAGTTCGTCCGAGTCGAAGATCGGACTGTCCGCGTAGATGCGGCGATGCTCGCCCTCTTCGACGCGGCGTATCTCGGCCATCCGCCCGCGGATATCGCGCACGTCCTCCAGGCTGATGCCCATGTTGCCCAGCGTCTTGAGCGTCAGCACCGCCGGGAGGAACCGGCTCACGGTCTGCTCGGTGCAGCCGTAAGGGTAATCGAGGCAGTAGGGGAGGGCGTCCATCATGGCACCGACCAGGCTTGGGGCGAACTGCACCTCCAGTCGCGTGCTCTCGGGGCGGCGCCGCTCCGGGACGGTCAGCTCTATGGTCCGCGTCGCCGGCGTTTCGTCCGGGCGGACCGAGCCGCACCAGGAATCCTGCTTCACCATGCCGTGCACGAGCACGGGGAACGTCATCTGCATGGCGTCCGACTCCTCGTCCGTCAGCGCCTTGACGGTGACGGCGGCCATGCCTTCCTTCAGCACCTTGACGCGCCAGTCGACGCGGCGCTCGCCGCCGGCCGCCACGGTTACGTCCACTGTGGCCGGATAGCCGTCCATGAGGCCGAGGAGCTCCCCGGGCACATCGAGGCTCACTCGTGCGGCCTTCTCGCTCGCCAGGTAGTTGTGCACGTTGGCGCTCAGCACCACCTCGTCGTATTCCATGAAGAAACGGGGCGCCTGCAGCCTCACCAGCAGGTTCTTGGTGGTGACGGCCTCGGCCGATGCCTGGCCGACGCGCGTTTCCCGGCTCATGGCCCAGGCGTTGACCTTCCAGGTGGTCAGGTTCTCCGGCATCTCGAACGTCGCCGTGGCCTTGCCGTCCGGGCCGGT
>CAYUDW010000197.1:3790-6565 GCA_964442595.1 uncultured candidatus Brocadiaceae bacterium
GTCGGAGATCCACGCCCAGCCCTCGACGGACACGCCCCACGTGCCCTGCCACGCGGGGGGCAACGGCCGGAGCCGCTGGAACGGCCGGCGCAAGTAGCCCCAAGCGGGGAACTGCTCGAGCAGGTTCGTCGCCATCTGCGGGCTGTGATGGCGCAGGCGGCCATGGAAGAAGCCCGCTATCTGTGGCGTGTACTCCTCCTGGATATAAAGGACGGACCTGTCGAAGGCGCTCAGCGCCACCTGCACCTCGGCCGGCTCGCCCGTCGGCGTGGTCGCCGCTATGCTCACGGTTGCCGATTCGCCCGGGCGGTACTCCGCCTTGTCCGTCTCGACCTTGACGTCCACGACGGCGTCCTCGGGCGGGACGCAGATGCGCTTCGCCTCCTGATGGACGCGCAGGTCGGCGACGGTGGTCGCCTCGACGAAGAAGTTGGGCTTGTCGCCTTCGTCGATGGGCACGTCCACAACGGTGTGGCCGGTCGGCAGGTTGAGCAGGCGGTAGCTGATGAGGGCGCCGTTGTCCACCTGGTCGGCGAACAGGACGTAGCTGCCCGGCCGGCGGCTGTTGATCATCAAGTGGCAGGTCTCCCCCGGGCGGTAGGTGCGCTTGTCGGTGATGAGCTCCAAATCGTTGAAGCGGTAGAGCCGCCCGTCGAAGTCGCGCCCGCAGACCCAGACCAGTCCGTGGCCCTCGACCGTCTCGCCCCATTCGTCCGGCGTAGCGAACTCTATCTTCAACTGGTCGCTTCTCTCGTGCCGGAGCCGCAAGGTCAGGATGCCGCGCTCGTCGGTGGCGGCGGTCCAGCGCTTCAGCTCCGTCTCTTCGATGTGGGCGTTGTCCGGGCCGCCGAAGACGATGCGCGAGACGCTTACGACGCCTTCGGTCTGCACGGGGCGGTTGTCCGGCGTGACGCACCGGACCGTGATCTCCATCTCCTCACCCGGGCGGTAGTAGCCCCTGTCGCTGTGAATCAGCGCGTAGAATGCCTGGCGCGTGACCTTGACGTCGCCCTCGCCTGTGATGACGCGGCGGCTGGCGTCGCGGACCTCGGCCTGGATGACGTAACGGTGGTCCCTGTCGGGATGGTCGCGGAGGGCGGGTGCCGTGTCGATCTCGACCTTGACGGTGCCGTCCTCGCCGATGGCCGTTTCGCCCTGCTGGACCAGCTCGCGCGCGCGGCTCGCGGGACGGTATCCCCACCACCACGGAGGCGGCGCCCAGCAGCGCCTTGCGCCCCACCAGGGAAACCATTCATGGCCGTACCAGGCGTAGCCGTAGCCCGGGCCGTAGAGCCAGTCCCAATCGCCCCGCGGGTAGCCGGTGTGCGTGTACTCCTCCCGCAGAACGCGGTAGCTGACGGTCGCGTTCGTGACGGGCGCTCCGAAGTAGTAATCGGCCTTGATGACGGCCGTCAGCTTCTGGCCGAGCCTGGCGTGGGTCGTACCGGGCTCGACCGTGACTTCGAACTCGGGCTTCCTATACTCCTCGACGCGGAAGGTCCCCCCGCCCGCGTACCTCTGGCCGCGAACCTGGATCCTGTAGACCCCGAGCGGCGGCTCGGCGGAAAGCGTGAGCTGGCCGTCCAGCCCGCCGAAATCGTCCGTGCGCGTGGCGCTCTTGTGGACCTCGTTGCCGCGCGAGTCGTGTATCGTGACTTCAAGCTGCGCGTGGGGCATGTTCCGCATGACGCCCGCCTGCATCTGCCGGGCCCACACCTTGAACTGCACCGTCTGCTCCGGACGGTAGACGGGCCGGTCGGTGATGACGTAGGCGATCAGGCCCTCTTGCTGCGCCGATGGCCTGTAGGGCCGGTAGTTCATTCCGCTCCAGGCGATGCGGCCGTCTGCGGTGGTCACGAGCAGGTGCACGTTGCTGTGGCGGTCCGCCTCCGAAGCGAACACGGCCATGCCTTGCTCGTCGGTCTTGAGCGTCACCTGGCGGCGTTCGTATCGACTCTTGCGCACCTTGGGGTCGTACGTGTGCCATAGCTCGAGAACGTTGACCTCGGCGCCTGCGGCGGGCGCGCCGCTCGCCGCACCGGCGACGTAGTACAGGTTGCCTTCCCCGACCCTCTTCTCGACGACGGCCAGGTCGCCGAGGGCGAGCACGGCGCGGCTGTCGCCCTGCTGCAGGGCTTCCTGGCCCCCGAGCTGCTTGCGGGCGGCAGGCGGCTCGGCCGTGTACGCATAGACGAGGTAGGCGCCCCCGTCCTTGAGGGGCGTCTGCAAGGTGAGGTGCGCGTAGCGGTGGGTGCCGTCGTTCTCGACGGCGTCGGCCCAGCGCACTACCTCCGGCCCCAGGTGCCTGGCGGCAAGCTGCGTTTCCCAGCTATCGCGGCGCCCTCGGACGAAGTAGTGCGACCAGTTCCGCAGCATCTGGAAGTAGCGGTGGGGCTCTTCGTCTTCCTTCAGCACCTCGGCGCGCAGCTCCTCAAGCATCCCCTTCAGGTCGATCCGCCGCGCCACGAACCAGATCCTGTCGACATTCCGGTAGCTGACCTGCACCTGCGCCGGCTGGCCGGAGAGCTGGACTCCGCTCTGGCTGATCTGGACCTGCCGCTCCCTGATGGAGCCAGCCTGCTGGTCGGCGCTATTGGTCCACCTGCTCTGCGGGAAGATCTCGCGCAGCGCCTCATACTCGTCGAGGGCCTCGACGTACTGCTGCCGGCTCTGGTAGTAGAGGCCCGTCGCATAGCGCGCCTGATCGGCCACTCCGCTCTCGCCGTATTCGCCGGACACCTTGCGCAGCAGCGCCAGCACGTTGAACTGCTCGGG
>CAYUDW010000198.1:0-3750 GCA_964442595.1 uncultured candidatus Brocadiaceae bacterium
GCATCGAGGTCACGGGTGACGTGTCGGTCACGGCCGAGTCGGAGGCGAACGCGGACGCAACGGCCAGCGGATTCACCATCGGCGTGGGGCTCGGCCTCGGCGTGACCATTGCCGATGCGAGCGTAACGCCGACCGTGGAGGCGTACGTCGGGGCGGGAGCGACGGTCACATCCCTCGGCGGCGGCGTCAGCGTCCAGGCGTTCCACAACTACGGCTTGAGCGGCGATCCAAAGGGCGCCTGGGCCGACGGCACTCCCTCCGGCGGCGGCCTCATCAGCGTCGAGCTGGCGGTCTGCGCGGCGAACTCCTCCGCCACGGTGGATGCATACGTCGGAAACGGCGCGACGGTGAACGCCAACGGTTCCGTGGTCGTGCGCTCAGCCGCAGCCAACTACGCCGACGCACACGGCGACGCGCAGGCATACGGCGGCATCGCAGCCGGCGCCGTTGGCGCCGGAGCTACGGCCAGCGGGCAGGCCCAGGCCTATCTCGACGCCGCGACGGTCGTCGCCGACGCCCTGACCGTCGAGACATTGACGTCCAATGTGGCCGTGGCCTTCACGAAGGCGTCCAGCGGAGGCGCGATCAGCATCAACGGCGCGGGCTCTCACACGTTCGTGTTGCCGACCGCCAGGGCGTACATTGGAAGCGGCTCCGGCGTCGAGGTCTCCGGCGGCGTTGACGTTCTGTCGGAGGCCGCATTCGACGCCGACTCGAACGCACAGGGCTACTCCGGCGGCGGTGTGGACGTCAGCGACTCCATCGCCAACGTACAGGTTGAGCCCACCGTCGAGAGCTACATCGCTGTCGCTACGACCGTTGTTGCCGGAGGGGACGTTACCGTGGAGGCGACGTCCGGCGAGATCAACCCGCCGCCCGACGACACGTTCGAGCCCTCCTCCGACGTTAACACGGGCGCCGATACGATCACGCTGAGCGACCATGGGCTCAGCGACGCCCAGCAGGTCATCTACGACAGCGGAGGGAACCCGCCCATAGACGGCCTGCACGACGGCGAAGACTACGCCGTTCTGGTCGTTGACGGAAACACCATCAAGCTGGGCGCTTCCTTCGATGCAGCCGAAGTAGACGGCTCGGCCGAGACTATCACTACGGCGGGGCCTCACAACCTGAACACAGGGGACCGCGTCGTCTACAGCAACGGCGGCAACCCGAATGTGGGCGGGCTGGCCGACGGGGGCACCTACTACGTGAGGGTGTTTGATCCGACGACCATCCAGCTCGTCAGCTCGCAAGCCCTGGCAGACGCGGAGGCGGACTTCGAAGCGTCCGTCGTCGCCAGTAACACGATCACGACGACCGATCCGCACGGCTTCACGAACGGGCAGGCCGTTGTCTACAGCGTGCCGGAGCCCGCTGAGTTCCGCAGCACGGCCGTGGACGTCACCGTTGCGCCCGACGGTACGCTCGACCACGAGGCCCCGGACGCTCCCGGCGCCAACAACATCTACCTGCCGAGTCACGGTTTCGCCGACGGGGACGAAGTCATCTACCACTACTACCCCAGGGACGTGGACGGCGACGGACTGCCGGACGGAAGTGGCATCGGCAGCCTCAGTGACGGGGGTCACTACTTCGTCATCTGGGTCGGGGGCAACGAGATCCAGTTGGAGGCGACCGTGGGCGGGGGCGCCATCGCCCTGGTCCCGCAGAAGGACGACCTGGCCGATCAGCTCGTGACCCACACTCTCGCGAGGGCGACGGACACGGCGATCTCGCCGCTGACGGATGGCAACACGTACTACGTCGCCAACGCAGCCGCGAGCACCTTCCAGCTGGAGAACTCGCCCGGCGGCGGCGTCATCACACTGAACGCGAGCGGCGTGACGGGCACGCACTCCGTGATAGCCGCGGCACTCAACCTGTCGGCCTCCACGGGCACGCACGAGCTGCGCGTCGATCTGGCCTCGCAACCGGGCGGCGCTCACCGCTTCCTCGGCCCGGGTGGCGTGCCGCTGTCCCTCCTTTCGCCATCTGCCGGCGACGGAAGGGCCGGCGCCTCTGCAACGGGCTCTTCCGGCGGATTCATCGGTGACAAGGGCACCGAGGCCAACGTCACGTTCGGCCCCACGATCAAGGCCTACGTCAACGCCCAACTGGTCTCCGCCGGCGGAAAGGTGGACGTTCACGCCAGGTCCCTGGGCGACGTGTCGTGCACGGCCAGCAACGGACACGGCGGCTTCATCGCCTGGGGCGACTCCATCGCCACGGTCGACATAGACAGGGAAACCGCCGCCTCCGTCGGCGATGGCGCCGTCATAGCAGCCGGCGGGGACTGCTCCGTGCTGGCGGAGGACGCTCAGGCGGCCACCGCCTATGCATCCGCCTCCGGAGGCGGGTTCATCCAACTGGCCGAGGCCGATTCCTGGGTGGACATCGACTACGATACCTCGGCGTCCGTCGGCCAGGGCGCGCACGTCACGGCGGGCGGCAAGCTCACCGTCAAAGCCCTCACGGGGACCGAAGACGGACTGACGGGCATCGACGCATCGTGCACGGGACGGGCAAGCGGCGGCGGGTTCGGCGCGAACGCCGACGCGAACGACAATGGACGGGACGTCAGCGATACGGACGTTCGCGGCGTCCTGATCGGGGTCATAGCCAATCCTGACGACGGCTCTGCGCAGGCGCTCACGCGCGCGGACATCGGCTTCGACGCACAATTGCAGGCCAGTGCGGTTGAACTGAACGCGACCGTTTCGGGCTTGAGAGCGGCCGCGAACTCGCGGTCAAGCACGGGCGGGCTCGGCGCGGACTCCGACGCCGTCTCCAGGGTGCAGGCCGACACGACGGCCGGCGTGACGATATGGCAGGGCGCCCAGATCACGGGAACAGATCAGGTTCTCGTCCAGGCCCGGCATGAGAACATTGACACGGCTTCGGACGCCTATGGGAGGTGCATAGCCCTTGGCGGCGACACGGACGTGATCGCCATCAACCAGCTCGACGCCACGTCCCGTATCACGGCCGAAGACGGGGCCACGATCACGACTGGCGACCTGGATGTGCAGGTCTACGCCGGCGTGGATCGTTACCACACGAAATCGGAGAAGCACGGGGCAGTCATCGATCCCGGGGATGACCTCGACAAAGGCGCGTGCAACGTGGACCGCTCCATTATCTTCAACGCGGACGTGGTGGTCCTGCCGGGCACGAGCGTCGAGCTTGAGGTCGATGCCGGCGCCGAGGTCGTCAAGGCTGTCAACGTCACGATCAACGACACGGACGGCGTGACCCTCGGCCCCGTGCAGGCGGACGACATCATCGTGAACGCTGACATGGCCTACACGCCCGGGCAGGTGGAGTTCAAGGCGGACGGATACGGCAGCATAGCCACGGGCGTCATTGACGGAACGGGGTCCACGTTCCGCTTCCAGCACGGGCCCGCCAGCGTGACGATCACCAACTACTCCGCGAAGGACCTGGTCATCAGCGGCTTCGATCCGCTCAATGCCACCGGTGCGGCGGCCGTGACGATCGATGTCGGGGATGACACGGCCTTCGAGTTCGACGTGACGCACGAACTCCATCCGAGCTCGATCGACATACGCAACCTGAGCGATTCGAGCGACCCGGAGATCTACTTCGACGGCCTGATTGAGAACCCCATCGGCGACACGCACGTGCTGAACGTCGGGGGCGACATCGTCTGCACGGGGCCGCAGGCCGTCATCAGAACGAACTCGCTCGACGTCGAAGCGACTGCCGGGCACGTCGGCATGACGGGTG
>CAYUDW010000198.1:3850-6546 GCA_964442595.1 uncultured candidatus Brocadiaceae bacterium
TGACAGGGCCTACGTGTCCTCGATGGCCAGCTACGACCTCAGTTCGGACATCCTTGCGGTCTCGCTTCAGGGCGACCTCGACGGCGTGCTGGCCCCGCTGAACCTGGACTTCGGAACCGGGCATCATTTGCTGGTGGTCAGCGATGAGGGCGCAACCGTCGGCGACGGCTCGCCGGCGTCTCCGGTCTTGATCACGAGCTCCATGATAGACGGTCTGGCGCCGGCTCCGATCAGCTACGTGGCCGACCCGGTGATAGGCAGCTTCGCCGTAGGCATCTGGATCTGGGCGGGCGCGGGCGATGATGTGATCACAGTCGACAGCATCTACGCTCGCCCGGGCATCTGGAGCGCGACCAGGCTGTACGCCGGCGAGGGCGCAGATCACGTTACAGTCAACCTCAGCGCGGGCGTTGACAGGTTCTTCTACTTAGCAGCGCAGGGCGGGGACGACGTCGTCGACGGCTCGGGTTCTGTCTTACCCCTCTCGATCACGGGCGGCCCAGGCGACGACACCCTCACGGGCGGCGCCGGAGCAGACCAGATCTTCGGGGACAAAGGCGACGATGAGATAGACGGGGGCCCCGGCAACGACACGCTGTGGGGGGAAAGCGGCGACGATCGCTACGTGTTCACGGATGGATTCGGCGTGGACCAAGTCTCCGAATGCTACATGAGTGGTGAGCCGTCCTATGACGCCGGCGGCACGGACGTCCTGGACTTCAGCCAGCACCTGGCGCCCATCACTGTCACCCTCGGCAGCATCGTCGTCACGTCCGGCCCCAACATGGCGACCAACGAGGACGGCTTCGTCGAGGTGGTGATCGGCGGACCGGCTCAGGATACGCTGATCGGTTCCGACGGGCCCAACGTCTGGTACATCGGCGGCGAAGGGACGCCGGTGGGCTGGGACGGCAGCCACGGCACCATCCAGTTCTACTCCATCGAGAACATCATCGGCGGCAGCGACACGGACATCTTCGTCCTCGTCGATCCGGCTGGTGCCCAGGGGAATCTGGACGGCGGGCCTGGCGAGGACGTGCTCGACTGGAGCGCTTCCGTTGCCGCAAACACGTGGCACGTGACGGGCGTCAACGCCGGCGACGTGAACGGGACCCTCACCTTCGCGTCCGTCGAGCACCTGATCGGCGGCAGCGTGCGCGATGAGTTCATCTGCAACGATGGCTGCTACGTCACCGGCAGCGTCGACGGAGGCGCCGGCGGCGATGATGCCCTGGACATGAGCGACTACGGGGCGTCGGGGCCGGGCAGCATCAACACGTGGAACATCACGGGCCCCGATAATGGCGGGGTAGTCGTGGAGGCGATGCCGGCCGGCGTCGCGATGGCATTCTCCTCGGTGGAGTTCCTCTGCGGCGGGCAGCACGATGACCTGTTCTTCCTCCATTCGGGCGGCGCGGTCAGCGGCAGCATCGACGGTCACGACGGTACCGATACCCTCGCTTGCTGGCCTGCATCGGGACCTGCCGGCGCCATGTCCCTGCCCCCGGTGACCTGGGACCACGTCTGGACGATCACCGGTCCCGGCGCCGGCGACATGGACGCCACTCCCTTCTCCAATGTCGAGAACCTGACCGGCGACGAGGGGAACGATCTGTTCGCTTTCGCGAACGACTCGGCCGCCGTCTCCGGCCTGATCGACGGGCGGGGCGGCTACGATGCCCTCGACTACTCGGGCTACAGCGCAGCCTCGCCAGTTACGGTGAACCGCGAGACAGGCGCCGCGACCGGCACCGGCGGCTACGCGGGCATCGAGCGAGTTGTGGGCGGCAGCGGTGTCGACGCTCTGGTCGGCGAAGACCACCCCAGCACGTGGCACGTCTTGGGCGTCAATGAGGGCAGTATCGGCGGGGCCGCCACGTTCGACTTCCAGGGCATGGAGAACCTTTTCGGCGGTACTGACCAGGACGCATTCGTGTTCGCTGACGGCACGTATGTCAGCGGACCCGTAGACGGCGGCGATGGCGCGGATGCGCTCGACCTGTCGAGTTACACGACCGCAATCACCTGGAACATATCGGCCGACAATGAGGGCGAAGTCGCGGGCATGGCCTTCACGTCCGTTGAGAACCTCGTTGGCGGCTCTCAGGAGGACGATTTCGTCTTCGCGGACGGAGCCGTGGTGGCGGCGGTTGATGGTGGACCGGGCGGCGACACCCTGGATCTGTCGGCGTACACTGGCGACACCACCTGGAACACCACGGATCAGAACGCCGGCAACGTCAACGGAGCGATGGCGTTCGCGTCCGTGGAGAACCTGACCGGCGGGGACGGCGCGGGGGCGGACGATGTGTTCGTGTTTGCCGACGGCGCGGGCGTCTCGGGCGTCATCGACGGGGGCGCCGGCTACGATGCTCTCGACTACTCGGCCTACGATCCACCGCATCCGGTCACAGTGAACCGCCAGTTCAACGCTGTCACGGGCACCGGCGGCTACCTGGGCATTGAGAAAGCGATCGGTGGCGCCGGGTCGGACACTCTCGTGGGCGCAGACATGCCCAACATGTGGCACGTCACGGCGGATGACGCGGGCGACATCGGCGGCGCGGGCGTGTTCGACTTCCTCAGCTTGGAGAATCTGACGGGCGGGGTCGCGACGGACGAGTTCGTGTTCTCCGACGGGGCCGTTCTGCACGGAACGATCGGGGGCCAGGGCGGCAGCGACACGATCGACATGT
>CAYUDW010000199.1:0-6481 GCA_964442595.1 uncultured candidatus Brocadiaceae bacterium
TAGATGACGGCGCCCCGGTTCTTGAGTGCGGTGACGAGGTCGGGGTGGGGGTTGATCCCGACGCCGCTGCCGGAGATATAAGCCAGCGCAGGCCTGAGCAGGTCCAGCAGTTCGGGATCGAGATTGTGCTTGCTGCCGTGGTTCGGGACCTTCAGCAGGTGCAGCCCCCGCGCTTTCTCCAGGTCGGGACACGCGCCGAATGCGGCCCGCCCCGCGTCCCCGCAGAACAGATACTTGTCCCCCTCGTAGACCAGCAACAGTATCGCGGAGGCCTGCTTCTCCGCCTCGGGATCATCTATGGCGGCCGCCAGCACTTCGTCCGGCGCAGCCGGTCCCGATCCCGCCGTCTTCCGGCGCCGGAATGAGATGCCCTGCTCCACCATCCGGTCGAGCATCTTCACGTCGGCGTAGAACTGAATACGCTCCTCGAAGAAAGCCTGCGTGGGGCCCAGCACCTCCATGGGTCCGATACGGTTGTTCGCATCGGCGAACGGCTCTTCCACGGCCACGCCGCGCCCCTCGAGGGCGGTAATGAGGCGCTGGGTGGTCTCGACCGAGTCGGCCAGATGCGTGGCGACGGTTCTGACTGCTTCGGACTCCGCCTCGTCCGCGAGCCCGCGGGCCATGCTGATGGCCTTCGGCACGTCCACCCCGTGTTTGGCGAGGTCATGGATCCAGGCCCGGCCGATGCGGTCGGGCTCCAGGTTCTCCACAACGTGCAGCAGCCCCCCGGCGTGGTCGACGTCGATGTGGGACAGAACCAGATGGTCCACGCGCCCGCCGTAGTAGGCGCCCAACTGCCGGAGGACACGCTCTCCGTCCTCCCAGTCCTTGCCCCCATCGATCAACACGACCTCCGCGGGACCATCCAGTTGGACCTCGATGATAAACGCATCAGCGTCACCGACCGGCAACATATCGATCTGAAGTCGGGACATGCTCGTTCGTTCCCCCCTAACAAGCTATGAGATAAGGCCCATGTGCGACGTAAGTAAGGCCGCCGGAAAACTAACCCAAAACCGACGCATCGTCAAGGGCACCGAACTCGACGCTGCCCCTCTCAGGGCAGTATGACGCGCATGTGTTCGGCCAGCACGTTCTGCGACGGGTACGCGTGCCCACGGTGCTGCGTAAAGCCCTCGGCATAAGCCACGCCCGCCAGCAAGCCCGCTTCGCGGGCGCTCTCCACCATCATTCGGACGTATTCATCCACGCCATGCTGCTTGCGCAGCCACTCCCGCTGGCTGCGGTGGCACAGCAGCATCTCCTTCTTGCGCTCGATCACGTCGCCGATGTCCACGTAGAACTGCGACCTGATCGGCCGGCCCAGGATGTCTTGCAGTTCCATCGGGGCCCAGTAGTAGAGGTAAGGAACGCGCCGCAGAGGCGGCGCCGCATCCGAACGCCCCGTGGGGAAGTTAGGCACGGGCGCCGCGAACGCGGCGGCACGGGCAGCCCGGCTCACATCTTCGTGGTCGACCATGTAATCCTGAGGGAAATGCGTGAAGATCACGTCCGGCGCGACCCTCCGCACTTCCTCCACCACCTTCCTCAGCAGCCCCTCATTGAGGAAAATGCGGCAGTCCCGTTCGTCCAGCCCGGAATAGCCGGCGCCGAGCAAGGCGGCCGCCTCCTCCGCCTCCCGGAGACGAATCGCCATGATCCGTTCGGGCGGCTCCACGGCGCTCCCGCAGTCACCGGCCGCGACCGTCGTGACGTGCAGGTCGAAGCCGGCGCGCCCGAGCAGGAACAGCGTGCCGGCGCACATGAACTCCACGTCATCCGGATGCGCTCCGACAGCCATCACCTTCATGGCGGCCGCCCTCCAGGCTCAGAGGCCCGATCACGGGTGTCATACCCCTCTCTGCGGATTGTAGCGAGGCCGGCGGCAAGCTGTCAAACCGTTCAGGGGCCAGTTCAGAGTCGCTGCTGGGGTTTTCGGTTGCGTTCTTCGCCTACAGCGGTTAGAAAACGTCTTTGTCCGTCTGCGGCGCCATCGACAGGCGTCGCCCGCTTCATGATGGGGACTGCAAATGGGAACTGACAAGGTCAGAGTAGGCATAATCGGCGTCGGCGGAATGGGAATCGGTCACTGCAAGAGCTGCCAGGAGGTCGAGGAGGTCGAACTCACGGCCGTGGCCGACATGAGCGAAGCGCGAGCCAAGGAAGCCGGGGAGCAGTTCGGCGTTGCGTCATTCGGCAGCCATGAAGGCCTGATCGGCTCGGGCCTGGTCGACGCAATCATCATCGCCACACCGCACTACCTGCATCCGCCCATCGCCATAGCCGCGTTCGACGGCGGCCTGCACGTGCTGAGCGAAAAGCCCATCGCGGTCCGCATCGGCATGGCGGAGAAGATGGTCGAGGCGGCGAAGAGGAACGGCAAGCTCTTCTCCGTGATGTTCCAGATGCGAACGACGGCCGCCGTCAAGAAGGCGATTGAGATGGTCAAGTCCGGCCAACTGGGCGAGCTGCAGCGAACGCTGCTTATCTCGCCTGAATTCCGCTCCCAAGCTTACTACAACTCCGGCACGTGGCGCGCCACCTGGGGCGGCGAAGGCGGCGGCGTCCTGCTCAACCAGGCTCCGCACATCATGGACGTCTTCGCCGAGCTCGGCGGAATGCCCGCCAAGGTTCGCGGGCGGTGTGCCACACTCATGCACGAGATTGAAGTCGAGGATCACGCCGAGGCCATGCTCGAGTACCCCAACGGCGCGGCCGGCTACTTCTACGTCTCCACGTGCGAGGTCGGCCCCCGCGTGCTGGAGATCGTGGGCGACGGGGGCAAGCTGCAGCTACAAGGCGGCAAGCTCTCCTTCTGGCGCTTCGAGCCGCCGATCAACGAGTTCAATCGCACGAACACCGAGATGTGGGGCTCGCCGAAGATGGAACAGGTTGATCTCGACATCGAGGAGTGTGAGAACGGCCACAAGGTCGTGTTGCGCAACTTCGCCCGCGCCATCCTCTACGATGAGCCCCTGGTCTCGCCCGGTGAGGCGGGCCTGAAGTCGCTCGAACTCGCCAACGCCATTATCCTGTCCTCCAACAAGGGGGAGCCGGTCGAGTTGCCCATCGACCGCGGCGAGTACGACGAACTCATCAAGTCGCTTTGCGCCGCGTCAAGCTTCAAAGGCGACTGGGCCGAGACGAGCACGGAGACCGATCCGGCGTTCAAGAAGAAGTGACCGTCCCTTCGGCGGCGGATTCGGCGGTGGCGGAGCCTGGAGGCCGTGCACGTTTACGCCGTCCACCCCTCCATGTGATGGAGCATTGCCATCGCGTTGTAGATGGCGTGCGTCCAGACCGCCACGCCCAGCCCGCGCACCAGGAAGACGATGCCCAGCAGCGCGCCGCAGATGGCGCGGAACGCGAAGTCGTAGGTCCGGAACTCCTCCCCGAGCGGGCCGATGTGGTGCGCGGCGGCGAACAGCAGGCTCGATATCACCAACGCCGCGGCCACGCTCCACTTCCTGTCCCACATGAAGACTTTGTGCAGGGCCCACGCGCCGCCGCCCATGAGCAGCAGTCGAAAGAACAGCTCCTCGTAGACGCCCGCCCCCAGCGCGACCAGCAGCGGCCCCGAGAACCTCAGATTGATCGCGAAGAGCACCTGCGAGGCGCGCTCGTCCACGATCCCCGCCAGGGCCGGCGCGGCCTTGTAGAGCAGTCCCGCATACAGGGCGGCCTCCGCCACCATCGTCCCCACGATGAGGAAACCGGAAGAGGCCGACCGGTCGCCGCGCCACAGCACGGCCACGAGGGCCACAACCAGCACGACGTTCAACACGTGCGCCGCCGTCAGGCCGACCAGGCCAAGCGGGCCCGTCAGCCACACCTCCGCAATGTTGCGCACCGAATACCCCGCCTGCACGATCCCGCAATGGTAGAGCACAATGAGGGGCAGGATGCTGACGATGCCGAAGGCGAAGGAGCGGGACTCACGGCAGTAGCTAAGCCCTTCCTCTCGGGCCGCCCCATCGTCCTTGTCGCTCATGATGCCACCTCAGGACAACGCGCCGGCCACCATCAGCAATGCGCCGGCGGGCAGGCAATAGGCCGCGAACCAGTGCAGGCGGCCCTTTTCGACCACGCGCAGCAGCAGCAACAGGCAGACCGTGCCGGACAGCGCCGCCACCAACGTGCCGGACGCCAGGACTCCGACCTGTATCGTCCTCTGCCCCGCCGAAGCCCCTGCCAGCGCCGTCTGAAGCCCGTGGCGCAGCTTCCACACCAGCGCCCCCGCCAGCGCCGGTACAGCGAGCAAGAACGAGAACCGCGCGGCCTCGCCGCGCTCCACGCCCGCAAAGTAGCCCGCCGTGATCGTGATGCCCGACCGGCTTACCCCCGGCAACAGGGCCACGGCCTGGGCGAGCCCGATCGCGAGCCCCCGGCCAGGTCCGACGCGAGCCGTCCGGACCCGGGGCGCAGAGCGGGAGCCCAACAGGATCAGGCCCGTCACGCACAGGAAGGCCCCGGCACTCCACAGGCTGTCGAAGGCGCGTTCCACTGCCTCCTCGAACGCCACGCCGACGATGGTGACCGGAACCGTCCCGACCGCAACCGCAAGCGCCGTGGCAAAGAGCGGCGCCCGTTGCTCAGCGTCCCGCATGCTGCCGCTCCGCAGGAGGACCAGCCCGCCAAGCACGCCGTCGCGGACAAGTTGCAATAGCGGGCGGCCGAACACGACCAGAATGGCCAGCAACGTCCCAAAGTGCAGGGCCACCTCCACTATGACCCCCGGCGACTCGACGCCGAGGAACGCCTGGGCGGCCACCAGGTGGGCGGAGCTGCTGATGGGAAGGAACTCCGTTACCCCTTGCAGAAGACCGAGCAGGATGGCCTGGATAGTGTCCATGCTGGCTCCGGCGCTCGGCTGGAGCGCGATCCACCAGGGCGAAGGAGTATCTGTGTTCACCCATGGCGCCGGCCCGGCATTCAGCTCGGACGCGGTGACCGGCGCAACGTTACGGCGCGGACAGGCCTGCCAGCGCCTCCTGCAGACCGGCGAGCTTGGCCTCCACGCCCTTCATTCGCGCCCGCAGACTCGCCAGTTCGTCCAGCTCACCCAGCAGCAGCTTCTCCTGAAGGAACTCCCGCTGGATGGTCTCATCGAGTGCCGCGATCTTCTTGCGCAGATCCTCGACCTCCCTGGTGAGCCGGTCATCCGCCGAGAGCCGCTTGATCTCGGCATCCAGCGCGCCCGCCTCCTCGTCCACTTCCTCCAGGCTTGGCAGTCCCGCCAGTGCCGGTCCCGCCTCGGCCACTCGGTCAAGAGCGGACCCCAAGGCGCTGCTCAGACTGATCGCCTCTCCGACCGTCTGGGGCGGGGCGGAGGCGCCTGCAAGGGCCTGTTCCGCGGCGGCGAGGGCCGGGGATTTCCCGCCAGCGGCCGTCTCGAATCGCTGCGTCACGGCCACGATTTCATCCTGCAGCGTTCTGGTCCTCGCCTGCAGGTCCTGGCGCACGTCCTGGACCTTCGCCCTCACGTCGGCCAGGCCCTGTTCGTAGGACTGGACTTCGGCGTCGGCCTGCTCTTTCGTCAGATCGCCCGTCTTCAGCTTGACGGCGACCTGCGCCTTGTCCTGGGCCATCTGGCGCAGGATGTCGAGCACGTCCGACAGCGCGCCCCGCCTGGCCTGCACCTCGGCGGCGCTCTTTTTCTTCTCCAGCAACGCGAAGAAGGCAGGCTTGAGCCCCTTCCAGAGCTCTTGCTGGCGGGTTGCACTCCCTTCGACGGCCTCCCCAAGCTGCCCCGCAAGGTGCTCAACTTCCGCCTGGTACTGAGCCAGAATGGTCTGGGGCAGGTCGGCCTTCTCCTGGCGCGCCGTCCCCTCCCCGCCAGAGCCCCGCACCCAGTCCCGGATCAGGAAGAGCTCCCCGCCTGCCACGTCTCCTGCCGCATCTTCGGGCCACGGGTAAGGCCGGGAGCCCACGACCATCGCGGCCTGCTGCCACTCCTGCCGCGTCGGCACACGCTTCATGGCGTAGGCGGCGTACCAGTCCGCCTGCTGCCTGGTCAGACCCAGCACGGGCGCCGTGCCGGTCAATGTCCCGGGCTCAATCCCCTGCCACTTCTCCGGCACGGGCTGGCCCGTCGCCTCCAGGTAGGCAGCGTACTCGCCAACGGCCATGGGCTTTTGATCGATGAAGACTGACGCCCCCTGACGAAGCTGCACCATGCCGGCCGGCGCTTTAAGGGGAATGCGCGTCACCACGGGCGGGGCTTCCTTCTCCGGCTCCTTTTTCTCACATCCTAACACCAGTGCAGCACAACAGATAGCAACAGCCATGGCTCTGCGATACATCGTTCTGGCTCCCGCACACGAAAGGGCACACTCCGGGCACACGGCGTCTGTGCACATGATAAGGAAAGCGGAAGGGCGAAATCCAGTTTCGGAAAGTCCGGGAGCCCCGCGCACGACCGCGCAGAAAAAGCCCACGCACCCGGTGCGCTCGTCCCGCCCCGACTCAGCCGACAGAA
>CAYUDW010000200.1:0-6480 GCA_964442595.1 uncultured candidatus Brocadiaceae bacterium
AGGCCGTCGGCGATCAGCCGCTGGGCCAGGTGAGACCCGATGAAGCCGGACCCGCCCGTTATCAGCACGGTTTCCATCCGCTGGCCTTTCCTACGAAGAGATTGCCGGAAAGCCGGCGCCGAGGGCCGTCCATCCGCACAGCGCCGTCAGAGCTCCTCAAGGATGCGAACGTCATATTCCCAGAGGGAGATGCGCTCGCTCACGTCGGCGCCCGTCAGCATGTCCCGGTAGCTGCCTTCGGGAAGCTGGACGGCGCAGACGTCGTCGTTGTGATTGAGCAGGAACAGGAAGCTGCGGTCGACCTGCGAGCGTCGCCGCACCTCCACGCCGTCCGGCGTTTCCATCACGGGGAAGACGCCGCAGTCGGCGCAGATCGTGCGGTAGAAGTGCACCAGGAACTCGATCTCGGGGTCGGTACCGATGTAGTAGGCGCACCCCTGGCCGAATGCATTCTCCGTCACCGCCGGCCATCCGGCGTAGAATTCCTCGCCGTACGTGGCCAGGACCGTGGCGCTCTCCGCGTGCATCAGGTCGCACAGACGGTCGCAGCGGTACTCGCCCCGGCACGGGCCAAAGGACTGCTTCATGATGACCCGGTTCTGCCGGTCCTCGAAGAGCGCGTCTATCTCCTCGACCCAGACCCCCGTCACCTGCCGCAGGGGCCCCGGACAGCCGCCCAGGTAGGCCAGGTCAGTCTCGTCGACCCAGCCGCTCAGGAACGTGGTGACGAACCGCCCGCCCTGGTCGACGAACTTCTCGACGCGCTCCGCCCAGCTCTTCCTCACCATGTAGAGCATGGGGGCGATGACGACGTCGTAGTCCCACGGGTCGACCTCCGTGCCGACGACGGCGACGGGGATGTTGCGCTTCCACAGGGCGCGGTAGTGCTTGAAGACGGTCTCGGCGTACTTCTTGTCCTGGATCGGCCCGGAGGTGTTGCGCAGCGTCCACCAGTTCTCCCAGTCGAAGATGAGGGCGATGCGCGACTCCACCCCGGCGCCCAGGACGTGGTCTTCCAGGCGGTTCAGCTCCTCGCCCAGCACGGACACCTCGCGGAAGACGCGGGTGTCCTGGTGGCCGGCATGCTCGACGACGGCGCCGTGCAGCTTCTCGCAGCCGCCGCGCCCGCGCCGCCACTGAAAGTACATCACCGAGTCCGCCCCGTGCGCCACGGCCATGTAGCTCCAAAGGCGCATCTGGCCGGGGCGCTTGAGCGCGTTGACGGCCTGCCAGTTCTGGCTGCTGGGGGTTTGCTCCATCAGCAGGAAGGGCCGGCCCGGCTTCAGGTCGCGCATCAGGTCATGGCAGAAGCCCGTCCAGGCGATGTCCCCGCCCACGGTTGGGTAACAGTCCCACGAGACCACGTCCACGTGCGGCGCCCACTTGTGGTAGTCCGTCGTATAGCAGGTCGACATCATGTTCGTGGTGATGGGGACGTCGGGGGTCACCTCCCTGAGCACTTCGGCTTCGTTCAGGAAGCAGGCGAGCAGCGACTCGTTCGCGAACCGCGCGAAGTCCACTTTGAGGGCGGGGATGGCCTGCTCGCCGTGCTCGTACGGCGGCTCCACCTGCGCCCAGTCGGTATAGGTATGGCTCCAGAACGGCGTCCACCAGCGCGCGTTCAGTTCGTCGAGCGTCCCGTGTTTCTGCTGGAGCCAGTTGCGGAACGCGATGGCGCATTCCTCGCAGTAGCACCAGCCGGAGTATTCGTTCGAGACGTGCCAGAGCACCAGGGCGGGATGCTCCTTGTAGCGCTCGGCCAGTTCGCGCGCCATGCGGGCGCAGGCCTCGCGATACGCGGTCGAGTTCGGGCAGAAGTTCACCCGGTTGCCGTGCCGGCGGCGGCGGCCGGAAGCGTCCGTACGCAGGACTTCGGGATGCTCAAGTGAGAGCCAGGCCGGATGGGCGGCGGACGGAGTGGCCAGCACGGCATAAATGCCGCTTTCGGCCAGCTTGTCCATGATGGTGTCCAGCCAGCCGAACTCGAACCGATCCGGCGCCGGCTGCAGGGCCGCCCAACTGAACACGCCGACGGTGGCGACGTTCACGTTAGCCGCTTTCATCAGGTGCATGTCCTCGTCCCACACGTCGGGGGGCCACTGCTCGGGATTGTAATCGCCCCCGTGGAAGAACCGGGACAGCCTCTCGCTCACAACGGGGAACTTCCTTTCCATGACCTCTCTCCAGTGGCGCACCGGAAGTCCACGTCCGAGAGTATAACGTAAAGACCGGCCTTCTCAAGAGAAAGCGGAGCAGGCTGCGGCCCGCAGCCGCCAGGCTGTTACCGACAGCATTACAGGCTCACTTGACAGGCCAGGGGGGGATGTGAAAGAATGGCGGTTTCCCGACCCACGCGCACGGCATTTCATGTATTCGGATGTCCCGTCACGTCCTTCCGGGGAACTGAAGATGAGCCAGGAGCTTCTGGAGATACGCTGGCACGGCCGGGGCGGCCAGGGCGCCAAGACGGCCGCCGCCATGGTCGCCGAAGTAGCGGTTGGAGCCGGCAAGCACGCACAGGCAGCGCCCGAGTACGGCGCCGAACGCGAGGGCGCCCCGATCAGGGCCTACACGCGCATCGGCGACGCCCTCATCAGGGTCCACGACGCGATCTACTATCCGGACATCGTCGTCGTGTTGGACGACTCGCTGCTGGAGACGCAGAACGTCGACAGCGGCCTGAGCGAGGACGGCATCCTGATGGTCAACACGGCGGACCCTCCTGCGGAAGTCCGAAAGGCGCTCGGCCTCAAAGGGCGCAAGATCTACACGATCGAGGCCACCAAGATCGCCCTGGAGGAGATCGGCCGCCCCATCCCGAACACGGTCATGATCGGCGCCCTTCTGGCCGTCACGGGCGTGGTGGACGTCAAGGAGATCGAGAAGAGCATCAAGAAGAAACTGGGCGGCAAGCTCAGCGAGGGGATGCTCCAGGGCAACATCCGCGCCGTCGAGCGGGCCTTCGAAGAGGTGAAGAGCGAAGATGGCTGAGCTACTCAAGAAAGACGAGATGAAGCCGGGCGCCATCGGCGAAGCCGGCACAATGAGCAAGCTTTACACCGGCTCCTGGCGCACTTACTGCCCGGTGACCGATTTGGACAAGTGCACCCATTGCATGATCTGCTGGATCCTCTGCCCGGACAGCGCGATCGAAGTCAAGGACGGCAAGAAACTCGGCACAAACCTGCAGCACTGCAAGGGCTGCGGCATCTGCGCGACCGAATGCCCCGTCGACGCAATCGAGATGAAGCTGGAAAGCGAGATGTCCGAGGCCGAGAAGAAAGGATAAAAAGCCATGGCGGAAAAAATGGCACTGACGGGCAACGACTCAGCGGCTTACGCCCTAAAGCAGATAAACCCCGATGTCGTTGCCGCCTATCCCATCACCCCCCAGACGGAACTCATGCACAAGTTCGCCGCCTACGTGGCCGACGGGGAGGTGGTGACTGAGTTCGTGCCCGTCGAAAGCGAACACAGCGCCATGAGCGCCGTGGTGGGCGCATCGCTGGCCGGCGCCAGAGCCTGTACGGCCACCAGCGCCAACGGGCTGGCCCTGATGTGGGAGATCCTCTACATCGCCGCCAGTTGCCGGTGCCCCATCGTGATGCCCGTGGTCAATCGTGCCCTCAGCGCCCCCATCAACATCCACTGCGACCACAGCGACACGATGGGCGCGCGCGACACGAGCTGGCTCCAGATCTACTCCGAGAACTGCCAGGAGGCGTACGACAACGCCATCCAGGCGGTGCGCATCGCCGAGCACCCCGACGTGATGCTGCCCGTGATGGTGTGCCTGGACGGATTCATTCTGAGTCACACTCTGGAAGGGTTGGAAGTCAACGACGATGAAACGGTGCGCAACTTCATCGGCGAGTTCGAGCGCAGCGACAAGCTGCTGAACGTAGAAGACCCCCAGACCTTCGGCATGTTCTCCCTGCAGAACTACTACTTCGAGTTCAAGAAGCAGCAGGCCGACGCGATGGAGAACGCGCCCGCCGTCGTCGAGCAGATCGGCCGGGAATACGGCAAGCTGACGGGCCGCGAATACGGGCTGCTCGATCCGTACCGCTGCGAGGACGCGGACGTGATCGTGGTCGGCCTGGGTTCGACAATGGGCACCGCCAAGCAGGCAGCCGACGACCTGCGCGACCAGGAGGGGCTGAAGTGCGGCGTGCTGAAGATCCGCTGCTTCCGCCCCTTCCCCGGCGAGCAGATCCGCCAGGCCCTCCAGGGCGCGGCGGTGGCCGGCATCATGGACCGGGCCATCTCCTTCGGCCTGGGCGGCCCCCTGTTCCACGAAACACGCTCCGCCCGCTACGGCGATGACGCGCCGATGATGAACTTCATCTACGGGCTCGGCGGACGAGACCTGAGCCTGGACGATGCCAAGGACGTCTTCCGCGCCCTGGCCGAAGCCAAGGAAAGCGGCGACTTCGAGCCCGCCGTGAGGTACGTCGGCCTGCGCGAGTAGCAACCGGCCCGACCAACTCCCAGTAGACGAGGCGACAGATGGCAACGACGAATCTCAAGAAGCTCAGTGACATGCCCGACCTGCTCAGCGGCGGGCACGCGGCCTGTCCAGGCTGCGCCGGGCCCGTGGCCATCCGGCAGATACTGCTGGCTGCTCAGCAGGACGACACCTACGTTGTGGCTAGCATTGCCACCGGATGCATGGAAGTGGGCACCACCATCTATCCGAACTCCGCCTGGCGCATCCCCCTGATCCATAACGCCTTCGAGAACTCCGCTGCAACCATCAGCGGCGTCGAGGCCGCCTATCGCTCCCTGAAGAAACAGGGGAAGCTGGACAAGAAAATCGCCTTCATCGCGTTCGGCGGCGACGGCGGCACCTACGACATCGGCCTTCAGTCCCTCTCGGGCGCGCTTGAGCGCGGGCATAACTTCACCTATGTCTGCTACGACAATGAAGCCTACATGAACACGGGCATCCAGCGCTCCGGGGCCACGCCGAAGGGCGCCTTCACCACCACGGCGCCGGCCGGCGTCGTCGAGCCGGGCAAGCGCCAGGTCAAAAAGGACCTGACGGCCATCGTGGCCGCGCACGGCATTCCCTACGTGGCGCAGGCGTCCCCGCATCGTGCGCGCGACCTCATGAACAAGGTGCAGAAAGCCGTCGGCATCGAGGGGCCCTGTTTCATCAATGTCCTGAGCCCGTGCCCCCGGGGCTGGCGCTACGCCCCGGACCAGACGATGCAGATCGCCAAGCTGGCCGTCGACACCTGCGTCTGGCCGCTCTATGAGATCGAGGACGGCAAGCTGACCATCAACTATAAGCCGCGCGAGAAGAAGCCCATGCAAGAATGGCTCAAGAGCCAGGGCCGCTTCCGGCACTTGTTCTCCCCCAAGAACGAGTACCTCATCGAAGAAATCCAGCAGGACATAGACCGGAAGTGGGAGAAGCTGCTGGCCCTGGAAGCCATGGGCGCGGGAGAATCCGGGTAGTCATCCCCGAAACTCCCAGGTTAGCGGCCGGCCGCCTGCTTGCTGAGACCTCCGAGCTTGCCCGCCGCTCCTGCACGAAGTCCCTTGCCGCACTGCCCGTTGTGCGCTAGTATGGCCGCCGTGTCTTGTGCACGCGCGGGCACCGGATGGATTGCCGGCCTGCGCTGCCCCGCCCCGTGAGTCAGGAGCCGCAAGGCAGACCATGTGTCAGCCAGAACAACGGCCCGCCAGCCTTCGTTCAGTGGATCCTGAGATAGCAGAGGCCATCCAGGCAGAGGAGAAGCGGCAGCGGGAACATCTGGACCTGATCGCTTCGGAGAACCATTGCAGCCGCGCCGTCCTGGAAGTAACCGGCTCTGTCCTGACGGATAAGTATGCCGAGGGCTATCCCGCCAATCGCTGGTACGGCGGCTGCGAGTGCGTGGACGCGGTCGAATCGCTCGCCATCGAGCGTGCCAGGGAGCTCTTCGGCGCCGAGCACGCCAACGTGCAGCCGCACGCCGGCTCCCAGGCGAACATGGCCGTCTACATGGCCATGCTCAGCCCTCGCGCTAGCGTCCTGGGCATGTCCCTGGCCCACGGGGGCCACCTGACGCACGGCCACAGCCGCAACTTCAGCGGCCAGCTCTACGAGGTGGTCAGCTACGGCGTCGAGGCCGCCAGCGGCCTGATCGACTACGACGAAGTGCGCAAGCTCGCCCGCCAGCATAACCCGAACCTCATCGTGGCCGGCGCCAGCGCTTACAGCCGCACGATCGACTTCGAAGCGTTCCGCGACATCGCCGACGAAGTCGACGCCTACCTGATGGCCGACATCGCCCACATATCCGGGCTCGTGGCGGCCGGCGTGCACCCCAGCCCCGTCCCCCACGCCGACTTCGTCACCTCCACCACACACAAGACGCTGCGCGGCCCGCGCGGCGCCTTCATCCTGTGCCGCAAGGAGTACGCCGACCTGATCGACGCCGCCGTCATGCCCGGCATCCAGGGCGGGCCGATGATGCACGTCATCGCCGC
>CAYUDW010000201.1:0-6474 GCA_964442595.1 uncultured candidatus Brocadiaceae bacterium
CGCGCCGCCGGAACGCACTTGACGGCGCTCTGCCCCAAACGTATGTTAATGCGCGTCGGCCGCACGCGGAAGCCGTCTCACGCGAGATCATCCGAAGAGGTGTATCCGACCGATGAGAGATCCCTCCCAGAGCGCACAATGGGGCTTGAGAATGGGGCTGCTGGCGGCGCTGCTGGCGGCGCTGCCCGCCCTGTTCGGCTGCCCGAAGAGCGACGATCCGGCCTACTACATCAAGCGGCTCGAGAAGGATAACGAGGAGGTGCGGCGGCGGGCCGTCGAAGAGCTCCACCGCATGCACAAGAAGGCCATGCCGTACATCACCGGCCGCGAGCCGGGCGACAAGGAGAAGACGCGCGAGGCGGCCATCGACAGCCCCGACCCCGACGTGCGCATGGGCGTCGCCGACTTCCTGGCCAAGGTGCGCCGCATCGATTCTCTGGAGGCCGCCGGCGAGCTGATCGACGACGAGGACAAGGCGGTGCGGCTGAAGGCCATCGAGGCCGTCGCCAAGCTGGCCCAGGTCTGGAAGAACAAGAGTGTGGAGTTGCTGGCCCGCGCCTTCCAGGGCGAGGACCCCGAGTGCGTCCAGTTGGCCGGCGAGGGCCTGCGCGACATGGAGTACGAAGGGGCCACGGAAGCGCTGCGGCAGTTCTTCGACGCCGGGGAGGGCATCCAGGCCATGTACGCCGCCCGGTTCCTCTACGAAATCGAGCCGGACCCGAATACGGCGCGGCCACTGCTGCTCGGCCTGATATCGGACGATCAGGCCGTGCGCGAGGCCGCCCAGGCCAACGTCATGGAGCTGAAAGACAGGCTGGTCGCAGAACTCGTGGAGTTGGTCGACACCGAGCAGGAGCTGGGGGTCGCGCGCGCGGCGGAATTCCTTAAGGAGCTGCGCGGCGTGCTGATCGAGGAGCTGGACGTGATCCTGGACAGCGCGCGCGCGGCCGAAATCCTGATGGCTCTCGGTGCCATCGCGGACGAAGATAGCGTCGCGAAGCTCAAGGAAGACCTGCATGACACAAAGCTGGAGAAGACCTGGCGCGTCTCCGCCGCCCGGGCCATGGCCGCGGCGGCGCTTTCCACGCGCGCCACGGAAGCGGACAAAGCCGACATCCGGGCCGAACTGACGCACGTGCTCGACGACGAAGAGGAGGACGACCGAATCCGCATCGGGGCCGCCATCGCCCTGTGTGAGCTCAGGCAAGAGCACGCCGTGCGATACCTGCTCGACGAACTGGACCGCTTCCAGGACGCCATCCAGCAGGAGGAGATCAGCGAGGCACGGCTGAAGGACCTGACGCAACTGCGCATCTGGGCACAGGAGGCGCTGACCACGGCCGGGGACTTCGTCGTCGACTTCCTGATGAACAGGATGCGCAGGCAAGATTCCGGCCCCATCATCCGCTGGGCCGCGGCCAAGACGTTCGGCGAGCTTGGCGTCGAGCGCGCTGTCCCCGACCTGGGCAGGTTCCTCACGGGCAAGAGGCCAGAGGCCACCGTCGGGCCCGACGGCCGACTTCGGGGCATGGAAGGCGCGCCGGACTGGCGAGACCTGGCGGACGACGAAGTCGCCCAAAACCAGGCGAAACTGGAGGAGTTCAAGCAGCCCGATTACGTTCGATGGACGGCCGCCACAGCCCTGGGGCGGATCGGCGGCCCGCAGGCGACCGCTCTCCTGAAGGAAGCCGAGGAGGCAGAACTGGGGTTCCTGAGCCGGCTCGGGAAGAACAGAGAACTCAAGGACTACCACAAGCGAGAAAACGTCATCAGTGGCCTGATCGGCAGCCACGAGAGGGTAGTCTTTTACATCCGCCGCGCCCTGGAGGACCTGGGCGAGCAGGCCTGAGCCGCGGCCCTACCGGACGGGGTCATGGCCCCCGTGGAAAAGCGGGTTGCACCGCAGCAACCGCCATGCCCCCATCGCCAGCCCCCGCAGGACGCCCTTCTTCTGCACCGCTTCCAGCATGTACTGGCTGCAACTGGGCGTGAACCTGCACGTCGCCGGAAGGAACGGAGAGACGGCACGCTGATAGAATCGGATGACGAGTATCAGCACCGCCTTGACGGGCCAGGAGGCCAGTTTCAATACCCTCATGCCTGCCCCTCATCCGCGTTGAGCGCCTCGACCATCCTATCGAAGGCGGACTCAATCTGTCCAACGTCCTCGGGACGCGCTTCCCAGTTCACGGAGGCGACCAGGTCGTAAGGCGACGCGAGCCGGTGGCGGTTCAGACGAAAGACCTCGCGGATGGCGCGCTTCCAGCGGTTGCGGACGACGGCGTTGCCGACCTTCCGACTCACGGCCAGACCGAGCCGGCTCTGTCCCTCGGTACGTTTCAGCGCGTACATCCTCAGGGGGAATTCCCGCAGGCGTCTGCCGCCCCGGTAGACCTGCCGGAACTCGCGCTCGCGCCGGAGCCGCGCCTGCTTCGGGAACGAGAACCGCGCCATCACTCGCGCTCCGGCAGCATGGACCTGAGCTGGACGAGCCATTCGTCCACGTCGAAGATCCTCTCGAGTTCGCCCCGTTCGGCGGTCCATCCGTAGCGGTAGGTGCGGTCGGGGGTATCGATCATCAGGCACGGCAGGTCCCACCAGTCGCCGCGCCAGCACTTGGTGATGGAGTCGAACGGTATGACGTGCAGGCCGGACTTCTCCGCCTCGGCGCCGTCCTGCATCATCACCCATTCGGGCTCATAGGTGACCTGCGCGTCAGTCAGCACCAGCTCGCCCCTGGCGATCTCGAACCACTCGCAGATCGGGTAGGGAAAGTAACGGGCCCTGCTGCGCAGGATCTCGCGTTCGAGCATCGGCTCTTCCAGCTCGTCCGGAACTTCGATGGCGAATTCGTCGGGATCGACCTCGATCTCCTGCGCGGGCTCACGTTCCCAGTCCGGCATGAGCAGTTCACGGGCCTCCCGCAGGATCTCGTGCGGGACCTCCCCGGTCGCGCGAAGGATCACCTCGCCCTCGCCGGCGAGTATCTCCAGGGCCTCGGCCAGTCCGGCCCGCTTCCGCTCCAGGAAGGCCTTGATGCCTTCGACCGCCTCCTGGGGCGTAGCCAGCCACGGCTCCAACTGAAGGACCCTGAAGCTCAGGCCGGAAAGGCGGAGCCTCAACTCCTCGGTGGAAACCATCACGAGCCCTCCAACAGGTCGGAGAAGCCGCTCGACATGTGCACCTGCAGCGGGCCGTCCTCCAGGCGCTCCATTATCATACACTCCACGCCGGGCAGGGAGTCAACCAGCGCCAGTCCCTGATGGATGCCCATCACGCTCACGCCCGTGGCGAGGGCGTCGGCCGTTGTGGCATCCGGCGCCACCAGCGTCACGCTCGTCATGTGAGCGACGGGGCGGCCCGCGCGGGGATCGATGATGTGGGACAGATGCTGCCCCTCCACCTCGAACCAGCGCGCGTAGTCCCCGCTGGTCGTCACGGCGCAGCCCGGCACGGCCAGCACGAACTCCTTGTTCACGCCAGGCGGACGCCTGACGGCGACGCGCCATCGCCCCCCGGGCTCGGGCAAGCCGAACAGACGCAGGTCCCCGCCGACGTCGACGATCCCTGCCTCGGCGCCCGCCTCCTGCAGCGCTGCGGCGGCCAGCTCTATCGCGTAGCCCTTGGCGATCCCGCCCAGGTCCACTTCCATTCCGGGCACGGCGAACCGGACGCAGCCGTCCTCGAAGCCGATCTTACCGTAACCGACCGCCGCAAGGGCCTGCTCGATTGCTTCGGGCCCGGGCATGCGGTTCTGCCGCTCGGCCGCGCGCCAGAGCGTGCGCAACGGGGCATAGGTGACGTCGAACGCGCCGCCCGTCAGTTCCGAGGCCTCGACGGCCTTGTGAAGCACGTGCAGCATGTCGGGGGAGAGCTCGACTGCCTCGCTGGAGCCGCGGGCGTTGAGCCGGCTGATCTCGCTGTCCGGCAAGTAGGTGCTCATCGAGCGATCCACGCCGCGCATCCGTTCGATGGCCGGCCGGAACATACGCCTGGCCCGCCGCGCGCTGGAGGCGACCACCTGCAACCGCGCTTCGGTGCCCATCACCGTCAGCACGGTCTCGTAGCGAGGCGGCTCGCCGGCGATCTCCTGTACCGCCAGGTCGCCCTCGCCAGGGGCGTGGGCACGCCGCAGCACGAGCAGAAGCCCCGCGACGACTGCGAGGGTCGCCACGAGGAGCCAGACGCTCCGATGTCTGCGCACGCTCATTCAGGCAATCGCTCCCTGGCGCAGGACGGCTCAGGGCCGACTCGCGCCGGACTGGGGCCTCACCTCTCCAGGCGAACGGCGCCCCACGTGATCGGGGTGCGCCAGCCGCTGTCGTCGTTCTTGTCGCTGTAGAACTGCTCGACGGGGACGCCGTCGTCGCTCAGCGCGAAGTTCAGGCCGATCATGGTTCCGGCCTGCATCCGCGCCGGGGCCAGCGTGCGGGCCGGGATGAAGAACTCCAGCACGTAGCCGTCATCGGCCGGCGCCCACGCGCACTTTATCCCGGTCTCATCCGCATTGGCGTCGTGGGCGACCATGACGCCGGCCCCGTCCGCACCGAATCCCGGCGCGGGACTGAACGCGTACTGCGCCGCGTTGTCCGTCCTGCTCAGGCTGCGGGCGAAGTCCTTCTCAATGAAGACCTCGGCGCAGTCGGCCCCCCAGGGCGCTTCCGGGGCGGCCTCGACGGTGTCGTCGGTTGCCCGCACGGCGCCGTACAGTCCGTCTTCCCGCCAGCACAGACAGAAAGAGCTGTCCTGCCTGTGCAGGAACGGCAACGGCATTGGCCGCACGCCGGCCCACTCGGCCAGGTCCCCGTCCAGCACGACCTTCTCGGGCAGGTAGATCACGGCCACCGGCTCCGGCTCGGGAATGTACCTGCGGATGGTCCGCCCGGACAGGTGGGCCGTGATGCGTTCGGCCGTGTAGGTCTGGGCGCCGTCCCGGACCTCCAGGGCGAGTTCGAGCGCGGGGTCGGCCCCGCTGAGGCCGACGGACAGGTCGTCGGGGACGCGCACCTGGAACTCGGCGCCCCCGTCCACGATGCGCACGCGTTGGGTGTCCAGCTTCCACGCCGCGTCGGGCGACGGCTGGCGCAGCGTCACCACGCTGCCATCGGGAATGCTGCCTGCGACCAGCCTGGCCCGCACGCGCTCTCCTGCGGCAGGGACCTCCGCGAAGTCGACCTCCGTGTCGCGGAACATGAAGGCCATGTGCCGCGCCGTCTGCGTGTCGAGGGCGGCGGCCAGGACATCTTCCTGGTAGGTGCCCCCCTGCTTGACCAGCGAGAGGCGATCCAGCACCGCCCCGTCAGGCCCTTTGACCACCATCTCGCACCTGTCGCCGTCCAGGTAGAACACGCAGAAGTGAAGCTCGGATTGCCCGATGCCGCCCGCCAGGATCGGGCTGGGAACGGCCGCGTAGGTGGGCGCGCCGCCCCCGCCGCTCACCACGTGGATGAGGGGCTTCTTGCCGGCCGGGCCGATCGGGACGAACCGTTCGTAGAGGTGCGAATGCCCCGTGACCACGAAGTCCACGCCGTGCTCCTCCAGCACGGGCAGAAAGTCTCTCTCCCCCCATCGGCTCCCGTGCCCGCCGATGTTGAACGTCGGCTCGTGGTAACAGACGAAGGTCCAGTCCGCGCGGTTCTGCGCGAGGTCGGCCCGCAGCCAGTCCAGCATCTCCCGGCGCTCGTCACCGACGTAATTGTCCAGCACGACGAAGTGGGCGTTGCCGAAATCGAAGCTGAAGTAGAGTTCATTGCCCGGCAGGTCGAACAGCTCCCGATAGAAGACGGCGTCGCCCTCGTGGTTGCCGCGCACGGGCCAGAGGACGGACTTGCTCAGGTACGGCATCGCGGGATCGAAGAACTCGCGTTTCCACAGCTCCCAGACCTCCCCGTTGGCCAGCAGGTCGCCGCTGCAGACGACGAAGGCCGGGTCCTCGGCGGCAATGCCTTCGCAGACCGCCCGGTGGCGGTCCGGGTAGCTGCGGGTGTCCCCGTAGATGACGAACGTGAAGGGCACGGCGCCGCCGGCCGCCGTCCGGAACGAGCCCTCGGCGACTTGCTCGCCCGCTGTCAGGCGGTAGCGATACTCCGTGGACTCCGTGAGCCCATCGAGTGCCGCCACGTTCAGCATCTCGTCGCGCCCCTCTATGGTGTGCCGGACAGGCGCGGTTTCAACTCGTCGGCCCCCGCCCTGAACGGTCAGCCGGCCCGGTGGCGCTCCCGGCTCGGTGACCCATACGATCTTCGCCGAGCCGCAGTCCGCGCAGTTGACGTACGGCCCCATCAGCACGCCCGCGCGCGGCTGCGCTGCGCAGCAGGAGCAGAGAGCGCAGACCGCGATGAGCAGACCCAGATACCTGGTGGGCATCACGTTTTCCCTCCCGGGGGGAGCGGCCCCGCGAGGAAAGCAAGGAAGCGATGGTGGTCTCGCGGCCGCTCTTCCGAACCTGTACAGGTGCACGAAGACAAAGCGAAC
>CAYUDW010000202.1:0-6421 GCA_964442595.1 uncultured candidatus Brocadiaceae bacterium
GGAAAACGGCCTGAAAGTAGGAGTTTTCGGCCTTATAGGTAAAGACGCCATCCTGGTAATCGGTGAAGCCGGGGACGTGCAGTTCCTGGACCAGCATGAGACAGCCCGCCAGGCGGTAGATGAGCTGAAAGAACAGGGTGCCGATGTCATCGTGGCTATCAGTCATTCCGGCGTGGATGAGGACCGGGAACTGGCGCGAGAGGTCCCGGGTATCGACGTAATCGTAGGCGGCCACTGTCATACTGCCCTGTATAAGCCGGTCTTACAGCGCGATACCATCATTGTCCAGGCTGGTTCCCTGGGAGAGTACCTGGGGCAACTGGAACTGGCGTACAACACCGACACTGGCATAGTACGGGTGCGCAACGAAGAAAACGACCACCCCTTCCTTATCCCCATTGACAGCAGCTTTGCCTGCGATCCGGAAATCGATGCCCTGGTCCAGGAATATACTCTCGACTTGAACGCCTACATCGAGGAAGTGACCGGCGGCGAATTCGATGATGTCATGAGTACGGTAGCCAGTTCTGACTTTGTCCTGTCCAACCTTCCGCCCCTTAGTGAAACTGCGCTTGGCAACTTCGTTACCGACGCCATGCGCTTCGTCGCTCAGGAATTTATCGGAGAGAGAGTCGACATAGCAGGTCAGGCTAACGGCAACATCCGGAATAGCATCTTCCCGGGCACCATGGAGTACTCTGCAGGAAACATTTCTTTCTACGATATTATCGAAGCCACCGGTGTGGGACGCGGACTCGATGGCCGCCCGGGTTGCCCGATCGCTTCTGTCTATCTCACCGGCGAAGAAGTGCGCCGTGTGCTGGAAATAACCATATTGTTGCAGGAGTTTATGGGAGACTCTTATTTTATACACTTCTCCGACCTGCGGTACAGCTACAATCCCACCAACGCAGTGCTCTTGACCGTGCCTTTCGTGAACCTGCCTGTTCCCACGACCCGTGCGGTTACCAGTGCCGAGCTTTATACAGGGGACGAGATTCAGCCTGTGAACAGTGAAAAATACATCCCCTTAAAGCGTGGGGACGAAGAGTTGTACCACCTGGTCACCAACGCTTACCTCCTGCTGTTCCTTCCCCTGGTAACAGACATGCTACCTCAGTTGGAGGTAGTCCCTAAAAACGCCGATGGAGAACCGGTGCCGCTGGACAAAATAGACAAACTGATAATACGTCATGCCGATGGAAGAGAGCTAAAAGTGTGGGAAACGGTGGTGATTTACGCAGCCCAGCTATCTGGAGAGGGTGGGGTACCGCAGATCCCCGATTATTATGCAGGTGTTGCCGGACGCATCACCGAAGTGTGGACCTTCCCCCTGATAGGGTGGCTTTTCTTAATACTGGCAGTTATTGTGGCAGGAGTAATATTCCTGGTCTTCCGCAGGAGAAAGCACAAAAAGACTGTGCCGTAGGATACTTCCATGATACAGCCAGACTGTTAGGCAATATTGAATTCCAGGGGCACTATGCCAATCGGGCCTACTACAAATGATTGAAGATTCGTTAAGGCGGGTGTACACTGGGTAATAGAGTATAGAGTGGAGGTGTCTCTAATGAAGGCTCTGATAGTATATGACTCAATTTATGGAAATACGGAGAAAATCGCCAGGGCTGTTGCTGAAGCTATTACCCCATCCGCTGAGGTCAAGGTACTGCAGGCGGGGGAGGCGAATCCCTCGGAACTGGAATCTACCGACCTGCTCATTGTAGGTTCTCCGACCCATGCAGGCAGGCCTACGCCGCCGATTCAAGACTTCCTCAACAAAGTCCCCAAGCTTTCGTCTCAAGGTATCAACGTAGCTGCGTTCGACACCAGAAGCCAGACGAAACTCGTCATGGTGTTTGGATATGCTGCTGGACGCATCGCCCGCAATCTGAAAGGAAAGGGCGGTAATCTTATAGCGTCTCCGGAGGGTTTCTTAGTTACAAGCACTAAGGGTCCGCTGAAAGAAGGAGAACTGGAGCGGGCTGCGGGTTGGGCTAAGGGAATGTTAGAGAGCAAGAAGTAATTTTGTAAGGCCCTCTCCCATTTCAACTACACATTAACTCAGGCTGTTACACCGCACAGTGTGACTGAGTTC
Source organism: uncultured candidatus Brocadiaceae bacterium (assembly GCA_964442595.1). Lineage (GTDB taxonomy): Bacteria > Planctomycetota > Brocadiia > SM23-32 > SM23-32 > DAOVRD01. Next base: position 2,099 of record CAYUDW010000202.1, read on the forward strand.
CGGGGTGGTATAAAATTCCCTGCGGCAAATTTTGACAAGCCCGCTCTCACCATTCATAATAGTGACAGAGTTCGCGTACTCATTCATGGAGGGAATTTGCATACACTTAAAGAAACAGTAATTTCGCACCTGGTTAAGCCCGAGGACCTCCAGCACCACGGCACTCTATTCGCCGGACGGATGGCTGAGTGGCTGGTCGAGACTTGTTTTATCGCCGCCTCCCGGTTCGTCGGTAAACCCGAGGACATAGTCTGCGTTAAGGTCCACGGGATAACTTTTGAAAGACCGGTTAACAACGGTGACATCACTGAAATCAAGGCCAGAGTCGCCTGCCTCGGTAATACGAGTATTACTGTTAAAGGTCAGGCATTCACGGCTGGTAGTGAGGTTCCCTGCGTTTCAGGCATGGTTACTTTTGTTACCGTCGATAAGCATGGGAGTCCGTACGCACACGGCTTGAGCTTGCCACAAGAGTATATCTCGCAAAACCGTGAAATTTACGAAGAGGCGCTTAAGGTCAGAGGAAAAAGATAATCTCCCAAACCTGCGCCTGAAGCCTGAGGCGGCAAATTCGACTACACCCTTGGGTATAATGACACGAAAGGTATCATGATTAAGCGCTACGAGCATACTCAGGTTGGATATTTCATCATTGTGGCCATTGTAGCAGCAATGGTGGCAATCGGGATTATCCTGGCGACTACCGGCGTTAATTGGATTGCTATCGCAGTCCTGGTTGTCCTCGCGGTAGCTCTAGTGTTATTTCCCAGTTTAACCGTGGTCATCAGGGAAGAAGAGCTATTAGTGCAATTTGGGCCTGGAGTAATCCGCAAACGGTTTAAGCTGAATGAGATAGAATCGTGTCAAGCCGTTAAAAATCCCTGGTATTACGGGTGGGGTATTCGGCAAACTCCTCACGGGATGCTGTTCAGGGTTTCCGGCTTTCATGCTGTCCAGATCAAGTTAATAACGGGTAAGGAATATTTAATCGGCACTGATGTTCCACAGGAGCTTGAGGAAGCTATTAGACAGGCCATAAGTTACCGTTAAGGATTATTATAAGCACCGTCTGAAAGCGACTCGAATTCTAGGGGGATACCATACCAATTAGGCCTACCACAAATTAGGCATTATTTCCCAGAATACTACGAATCAAATGCGTAGATGGTGAACTTTGGTTAAGAGTCAAACTTAAACAGGCTGATATCCACGCAAGTAGCGAGCCTATTTATTGGGTCATTTCAAACTGCGACAAGAACGCTTAGCCAGCAAAAAATCAGACGTCCCGAGTAACCTCACTTTTTTCACCTATTATCGTCCGGCCTGGCCTTCAGCTTATCTTTGTGCTGGCCACTACCCGCACCTTTTAGCTTTCACCAAACCCAACGCTTATGCCAGGTTCCTGCTCGGCTACTCAGGACAACGTCCATGCTAGCACATATATAACGCAGTTGTCAAGCCTACGTACGTACTGGGAGATTAGTACCAGGTTCTCGCCAGGAATTCCAGGGACACCATCCTTCACCTTGTGAAGGACCAGGCCTGCTACAAATCAGGTACTATGTCCCCAGAATATTATTCTCTGCGGGATTATGACAGGCGGTATATCTAATAGTTGCATATTCGACACGGTTTCCATTCCGGGATAGTTAGAGATATAATTGAATCAAGAGAGGATAAGAATAAACGGACAGTGCCAGAAGGAGCACCTGAAACGCTGAGAAGAACATGATTGAGCAACCCTCAAAGGAGTGAATAGATGATGCGCTTTCTTAGAGTCGTCTATGCCTTGGCTATAGCGGTTGTGCTTGTCCTGGTTGTAATCTTCGGCGTCGAGGCCTTCTATCCTTCTCCCCAATACCCGGACTATCCCGAGCCCCAACCAGCTTACAACAGCTCTGAATACGAAGAGTGGGAGCAAGAATGGATGGAGGCTTACGCAGCATATCAGCAGGAAGCAGCGATACATGACAAGAACGTGTTCTTCATTGTCTTACCTCTGGGAGCGGTGTTTGCCGTCGTGGGCACCTTCATTCGCCGCAGACTGGATATCTTCGGGGCCGGCTTGATTTTAGGCGGCATAGGAACAATGATAGCCGCAATTACACCTTATGATCTGGACAACATACTAAGATTTGCCGGCATTGCTGCTACCCTGGCTGTGCTTGTCTTCGTGGGATATAAAGTCTTCTTCTCCTTAAGAAGAAGCTAACTTGTTTCTCTAAGCATTTGTCATAATCTGCTTCATAAAGCCCCGAGAAACAACGTCAGGCCTTCGAGGGGAAAAAACCCATACAGAAGGTTTAATGGCCTTCCTCGGGCCTCTCAGGTGTATTCTAGAGAGAATTCCAGGGGGACACACCCTGCCAATCAAGCCTGCTGCAAATCAGGCATTATTCCAAGATACCCCCGGTGATAAGACGTCCTGGCCAAACTTATCAGCCCCCATTTCAAGAACATTGACTAAGGTGTTACAATATTCTTAATGGCTGGCTATACATTGAGAGAGGCTGCCGAGGCATTAGGAGTCTCTATGATCACCGTCCGCCGGTATATCAAGTCCGGCAAGATCAAGGCCAGGCTAGTCCCTTCCAAGTTCGGAGATTCATACATTATCGATGACCTACCCCTAATCACAAAGCCATTATCTGATAGTAGTATGTCAGCCCAACCCCTTATCAATAGAATAGAGCAACTGTCCCAGGAAGTCGGATATTGGAAAGCTAAAGCGGAATTACTTCAGGAACGATTGTTACTCCTGGAAGCACCTAAGCAGACCCATAAGCAAAGATGGTGGCAAAGGCTATTCAGGCCTCGGCAGTGAATAGACAAGGCCGCCCTGACCACCAGCATGAAATTATAAAGGCTAATCCATAGCGGTGTAACTCGGATTAAAGGCCAGGCCCACAATGAACTGGAAAAGTGAACAAGATTTCCGGTGGCTTTACCATCTCAGGAGGAATTAACCACATAGAAGGTTTCATGCCCCTTCTCAGGCTTCTCAGGTGTATTCTAGCAGAATTCCAGGGGCATCATGCCAAACAGTCTTATAATCTCCAGGATACCCCCGCGGATGTCTTATTTATCGCCCAGCAGGAAAGCCTTTATTTCTTCACCGAACTGGCGGCTTCGCGCGAACATAGCGTTATGCCCGAGGTTCGGATACAGGACCAGCCTGGCATTGGGTATCTTCCCCTCTGTCTCACGAACAGGATAAAAGAAGTCTTCTTCACCGCCAATCACCAGGGTTTCCGCCTTAATCCTGTCCAGGCGGTCGCTCAGGTCATGGCGGTCCTCTGCTTCGATTTCCACGATCCCGTCCGAAGGGTCGGTAGGGATACTGAGAGGGCCCAGCAGCCACATAAACCACTTGAAAAAGTGTTTTGCGATTCCCTTCCGGATGATAGCTGTTCCCAGTAACGCATTCGCTGCCCGCCGCTTGCCTTTTCGTGCAAGGTCTGCAACTTTCATCTGCAGTTCTTTGGCTTCCTCAGTCAGGCGGAAACCGGTCATGACAAGGACAAGTCGCCCCACTAAATCCGGATGGTCAATGGCAAAGTGCTGGGCTATCGCCCCCCCTGTGGAGACGCCGATTATGTCGGCCACACCGCCCAGCTCATTCTTAATCATGACAGCGTAATCATCCGACATATCGCTCAGTGAATATCCCGGGGGAAGACCGGGCCTCCTGCTCACAATGTAGATCTTGTAGCTATCCTCAAGTCCCCTTAAATAACCGGTACTCATCCGTAGCATAATGCCGGATGGCGGCTTATGCCGAAAGTCCAACCCCTCAAACACAACGAGGTTACGCGTGCCGTTTCCAATACAGACATAGGGAAGGCCGTTACTGGAATACCCGGTTATCATTTTTGTCTGGCCACCTCAATTCCCCATTATACAGAATCCCAAGGACAACATCCTTCACGAGGTGAAGGACCAGGCCTACCACAAATCAGATATCATGTCTCGGAATACCATCAATTTCTATAATAGCCTGCAGTATGCTAGGATGTAGGCATTTATGAAAGAGGATTTCCTGAGCCGGCTGGCCGAGATCGTTGGCCAGGATTATGTTTCAAATCGCCCCGAAGACCTTTATCTCTACTCCCGCGACCCGGGGGCACAGAAGCCGCGCCAAGCCGACTATGTGGTTATGCCTCGAACAGTGGACGAGGTGCAGCAGATAGTCGGGCTGGCAAACCAGGAGAAAGTTCCCCTCACCCCAATGGGAGCGGGGCTGACCCTATCAGCACTGACCGTTCCTATCAGGGGTGGCATTGTGCTGGACATGAAAAGAATGGACAGCATAATAGAGGTAAA
>CAYUDW010000203.1:0-5138 GCA_964442595.1 uncultured candidatus Brocadiaceae bacterium
TCCGAAGGCATATCTTCACCAGGAGCAGCATGACCGGCACTTCGATCAGCACCCCCACCACCGTGGCCAGGGCCGCCCCGCTGGCCAGGCCGAACAGCATGACCGAGGTGGCAATGGCTACCTCAAAGTGATTGCTGGCGCCGATCATCGCCGAAGGAGCGGCGTCTTCGTAGGTGAGCCCCAACGCCTTCGACAGCCCGTAACCGAGCCAGAAGATCAGGTTCGTCTGGATGAACAGGGGGACGGCGATCCACAGGATGGTCAGCGGGTTGGAAAGGATGACGTCGCCCTTGAAAGAGAAAAGGAGCACCAGCGTCGCGAGCAGCGCAATGATCGTGACGGGCGTGAGGACGTGCAGGAACTTCGTCCTGAACCAGTCCTCCCCCTTCGCTCCGATGATCCACCTGCGGCTCAGGTAGCCGGCCACCAGCGGCAGGGCCACGTAGATGCCAATCGAGAGCACCAGGGCCTGCCAGGGCACGGGCAGGCGTCCTACGCCGAGCAGGAACCCTCCGAGCGGTCCGTAGAGGAGCAGCATCGTCAGCGAGTTGATGGCCACCATCACCAGCGTGTGACCGTCGTTGCCGCGTGCCAGGTAGCCCCAGACCAGCACCATCGCCGTGCAGGGCGCAATGCCGAGCAGTATGCATCCCGCGAGATAACTTCGCCAGAGCGGCACCTCAAGCATCTTCGCCCCGTTGTGCATCACGACGGTGCCCGCGCCGTACTTCGCGCCCTCCGCCAGGTCGAGCCCGAACGGCATCTTAACCAGGTCCACCGCGTCCGGACCGATGAAGCCGCGGAACAGGACGCCCAGGAACAGCAGGGCGATGGCGTACATCGTGAAGGGCTTGATCGCCCAGTTGACGAAGAGGGTGAGCCCGACCGGCTTGACGTTCCTGCCCGCCTTGAGCACCTCGGCGAAGTCGATCTTCACCATGATGGGATACATCATGAAGAACAGGCAGACGGCGATGGGGATGCTGACCACGGGCGCCCCGCCGACGTAGATGGCCAGGCCGTCCAGCCACTGCGCGACGCCCGGGGCTAGCCTGCCCAGCACGGTGCCGCCCAGGATGCACAGGACGATCCAGACGTAGAGGTACCTCTCGAAGAAGCCCAGCCCCCTGGCCTCGGCACTTGCATCACGGGGGTCTGACATCGGTTCCACCACCTATTGCCGGTCCTGAGGTCTGACCGCTGTGAGGTCCACGCTCACGACGTAGTCGCTCGGCTTCTTGCCTTCGGGCAGCAGGCCGAAGATGCACGCGCAGGTGGTGTCTGCCCAGTCGGCCGGGTCGTCGGAGTAGATGGGCTGCGCGTCCGCCTGCACCTTCACCAGCCCGGCCTCGCCCGCCATGCGCAAGCTCTCATCGACGGGCACGGCGCCTGCGATGCAGCCGATCAGGGCCTCGACCGATTCTCGGACGGCATCGGGCAGCGGCTGCACCAGGGCCAGGTCTGAGACGGCCACGCGCCCGCCGGGCTTGAGCACGCGTGCGATCTCCCGCCAGACCTGCGGCTTGTCGGGCGACAGGTTGATGACGCAGTTGGAGATCACCACGTCCACGCTCGCATCCGCAACGGGCAGGTGCTCGATCTCCCCGAGGCGGAACTCGACGTTGTCCAGCCCGGTCGCTGCCTGGAACTGCTCGGCGTTGCGGCGCGCCGCCGAGATCATCTCCGGCGTCATGTCCACGCCGATGGCGCGTCCCGTGGGACCGACGCGCCGGGCGGCGATGAACACGTCGAGCCCGCCTCCCGAGCCGAGGTCGAGGACGACCTCGCCCGCTCTCAGCGAGGCTACCGCCGTGGGGTTGCCGCACGAGAGGCCCATGTTTGCGCCTTCCGGCAGCGCGGAGAGCTCCACCTCTCCGTAGCCCAGTTGGCGGGCCACGGCGTCGGCCCCGTCGCCCTGTCCGCAGCATGGCGATTCGGGGCAGCATGACGCGCCGGCCCGCGCGATGCGGGCGTAACCGTCACGGACCGTTTCTCGGACTGCAGGGCTCCTCCTGTCTGCTTCGTTGCAGGTCACGTCTCACTCCTCCTTCCCGGCATGTGCTGTGTGATCTGCCGTCCCTATGCTATGTAAATGAGGTACAGTCCGCCAGCGATCACCAGGGCGCCGCAGACGCGCTTGACGATCAGACTGCCCTTCGAGCGCTCGGTCCAGTTCAGGTAGCGCTGGACCAGTCCCGTGGACGTGCCGGCAAGGACGATCACCGAGCAATGGCCGACGCCGTACATGACCAGCAGAAGAACGCCGAAGAGGACGCTGGCAGAGGCCGCCCGGAAGGCCACGCCCAGCATCGGCGCCATGTAGGCGAAGGTGCAGGGCCCCAGCGCCACGCCGAAGATCAGTCCCAGGACCAACGCGGCCAACACGCCCTTACGCTTCATCTCCACCTGGCCCGGACCGGACCACGGCATGGGGATCACGCCGAGCAGGTGCAGGCCGACGAGAAAGAAGATCACGGCCACGACGTAGTTCCCGTAGGCGCCGACGTCTCCCATCATCCGTCCGGCGGCCGCCGTGACCGCCCCGATTGCCGCGATGGTGATCAGGATGCCTGCGGCGAACAGCGTCGAGATGAGGAACGCCCGCCTGGTCGACATGCGTCCCTGCCCGTCAATGAAGCCGACGATGAGGGGGATGCTGGCCAGGTGGCAGGGGCTGAGCAGGATGCTCAGCACGCCCCACGCGAAGGCGGCCGACAGCGCCGCCAGGGGAGCGCCCTCGAGCGCACGGGTCAGAGCGGTGAAGAGCTGCTCCATTCTCAGCGCACCCCCAACTCAGCAAGCTTGTTCTCGATCTCCTCCTGGGGCAAGAAGCCCACGTGCCGGTACCTCTCCTTGCCATCCTTGTCGAAGAACACCTGCAGCGGGATCGACTGAATCCCGTAGCGGGTGGCCAACACGGGGTCCTCCCGCACGTGGACGAACAGGATATTCGCCCGGCCGGCGTAGTCCTCGCTCAGCCCCTTGAGGATGGGCGCCATCATCTCGCACGGCTGGCAGCCGTCCGCTCCGAAGTCCACCATCGTGGGCAGGCCGCTTGCCCTCGCCTTGTCAACGGGGTTATCCCGCACCGCAACGGCTTGCTCCGCGAGCCAGGGGCCGGAGATGACGACCTCGAATCTTCCCGACAGGCTCCGGACATGTGCGTCCGCCTTCTCCTGCCGCTTCGTCTTGAGTACGAACTGCCGCAGCGCGTCCTGGATATCCTTCAGCTCGGCGCCGCCGAACATGTCCCGGTTACCCTCGTAGAACTGCTCGATCTCAGCGTCGCCAACGGCGACGTCGGAGACGAGGTCCTGTAGATAGTCGCTGATGATCTCAGGTTCGGCCTTGTCCGCCGGGTAGGCCTCCTGTTCCCTCGCCCATTGCCGGGCGGCTCGCAGGAGGAGGCCTCTCGTCGCCATCTCCTGGACGAGCAGTAGCGAGTTCTTCCTGAGCTGCTCTCGCAGCTTCTCGGGGGAGCCGGCAAGGACTTCATCCAACTGCTGCTGGGTAACCTTCTCCCCTCCCATGTCCAGCAAGACGCCCGGCTCAAGCTCTCCGAGGGACGCTGACGCCAGCGCGCCGGCGACCAGGCCGGGATAGGCGCTCTCGACGGTCTCGGGCGGCACCTCCTGCTCATCAGCGAGGGCGGCGCCGGACAGCAGAGCCAGCACGAAGGCGACCAGAATGGCCTTTGGGTTCCTCATGTCCATCCAATCAGCAAATAGAATCAGGTTTGTGGCACTTCCCGGACGGTGAGTACCGTCTTCGCATCGTCCCCTGAAGAAGTCTTGCCGCCCCAGAACCAGTAGCCGCCGTCCTCCCCGTCGTCCCGCACCGGGTCAAGGAGGAAGAACCCGAGAAAGAAGTCGGGGATCTCCAGCCAATGCACGTTGGCCGCGACCCCGATCCAGCCCAGATGCAGGTAATGGATGCAGGCGAGGTCATAGGGTTCCTCGTCGCCGGCGTTCTCCGCCAGTCCGAGAAGGCCCACGCCCTGCACACTGATGGTGTCGGCATCCTCGGGATCGAAGGTGTCCCAGCTCACTTCCTCTCTTCCCCAGAACAGCAGGCCTCTGCTCTCCTGATGGTGGTCCATCATGCCGACCTCGCCGCCTCCCACGCCGACGAACTGCCCATCGACTTCCCCGTAGCCTATGGGCGCCACAACCGGGCAGTTCATGTACGCGGAGAACTGCGGCTTCTTCGAGAACGTGAAGCCCACATCGAACATCTCTGCCGCATCTTGCAAGCGATGCTTCGGATAGCTGCACCCAGGAGCTGTCGTCCAGACCACAGCCAATGCGACGGTCACGATCGTTCTCCAGGTCATCCTGGCTCCCTCCTGCTGTAGTCGACGCTGATGGCGTGTCACCAATCCCCCGCCCAGTGCACCCTTCGCGAAGGGGCGACGCCATGCGGCCGGGCGGTGGCGGCCCTACTTCACCCCCATCTCGGCAAGCTTCGCCACGATGTCCTCGCGCGGTATGAAACCCTCGTGCCGGTAGACCTCTGTGCCGGACGCATCGTAGAAGATCTGGGTCGGTATGACGCGGATGCCCACTCGCTGCGTCACGGTGGGATACTCGTCAATCTGAATGATCAGGATCTCCGCGCGGCCCTTGTAATCCTCTTGCAGCTCGTCCAGAATGGGCTTCATCATCTTGCAGGGGATGCAGGTGCCACGGCCGAAGTCGGCCACTACGGGGCGCCCCGTCTTCAGCGCCACGTCCAGCGGGTTGTCGGCGGCCAGGGCCTTCTGGGCTTCGACCCACGCCTCGTTATGGGTGATGTTTGCTGTGGCGCGGAGCTTGGCCAGGTAGGACTGGATGGCCTCGTTCTGTCTCTCCTGCAGGGCATAGGATCGCAACGAATCCTTCAGTTCCTCGTAGGAACGCCCGTCGGGCACCTCGTCTCTGTGCCGTTCGTAGAACTGCCTGACGTCCGCATCGCTGACCTCCACGTGGTTCAGCACTTCCCGTTCGAGAAGATCGTTGATGATCTCGGCCTCATTCTGCGGGGGGGAATCAACAGCCCCTGCTTGAGCGTTTCGCTCCCCCGGGCTCTGCTTCGTCCCGGACGACCTGGCCTCTTGCAGCAGGAGTGTCCGGGCGACCAGTTGCTCCAGGAGTTCGTGC
>CAYUDW010000203.1:5238-6379 GCA_964442595.1 uncultured candidatus Brocadiaceae bacterium
CGTTCCGGCTCGCACCGCCTTGCACGTCCCGGCAGCCTGGACATTCTGGCATCAGGCTTCCTCCCGCCCGAGCATTCCCTTGATCTCCTCAACGCCCGGCACCTTGCCGGCGACCTTGACCTCGCCGTCGACGACCAGCGCTGGCGTCATCATCACGCCGAACTTCATGATCTCGTTGACCTCGGTCACCTTCTCCAGTTCGTATTCGATGCCGAGTTCCTTGGCGGCAGCCTCGGCGTTCGCCGTCAGCCTCCTGCACTTCGGGCAGCCCGTGCCCAGTATCTGGAGCTTCATCTGCGCTCCGCCTTCTGGAGAAAACCGTTTCAGCTCATCACGCCAAGCCCCGAGCAGATCTCTCTCAGGGCATCCTTCATGTGCGAGTAATCGCCCTCAAACACGGGCCGGCACCGGGTCGGGAACGTGTGGCCCGCGTGCAGCCTGACCGCGAAGGCCAGGCACGTGCGCTCGCCGCACTGTCCGCAGTTCGTGCCGGGAAGGCGCTTGTATACCTCCAGGGCCGGCGGCCTTTCGCGCCGCTCGTAGGAGGGCTCTATTTGGTGTCGCCTGGCCCACGTTTCGTTCACGCGGCGCCTAAGCTCCTCCAGCACCCGCCAGGCGTCCACGATCTCGTCGGCCTTCGCCACGGCGATGCGGCGTGCATACGCGCTGACCATGCGATAGCCGTCCATGAATGTGAAGGTCGGCCCGTGCACGTTGTAGCTGGCCTGACGCATCTCCGCGTTCATGTAGGGGAGTACCTCCGTCAGGTCCCCAGATATGTGGGCGACGATCCGTATCTTCGTCTCGTCCGCCACGCACTGCGCCAGCACCATGATCGCAGCGCGGCCGAACACATCCTCCTCGTACTCCGGCGGCGGCTCCTGCGGCACCACGATCTGTGCCGGCGTATAGCCTACCCAACCCGAGCAGACAAGGTCCCGCCCGCTCTCGGCCGCGAGCGTTCGCCGCGCCTGCGATTCTGCCACCAAGACCGCACAGCCCGCCAGACGGTACGCCGGCGCCGGGCAGACCGTCCGGTAGTAGACGCCACATGCCTCAAGCAGCGACTTGGCCCGCTCGAACTCCGCTTCGCTGGGAAAGGTTGTCGCCAGCAGCATCTGTGCTCTCTCAAGCGAACAGG
>CAYUDW010000204.1:0-2997 GCA_964442595.1 uncultured candidatus Brocadiaceae bacterium
CGCCCGGGCCGACGGGGCCGCGACTGGTCTGTCTTCGACGAAGAGCTGAGCCCCTTCACCGAGGTGTTCTCGATTCACGGATGCTCAGAGACGGACGAGGAGTGGATCGGCCTGCGACGCAACACGCACATGGGCCCCGGCATGGCCGGCGGCACGTACCAGAACGCGCTGGACCGCGGGCTGCACCTGGGCGCCATCTGCTCGACGGACGGCTGGGGGCCGATGCCCGGCCAGCACGGCTGCGGGCGGATGGCGTGCATTGCCCGCGAGCTGACGCGCGAATCCCTGTGGGAGGCATTCAAGGCGCACCGCGTCTACGGCGTGACGGGCGACCGGATCGAGCTGGACTTCAGCGTCAACGGCGTGCCGATGGGCAGCATCACCTCCGTGGCAGACGCGCAGAGGATCCACGTCGGCGTCCGCGGCTCGGACGCCCTGGACCGGATCGAGGTTCTCCGAAACGGCGGCGTTATCGCCCTGCATTGCCACCAGGGCACGTGGGATGCACCGGCGCCGGGCGAGCGGGCCCGCTTCAAGGTCCGAGTCGAGGCAGGCTGGGGACCACGCGAGAACGAACTCATCGTGCCAGGCCGTCGCTGGACGGGCAGGCTCCAGCTCGACGGGGGCACGTTCGTGGGGTTCGAGCCCTGCTGGATAAGCGCGGGGCAGCGCGTGCCCCGCTTCGAAGGGAGCGTGGCTTCCTTCGAACTGACCAGCTCCTGCGACACGGTAGCCCGTCCGACGCAGAACGCGAACGTGTTCGAGTTCGAGGGCACCACCGGGACGCGGCTCCACCTGTCACTGAACGGCCTGGAGGAAACGGGCACCGTGGAGTCGCTCATGCGGGGCAGCCGCGTTTTCTGGTTCAGGGACGAGTGCATCCGGATGCTGCACGAGCTGTGCGGCCTGGAGCCGGGCTCCCCCGAGCGCGAAGACATCTACCATCACATGGCTTACAAGGCCAAGGTCCACCGCTTGATGCCGGAAGCCGCCTACACCGCAACGCTGGACGTGGACGATGACGAGCCGGTGCGGGGAGAGGTCCATTACCGGGTGCGCGTGGAGCAACGCAACGGGCAGCGGGCGTGGTCAAGCCCTATCTGGGTCCGTGCTCCGGGGCCCGGTTGATCTCGGCTTGGCCGACGCTCCCAGCTTCCCGACGGCCGCCTTGTGCAAATCTGGAGAACGTTCGCAGAGGCGCCCCTTTTTGCCCGTCCAGGGACGGCTCTCTCGCCATGCCAGAATATGCGTAAAGCATTGCTAAGCAAACACATGCGATCAACGTGGTATCTTTGTGGGGGCACGAGTAGCGGTATCTTTGACTTGGCCTGCCCGCCTTCCCTACCATTGCCTTAGTGCCGCGACGCCAGGCGCCGGCCAAACTGGATCCGCACGCCTATGGAACACCGCGAACCAAGCCTGTTCTGGTCGCTGGCCGGGAACGTCTGGCTCATGGTCTGCGTCGTGGCTTCGGTGTCCTGCGTGATCCTTGCGATCCGCCTGCTGCCCGGCGCCGCGCCAGGCATACCGCCGGGATTCCGGCAGCGGCTTGCACTGGCGGTGCCGGCGCTCTTCGGCGGCCTCGCCGGGTTCTACGGCGTCGTAACAACCATCGTGCTCGCCGTTCGCACCCGCCGGCTGGACCGATCCCGTTCTGCCCTCCGGCGCCTGGAGAAGCGCGTGGGCGACCTGGAAGCCCTGCGCCTGAAGCAGCAGGCCCGGCTGGAGGAGCTGTCCACCCTCCGCGAGGTCGCCACGGTTGTCAATCAGGAGAGCGATTTCGGCATCATCGCCGAGAAAGTCCTTGAGTTGATCCATGGCCTGCTGGAACCGCGCGACATTGCGCTGTTCATCCAGGAGGGCGACAAGGAGGGATTGCAGCCCTTCGCGGAATACACGGACGGCAAGGTCCTGACCGGCAGAAAGATGCAGACGCACGAGATCCCGGACTTCGACCTCGCTCAGTTCGAGAGCCACGGCGTCATATGCCGCGCCCGGGGTCGGGAGCTGCACGCGATCGTGCCCCTCAAGGTCGAGGAGAGCATTCTGGGAGCGGTGTTCCTGGCGTTCTCCACCGACGGCCGGCCACCCGAGGTGCAGCGGGAGGAATTCAACAATGCCCGAAGGCGCGCGCTGCTGGAGATCGCCCATCACATCAGCCTGGCGGTCAAGACAAAGCACCTCCACACACGGGCAGTCGTCGACGAACTGACCCAGCTCTATTCCCGAAGCCACTTCAACACCCAGTTGCAGGCGCTGATCGAGTTCTCGCGAAGGAACAGGGAAGCCTTCTCCGTCCTGCTGATCGACATCGATCACTTCAAGCGCGTCAACGACACGTACGGCCACGCGACCGGGGACATCGTTCTGAGGCGACTCGCGAACAGGATCCGGAGCACGTTGCGCAAGTACGACACGGGCTACCGCTACGGGGGCGAGGAGCTGGCCGTGTTCCTGCCCCGTACGCGCATGAAGCAGGCCATCGGGGTCGCCGAGCGCTTCCGGAACCTGATCGAGTCGCAGAAGTTCCGCAGCGCTGGGGGCAAGCTCCTGCACGTGACCGTGAGCGTCGGCGTGGCCCAGTTCGAGCCGACGGACGACGTTGAGACCCTGTTCAGCCGGGCAGACCGGCGCCTCTACCAGGCCAAGCACGACGGTCGCAACCGCGTCGTGCCCGCAGCCGCTGCCTGACGGCGCATCCCCCCCGCCTGATCCCTGCCCTTCCTTCTCGGCTTGCTATAATGGGCCGTTCCCCGCCTGTCCTCTCGGAGCCCGACAGATGAGAGACATCCGAATCGGTGCCGCGCAGTTCGAGGCCCGAGACGCCGACAAGGACTACAACCTCTCGCGAGTGCGCGATCTTGCCGAACGTGCCGCCGCAGAGGGAGCCGAATTGGTCTCCTTCCACGAATGCTGCATCTGCGGCTATACCTTCATGGAGAATCTGGACCGGGCCGAACTGGAGCGCCTGGCCGAGCCCGTCCCGGACGGCCCGTC
>CAYUDW010000204.1:3097-6377 GCA_964442595.1 uncultured candidatus Brocadiaceae bacterium
CCGCGACCCCGTCCGCTGCCGGATGGAGTTCATGGGGCCGAAGGGCCGGGGATGGCTGATGCACTGGCTGCCCACGCGCGCCTACGAGAACGGGGTCTATGCCGTCTTCAGCAACCCGGTGGGCGTCGACGCGGACACGATCAAGCCGGGCAATGCCATGATCATCGATCCGTTCGGCGAGGTGCTGGTCGAATCGCACGCCCTGGGGGACGACGTGGTGGTCGGGCTGCTGACGCCGGACAAGATCGAGCTATCGGGCGGGCGGCGCTACATCCGCGCGCGGCGGCCGGAGCTCTATGGCAAGCTCGTGGAGCCCGTTGCGCAAGACGAGGAAGCCAGGCGCAGTTCCCGCTTCGCCGACGTCTACTGGAAGAAGCACCGCCAGGACGGGGAGAGCTGAACCGACGCGGTCGCCCGGCTCGAAACTCAGAACAGCCCCATGGCCTCGTCCAGCCCGAACATGACGTTCATGTTCTGCACGGCCTGCGACGAGGCGCCCTTCATCAGGTTGTCGATGGCGGCCGTCACGATCGCCCGATCGCCCTTGCGGACCGTCGCCGCAAGATCGCAGTAGTTGGTGAACGCCACGTCCTTCGTGCGCGGCTGCTCGCCCGCCGGCAAGACCCGTACGAACGGCTCCCCAGCATAGAACTCCCGCAGCATGTTCGTCAGGCCCTCGTCGTCAGCCGCGTGCTTGAGGGGGGCGTAGATCGTCGACAGGATCCCCCGGTCCATCGGCACCAGGTGCGGCACGAACGTGACTCCGGGGGCCGCCGCACCGGCCAGGCCCAGCGCGTGCTCCATCTCCGGCTCGTGGCGGTGGCCGGAGACGCTGTAGGCCCGCACGTCCTCGTTGCACTCGCAATACATGGAGCCCTCGTTCGGCTTGTTGCCGCGCCCGCTCACGCCGCTCTTGGCGTCGACGATGATGTCCTCCGCCTCGATGATGTCGGCCCGGATCAGGGGAGCCAGGCCCAGGACCACGCCCGTCGGATAGCACCCCGGATTGGCGACCAGGTCGGCAGCCGCTATCCGCTCGCGGAAGAGCTCCGGCACACCGTACACGGCACGGGCCAGGTTGTCCGGGTCGCCGTGCTCGCCGTACCACTTCTCATATGTCGCCAGGTCGCTCAGTCGGTAGTCCGCGCTGAAGTCGATGCACCGGACGCCGGCGCTCAGATACTCCGGCACGTACTGGTGGCTCAGCCCGTGCGGCAGCGCAAAGAACGCCACGTCCGGCTTCTCCGGAGCGTCGCCCAGCCGCATCCCGACCACGGGCATTTCACAGATGCCCCGCAGGGACGGAAACACGTCCGATACGGGCGGATTCCCCTCCCGCCGCCCGCCCAGGTGCACTATCTCCGCCTGCGGATGCCGCGCCAGCAGCTTGAGCAACTCCCGGCTCGTGTATGCGGTCGCACCGACCACGCTGATCTTCATCGGGCTCCTCGACGTCAACGGGAATAGAAGTCCTGCAAGCTGGGCGGGATCGCGCGGTAGCGATCGTACAGCCCCTCGTAGACGGGCGCCTGCGCCGAGGGCTCGACCACCTCGGTCTCGATCGGGAGGGCCCGCTCCCCCTCCGTCAGCGACGCGAAGCGGCCCGTTCCCACCCAGGCGGCGACGGCTGCGCCGATCACGGTGGCGTCCCTGCGCTCCGTCACGACGACGGGCAACCCGCAAATGTCGGCCCGCAACTGGTTCCACAACTCGTTCTTCGATCCCCCGCCGACCACCCGCACGCGCTCGGGCGCGAAGCCCGTCGCCTCCGTCAGTATACGCAGCGCGTCCTTGAGCTGAAAGCAAAGCCCCTCCAGCGCCGCGCGGTAGACGTGCGCCCGCGTGCTCATCAGGCCCAGGCCCACCAGCGTGCCACGCGTGCGGTACTTGCGCGTCGGCCCGGTGCCCGCCACGAAGCTCGGCACCAGGAACACGCCGCCCGCACCGGGCTTCACCTTGCGCGCCTCGCCGATCATCGTCGCGTACGCTTCGGACCGGTCTTCGATGCCGCCGTACAGGTTCTCCCGCACCCACTCCAGCACGCCCGAGCCCATCAT
Organism: uncultured candidatus Brocadiaceae bacterium; assembly: GCA_964442595.1. Taxonomy (GTDB): domain Bacteria; phylum Planctomycetota; class Brocadiia; order SM23-32; family SM23-32; genus DAOVRD01. The sequence continues at coordinate 5,155 of CAYUDW010000204.1, forward strand.
CAGAAGCTGCGGATCGTAGAGCCCCCGCACGGCGTCTGCCTCAGTCAACAGGCCCTCCTCGAAGGCGAAATCGCTCGTGACGGGGCTCTCGGTGCGCAGCATCGCGATCTCCCACGTGCCTGTGCTCAGGACGGCCTCCTGCCGTGTGGCGCCGCTGCCGATGGGGGCGAACTGCGTGTCGTGCCCCGCCGCCACCACCGGGATACCCGCCCGGAGGCCCGTCTGGCCGGCGGCCTCCTCAGTCAGCCCGCCGATCACGTGGCCGGGATAGATCAGCTCCGGGAAGAACGACTCGTCCACGCCCACCGCGTCGAGAAGATCCCTCGACCAGCGCATCTTCGCCAGGTCGAGCATCATCATCGTAGACGCGCCCGTCACGTCCAGGCTGAACTCGCCGCAGAAGCGATGGCTGAGCAGGCCGGCCATCATGAGCCACCTGTCCGCACTGTCCAGTGCATCCGGCGCGTTACCGCGCAGCCACGCCAGCTTGAACAGCGTATTGAAGCTGATCGCCTGGTAGCCGGTGATGTTGAATAGGCCGCGCTCGCCGAACCGTTCGACCAGGCGCCGCATGGCCGGCCCGGTGCGCGGGCACTGCCAGCAGATGACGGGGTAGGTCAGCTCCCCGTCGGCCGTGACGGGTGCCCCGTCTGCGCCCCAGGTGGCGACGGTGACGGCCCGGATCGTCTCGCGGCCCACATCGCCCGCAAGCTGCCGGATCGCGGCGCAGATGGTGTCCCAGAGGGCGTCCATGTCCCAGATCAGCCACCCCTCTTCCCCGTCCGGCTGGGGGACGGGCGCGTTGGGCTGGCTGGCCGAAGCGACGATGCTGCCCTCCGGGTCGACCGCCGCGGCGGTGATGTTGGTCGAGCCGCAGTCCAGCACGAGCACCAGTTCGGGCATGGGCGGTCCCTGCCGGTTAGGGGAGTCAGAGCGGACCTTCATTATAAGCGGGGAGGGAGGCATTTCAATCGCTGGCGCGGCGGCCCGCGCCTGGCGGCGGTGGCCGGTACTCAGCGGCCGGCGGGCGGTGACGGGGACCAATCGACCTGGCTGACGCGGCCCGTGGCCGGTCGCGCGTTGACAGGATGAACTCGTTTCGGTTGACGGCAGTCGGCGAGAGCGCCTATAATGGGCGGAAACAGACGCGGGGTGGAGCAGTCAGGAAGCTCGTCAGGCTCATAACCTGAAGGTCGTGGGTTCGAATCCCACCCCCGCTACCA
>CAYUDW010000205.1:0-2830 GCA_964442595.1 uncultured candidatus Brocadiaceae bacterium
ACCAGCCGAAGGTGCGATACGGGTCGTCGAACTCCTGGGGCTTGTCCAGGTAGAACCCCTCGAGCCAGCGGCCTTCGGTTTCGCTCGCGCTTACCGGGCTCGAGAAACGCTCCGCGAGCGGCGTCGAGCCGTCGCAGCCCATGTTGCCCAGCACGCGCGTGACCAGGCAGCTCACGCGGCGGAACGTGCGCCTGGTGTTCATCTTGTCGGCGGAGTGGTCGAACTGCCATGGGGCGAGCTGGCAGAAGACCACGTCGGGGTCCTCCGCAACGGCAAGCACCCCGTTGCCGATGATGGTGGCGCCGCCGGAGACGAGGTCCACCTCCCTTGGGTCCCGGTTGTGCACGTCTGCCGGGCCGACACCGGCAAGGGGCGAACCCATGCCGGGCGGTTCGAAGACGGTGCAGATGTACTCGGACTTCTTCGTCCGGATGGGGGACGGCAGGAAGCCATTGGCCGCTCTTCCGTCCAGCCCTATCGCCAAGACATGCCCGCCCGCCTTGAGCCAACTGCGCACGGCATCGGCGCTGGCGACGACGTTTCCGCCGCCGGGCCCCACGACGAGCACGTCGGCGTCACCTAGACGCCCGCCCTTGTAGGCGGCCACGTCAAATCCTGCCTGCTTCAGGTGCTCCAATCCGGCGTCCTCCCCGGAGTAGAGCACCTTGCGGCGCGGGGCGGGCGTGTACGCGGCGGCGTAGCTGATGATGTTGGCGGCCAGGCGGCGCGCGGCCGGGTCAGGCTCCGACCGGCCGGTCACGTCCATCTGGCAGAACAGCACAAGGCCGTCGCCTTCGCGGTACTGCATGAGGGGGCTGTACTGGAGACTGAACCCGCCGTCGATGAGCGGCAGGAAGTCGCCCCGGGCCGGCTTCTCGATGAGCACGGAGGCCACGTTGCCCCAGTTGCCGCACCGGTAAGTCCGCGTCACCTCGATGCCGCACCACTTCTTGAGCAGTTCGCCGGTGCGCTGTCGGACCTCAAAGTTGTCCAGGCGGGGAGGCGTAACGGTGGCTTCGCCCCGCCAGTCGCGCAGGTTGGCGTGTTCGAGGCCCTCAAACACCGGATGGTCGGGTACCCGCTCGAACACCCGCCTGAGGCCGTATTCCTGCACGCGGAAGCCGAAGCGCTTCTCCAGCACGTCGGCGGTCTGCTCGAACATGATCACCTTCAGGCCGTCGCGCACCCGCCCGATGTCGGGCGCCGGTCCGTCCAGCGTCAGGGCTTCTTTGCCGACGATGAGCATGTCACAGTTGCCCAGGTCCGCGTTCGCCTGGACCGGCTCGCATGCCAGGCCTACATCCCTCAGTAGTTCGGTCGTCTCTCCCCGGGGGTCGAACACCGCGACCCTCGCTGCCCGCCGAACCGGCGGGGCGGGGGCCAGCACGTCCACCTTGAACGCGTCCTCCTGCGCCTTGCCCGAGCTGAACCTAACCGACGCCGTGAGTTCGTATGTGCCCGGTTTCAGGTCGGCCGGCAGGGAGAACTGGAGCGGGATTCGCTCCTGCTGCCCCGTCTGGATCGTGACGGTCCGTTTGCCGATTTGCGGCTGCGGCAGGTCCAGCGACCACGTGCACTCGCACTCGACCGTCTCGCGGGAGTTGTTGATGATGATGAGTTGCTTCTGGAAGCTCTCGCCGGGCAGGAAGTTGTGGTCCTTGGCCGTGAAGCGTTCCGGCTTGCCGCCGATGTAGGCCAACAGCGGCATGGCATTTCGGTAAAGGGCCTGAGCGGCCGCGCCGGGAATCCAGTCGTTGCGTTCGAACGCACTGATCATGGTCGCGTAGCGGTCCTGAATGAAGTCCGGACTGAAGCCCGGCCGCTGAAGGTCATCCCAGTCTACCTTGAAGTCCTGTCGCCCCTGGTCCACGCCCTGGCGCAGCGACCAGAAGTTGGTATAGGTGAACTCGTTGAAGGCCGAAACGCCCCAGGTGCGGAACGCACGCCAGTTGTCGGTGATGTACATCGACCTGACGGCGAGCTTGTCCTTATGACCGCGCGTGGACCTGCCGACTATGGCGTAGGGGTAGTTCCACCGATACCAGGTCTCGGCGGTCTGCCAGTTGTTGGCCTCCCAGCGGAGGTTCTCCTTGTCCCGCTCGCTCAAATCGAAGGCCCGATCGCCCAGGAACTGTGCGTTCCACTCGCCCACGCAGAACTCCCAGGGCACGGGGCTGCTGCCGAAGGTCCTCCGGCCTTTGTACCACCCGCGGTAGGTGGTCCAGTCCAGGTCGTAGGGGGTGTCGTACTCGCATAGGAGCAGAGGCTTGACGCCCTCTGTGGCCCAGTGCTCGAACCTGTCCGACACCTCCTGGATGGGCGTGAAGTTCAGGTAGAGGTTGCTGGTGTGCATGTTCCCCATAGTGCCGGACGAGTGGTGATAGACCACGCGCGTGGGGTCGAACCCCTCCACGATGGACTGGACGAGCAGGCCGCGCTGGGCGCCCCTGTCGCGTCGCGGGCCGATCTCGCCCCTTTCATTGTGCCTTCCGTCCAGAAGGTCGGGATTGGAGGAGCCCCGGTAGCTGAGGGAATTGTGGTTCATGGTGTACATCACGACCGAGGGATGGTTCTGGGCCACGCGCACGAAGAACTCGGCGTGGCGGGCGTAGCCGTTGGTCTCCGCGGCGTCGGGGTCATCCCATTCGTAGTGTCCCATGTGCGGCATGGAGAAGGCTATGAGCATGCCCACGTCATCGGCGGCCCTCAGGATCTCGCCGTAGGCAAGGTGCGAACCCGGCTCGCAGCCGAAGTGGTGCGTGTGAACCGTGTTGATCCCGAAGGACTGCAGGCGAAGCATGCACTCGCGCGCCGCGTCATACGTGGCCCA
>CAYUDW010000205.1:2930-6298 GCA_964442595.1 uncultured candidatus Brocadiaceae bacterium
GCCACGCTCCCGCGCCCCTGCCTTGGCGCTCCGGTGTCGCTGAAGACCGCCACGACGTCGGACAGAGGCATGGCCGTGACGCGCACGGACAGGACCTGCGTGCGGCCCGGACGGCACGCCGAGGTGATGTCCGCCTCCCCGCCGGGAAACAGGATCTCGCCGACTTTTTGCCCGTCGACGAACACGTCCGCATAGGAGTTCAGGTACTCCGCACGCAGGGCGATGCGCCTTCTGGCCCAGCCCTCGGGGATGGCGATCTCGCGCTGGTACCATGCCGCTCTGACCTCGCGGAGGTCCACGTCCTGCCAGGTTGGATGGGGGTAGAGCGTCTGGGTCTCCTTCTGGATGTAGGAAGTGGGGCCCGGCCAGGGCCCGGGGACTTTGAAGAAGCCCCAGTTGCCTGCGGGGACGGTCTCAGCCGCCTCCTCGGCCGGCTGCCACCGCCACAGGCCGTTGATGCAGACCCGCTCGCGCGTTGGCGTCCCCTCGCGCCAGGCTTTCTCCACGTCCCAGACCGCCTTGACTCCCGGAGGCAGGGAGGCATCCGCTTGAGCATTCACAGCTCCCTCCGTCGCCCAGACCATGGCCCACAGAACGCACACGGCAAGCACACATCTTCGGGATCGCCGACCCATCGGAGCACTCCTTCCCTGCATGAAAGCCCTCGCCGGACTCGGTCTGCCCGGCCCCAAACCACGTCCATCATACGTCCGGCGCCCCAGGCCGGCAACAGAACGCCCGCCCAACACGCATGCTCCCACGATGGCGCGGGGGCTGAAGAGTGTGACGCGACGGGCGGCCACAGGCGTGAGCACCTGCCGTCAGCTCGCGACGACTTCGAGGATGCCGTCCTTGTCCAGGCCGGCCAGGCCGAGCTTCTCCAGCGTCCGGCCCGTCTGCCAGTAGTCTTCCTGGCAGACGACGGAGCCGATCGAGACGATGCCGTCGATCAGCGGCGTCGGCACGCCGGCCACGTTGCCCAATTGCGAACGGGGCACCAGGCCGAACGGGAGGTCCTCGGTGATGTAGCGATCGTGCACGGTGCATGGGCCAAGGATGCCGGCGATCACACCCGCCGTGTCGAACGGCGCGACGAATTCCACGCCCATGATGCTGCACGTCGTGCGGAAGTCGATGTCCCGGTACTCGGTCATGTCGAAGTCCAGCGCCCGGGCCACGCGGCGCGACTCCCCATAGACCTGCCGAATGACGCGCGCGACCGACTCCGTGATGCCCTCGCGGTACATGTAGAAGTCGCCGCCCGAATACTCGATGCGGCCCGTGTTGAGCAGCGAGCCCGGCGGGTGCACGATGGGATTGGCGTTGTTGAAGGCGGCGGCCAGCACGTGCTGCCCCGGCGCGATGCAGGGGAACATCCGGTGCAGCTCCGCCACGGCCTCGGCGGTGCGGCTGCTCGGCACGGCAGCCGCGACCACGTGCGGGGCCACCAGAAGCAAGTTGATCTTGCCCGGTTCGACCAGGCGAGTGCCGTAGGGCAAGGTGCTGGTCTCGAGGATCGTCACGCCGCCCAGCTTCCCGGCGTCCAGCAGCATCTGTCGCAGGCGCAGCGAGCCGAAGTCTCCCGCCCAGACGACCACCTTGTGGTCGTCGCGCAGGTGGGACACCATGTCCTGGAAGAACGTCTCGTGGCCGATGGCCGGCATGACCACGTTCACCCATTCGGCTTCGTCCAGGGCTGCGGCGATGTCGGTGCCGACCCGATGGATGGGATAGGTGCCTTTCGGGCCGATGCCAACCGCCTCGATGGCCTGGGCGCTCAGCGTGGCCTCGAACTTCGCCGCGAAGTCAGGATGCTCGCACAGGTGGACGCTGTGGCCGCGGTCCGTCAGGTCCACCGCCATCATGTGTGCACCGGCGCCACCGCCCAGAACGGCAATCGGCTTCTGGCTCATCGACTTCCTCCCGGTGCTTCGTTCCGTCTATTTGGGTGGACCGGGGATGACCGGTTCCGCGCCCCACGGTCCCTCCACGGAAGTGGCTGGGAAGGGAAGGCCGGGCCGCACCGGCGGCCAGCCGGGGAACGCGCCAAGGTTGATCAGGTCGTCGTGGCGCTCGCCTTCCATCAGCAGCATCACGGCGGCCGTGATGCCGTAGTTGAACCCCACGCACGGCTCGCCCCAGTCCCACGTGATGCGCGTCGGGCGCGCGTGCCGGGCGTAGAAGCGCGACATGGTGTGGCTGCCCCACGCGGACATGTGGCCCACGAAGCCGGGCATCCACACCTCGCGGCCCGGCACCCACTCGTAGCCGTGGTAGATGTCGCTGAAGCTCTCGGGGCAGATGTTGGAGGCGCAGCACAGGCGGTAGGGGTTGCGCCCCAGGACGTAGTGCACGTGCTCCTGGGCCAGATGGCGGAACTCCTCGCGGCCCGACAGCTTCCACGCCATGGCCAGTTGCATCGCCACGCCGCCGGCGCCGGCCGGATTGGTATGCCAGCCGTGCGGGCAGACCGACACGGCGTAGGGCTCGCGCGTCACCATCTCGAACAGGGCGGACAGGCCGTCGACGAAGCGGCTGCGGAACTGCTCCTGCAGCGCCGGGTCGCCTTCGGGATCGAGGATGTAGGCGAGCCAGGCCCAGTAGGTGGCGCCGTGGAAGCCGCTGTCCCGCCAGCCGCCGTCCGTGTCGGCCAGTTCCCGCACGAGATCGTGGAAGCGCTCCTCGCGAGTCGCCCGCCACAGCGCGGTCGCGGCCCACATCGTATCGCCGGGATAGGCCATCTTCTCGCCCTCGCGCGGGGCGGGGCGGTTGGCCTCGGCCCAGTCCCAGGCCCGCAGGGCGGCGGCCTGGAAGGCGGCCGAGCCCTCCGCGTCGTAGGGCTTCAGCAGGTGGCCCATCATGGCCATGAGTCCGCATGTCTGCAGGTGCGTGCTGTAGCGGAACCTGTCGTCGCGGATGTAGCGCGGATCATCATCGTTGGCCCAGCCCTTGCCGGATCCTGCGATGGGCGACCCACCGCCCCGCTTGCCGGTCAGCAGGTAACCCATGCACCGGCCGTCTTCAAGTTGCATGTCGCGGTAGTACTCGCCCTGCCAGCGGGCCTCGTCCAGGAAGTCGGGGATGCCGTTGCCGCTCTCAGGCAGGTTGAGCTGGCCGTCGAAGTGCTTCTCCCGGCTCATCTCCCAGGCCAGCATCATGGGCGCCAGGCGGTCCGTGTGGGGGAACATGCGCGAGTCGCCGGCGTCGACCCAGCCGTGCACGACACGGCGCTTGTTCGACTCGTCGCTCGCCAGGGGCACCGGGTCCGTGTAGCAGGGCTCACGCGCCCACTCGAAGGCAACCTTCGCCGACAGGCCCGTGCCGCTGCGCTGATACATGAAGAACCGCGCCAGGTGGTAGAAGAGGTA
>CAYUDW010000206.1:0-6294 GCA_964442595.1 uncultured candidatus Brocadiaceae bacterium
CTCCTCCAATGCCAATTACGACGACTGGGCAAATCTGTCTGAAGAGGAATATCGCGATTCCAAGGAAAAGCTAATCCAACGAACGCTTAATGCTCTGGGGAAATACGTCCCTAAAATTCGAGACAAAGTAGACTATCTGGAAGCCGCCACTCCCAAGACATTTCAAAGGTATACACTCCATTTAAGTGGAGCCTCTTTTGGTACCAAATTTGAAGGGTTAAAGGTCAGTATGGGGCTTCCTAAAGAGATACCAGGACTTTTTCATACTGGCTCCGTGGGGATTATTATGTCAGGTTGGCTAGGTGCAGCTAATTACGGAGTAATTGTCGCCCACGATGTAGACAAATTTCTCTCAGCAGGGGTAAGAAATGCATGATTTCAAAGGACAAACTGTTATCGTCACTGGTGGAACCAGAGGCATAGGCAAAGGCATTGCCGAGGGTTTCTTGAAGGCAGGCGCTAAAGCTATTGTCACTTATACGACAAATGAGGCGGCGGCGGCACAATTTAAACAAGACAACAGCCAGCTTGCCGAAAACATTGATATCCAAAAGCTTGATGTGACCAAATATGAAGAGGTGGAAAAGTTTTTCAAATACATAGACACGAAATATGGGGGCTTTGAAGTCTTGGTAAACAACGCCGGTATCCGAAAGGACTCGGTCCTGGCGATGATGAAGGAGTCAGACTGGCATGATGTGATGAATGTCAATCTTGCTGGGATCTTTTACATGTGCAAATTTGCTGTCATGAGTCTGATGCGCAAACGGTACGGACGGATTATTAACATAAGCTCTGTGATGGAAAGATACGGTTTTGAAGGGCAGGCGAACTATGCCGCTTCAAAGGCAGGCTTGGTTGCATTGACTAAATCGTTGTCCAAGGAGGTCGCCACTCGGGGTATTACGGTTAATTGTGTCTCTCCGGGATTTATTGCAACCGAATTCATCGAAGACCTTCCAGATAAATTGCGTGAAGCCTATCTGGCCAAGATTCCTCTAAAGAGATTTGGTAGCGCTGAAGAAGTTGCCGCTTGCGTCCTTTTCCTGGCTTCCAAAGAAGCGTCCTATGTTACCGGTGCTACTCTCGAGGTGAGTGGAGGATTATGATATGGAGGAGATTCTAAATGCCATACCCCATCGTCCACCGTTTTTGTTTGTCGATAGGATCGTAGAATTAAGCGGAACCAAAATCAAAACAACGAAAGAGATAAGGCCCGATGAGCCAGTCTTCGAAGGACATTATCCCGGGCAACCGATCATGCCCGGGGCGCTTATCTGTGAATCCATCTTTCAAACAGGTGCAATCCTGCTCTCTAAAATGATGGGCGGCATCAGCGGAGGCGTTCCTGTTTTAACCCGAATTAATAATGCCAAGTTCAAAAGTATCGTCAAGCCAGGCAACACCATGGATATTGAAGCGGAGCTGGTGGAAAAAATCAGTAATGCCTATTTCATGAAGGGCAAAGCCTCAGTTGGCGGCAAGACTTCGGTCACAGTCGAGTTCACCGTCACCCTAGCTAAAGAGGCATACTGAGGGTAGAGAATGATAACGGACAAGGGGGCTAAGAGAAAAGTATACGGAAGCCGGAGAGAGGTTTTCCCTGATATGCTCTTTATGCTAAGAAACAATGTACAGCTCCTGAGAATATACACAGGAGGGTTGCCACCCGCCCTCAGGGAAAGGCTGATGGTTGCGGCTGCCGCAGTATACGGTTGCCGCTTCTGTTCCTGGCTTCATACCAGGGAAGCACTAAGAGTCGGGGTTGACAAAGAAGAGTTGGCGAGGCTCGTCGGAGGTGTCATGGAAGGCTGCCCTGAAGAGTACAGCATCGCGGTGCTTTACGCCCAGCACTGGGCTGAGTCCAATGCTCACCCTGACCCCGAAGCTGTTCACAGGCTAGAAAAGACCTATGGCAGAGAAAAGGCAAAGTTGGTCAACGTAGTACTCCGCCCAATCCGGTTGATCCTCTTCGTGGAAGGCCTATGGAGTTCTTTTCTCTATCACATCTCCTTTGGCAGATGGGGGAAATAGAAAAGATAAGGAGTAACATATGAATTTCTTAGATGTTGCGAATAAGACCTTCCTTATTTTTGGGGTGGCCAATAAGAAGAGCGTCGCCTTCGCTGTCGGCGAGGTCCTTTCCGAGGCCAAGGCAAATGTAATCTATAGTGTTCAATCAACAGAAAGAAAAGAGAGTATTTCCAAAATCCTTCCCGGTGCTGATATCTTTGTGTGTGATGTCGAACGGGAACAGGAAATTAAGAAACTTGCTGAAGAAGTCTCCAAAAAGTATCCCAAAATTCACGGCATCGTTCATTCAATCGCTTTTGCTAATTACGAAGGAGGACTTAAGCCATTTCACGAAACAAAAAGGGAAGACTTCCTGCAATCAATCGATATCTCCTGTTATTCTTTAATCGCCATTGCTAATGCGTTTAAAGACCTATTGGATGAGAAGGCATCGGTAGTCACCATCTCCATCTCGACCACCAAAATGGCAGCCGAACCCTATGGTTTTATGGCCCCGGTAAAAGCTGCCCTGGACTCAACCCTGTGCTTCCTGGCTAAATCCTTCAGTTCTTTTTCCCAAATCCGATTTAATTCCGTGAACGCCGGACTGTTAAAGACATCATCATCCGCAGGGATACCAGGATACTTGGATTATTACCTATTTGCGGAACAGCTAACCCTGCGCAAAAAAGCTTTGACCACCAAGGAAGTAGCCAATACGGTGGCGTTTCTCCTGAGCGAGCGGTCCAGTGGCATTAACGCCCGGGGCATTGTTGTAGATTGCGGAATGTCAGTCAACTACTTTGATAAAGATATTATTAAGAAGGCAACAAAGTTTTAGTAAGCCAATGACCTTATTTCCTGTAGTCATGCCAGTTATCGAAGTGGGACATAAACCCCAGGGGAAAGAAAAGGTAGATCATCTAAGCCGAATTGCTCGAGAGGCGCTAAAACTGAGTGCCGAAAAAAGCGGAGTGAGACTCGGAGAACTGCGCAAAGACGAAAAGGGGGTCCCATGCCCAGTTTCGGGCAATTATTGGTCTCTCTCCCATAAACCTAAGTACGTGGCGGCGGTGGTCAGCAAAGATAAGGTCGGGATCGATATTGAAGAAATGAAGCCCCGGGCTGAATCGCTCTTTGCTCATATGGCGAGTGACGAGGAATGGGGGCTAAAGGAAAAGTCCTGGGATACTTTTTTCCGTTATTGGACGGCAAAAGAAGCCGCTCTAAAGGTTATCGGGATTGGTATAAGCGGGTTAAAGACCTGTCGGATAATCTCAGTCCCCGATGAGAATCATATTGCTTTGGACTATAAGGGGCAAGTTTTTCTGGTAGAGCAATTAAGGTACAAGAACCATATTGTTTCCGTTCTCAAGGACGATAACCAAATCGAATGGTTAATTTTCGACAAATCCTAAATCCCAAGCACGAAATCCTAAACAAATCCCGCCGAAATGCAAAAAATAAAAAACCTTTACATTTTAAGTTGTCGTTTTGATTTTTGCCCTTTGATTTTTAAATTCCCGCATCCTTGAGGCGTGAAGGAATCCCTTCCTTCACGAAAAATGAGCCTTGTCAAACTCTTTGGACCGGTATCGCTCCCATCTGGGAAAAACCTCCTGGTAGACCCCGAGCCTTATTCCAATTAACTTTATAGCTCGTAGAAGCAGCATTCTGAACATCCTGGGTTTATTAAGAAGAGCTTTCATCAAGGCAAGGAGAGTTTTAGTTAGTGTAGGCGGGCATCCTTCTATTTTGATGGCATTTTTTAAACCTTTATTGCTCCTGATGGCACAGTCGCCGTAAAGTAAGATATTTTGAGTATCTCTTTCCGGCTTCAATCCCAGCCCGTAATAAAACGCTGCACCGCCAAAATCCATTCCAGGATTATCTTTGCCGAATATTGATAGCGCCAGGGCGAGCGTGGCACCGCAAGCGGAACAAAGAGTCTGCCCCGGATAGGGAGCAGAAAGTCCTGTTATTTTCGCCGGGGTCAATAACTCTTTGTCCGGTTCAAATCGCCACTCGAGTCGCTCCTTTAGAGATTCTATATCCTCTCCTTTAATTTGAATTGCGCTGATATCAAAAGAGCGACTATGTCTCTGGGCAAATTCACTCAGATAGTCAACCTGCGCAGGATCAACTCCCAGTATCGTTGCTCCGACAACATCACACTCGAATACATCCGGGCTGGCTATAATCAAATCCTTGCGGTGGGCTACACCCACAAGAGTTTCCGGTCCTTTTTCCAGCATATATATACCATCAATTATGACCAGGTCGCTCTTAATAGCTTCGTTCAAAAGGCAAATTAGGGTGTCCAGTCGCTTACTAATATGAAACCTTTTCTTTGAATCTTTGCTGAGACAGCCCTTCAGATTCTTGAAACCCAGAGAGACCTTTGCTTGAAAATGAGTCTTGAGCACCGGGACATTTATGAGAAAGTCTGTGTCTAAGGCTGCTCTCGAGACCTTGACCTTTACCCCTTCTAAATCCAGCTCATGAAAATCACCTTCGTTGAAATCAATCAGCTTAATTCCATATTTTTTCGCTACCTTGTCAATACCCGTGCCTTTAAAACCCTGCTTCGTATATGGCTCAAGTTCATCGAATATACCAATGATAGCTCCTTCCCCTATAGAAATATCTTTGCAGCCATACTCAAGCAATAATTGCACTACCCCATCTATGATTTTCGAGGTGGTCACCATTCCATAGGGAGGCATTATTTTATGTCGGAAACAATTATTGGGTTTTATCAGGACTCTATCGTGGCTATTGAGTTTCTCGAATCCCTGACACAGCTCGATAGCCTTACGAAGCGAATCCAGGGAGTCGTCAAATTTTACCAGTGATACCGTCATGTATTCTGCACACCTTGATACTGTTTAATCTCTTCAACATATAAGTCCAGGAACATCTTAGCTTTCTCTTCGGAGAACAGGGCAGGCCTATAAGTGAGAGAGAAATTTAGATGCTTATTGTAGATACCTGCGGCGATGCTCAGTCCCATCGGAGTTACCACTGGTGCCGAGCCAGTAACATTGAGTATTTTGGCGTTACCTACATTCCGCACCGCCGGTTCTTCAGAGCCTAGTTTCGGCCAGATAAAGCCTACATTGGTAAAGAGAATAGTATCAACATACGTCCGGGTAATTATCAAGAACCGGCACATCCCCCTCATAACCCACAAAGGAAAGCGAGAGCAAAAATAGAAGAAATAAACTAAAGAGAAGGCTATTCTGTTTATCGTCTCATCTATAGTGTCTGCTCTGACCTTTTTCAGCAGCTTTGCGGGATCAGCCCTATCTTCGGGCGTGGTGGGTAAGGAAAACCAGGACGCCTGATTAGAAACAATATAACGGAAACCCTTTGGGCTTATGTTTACCGGAGCCATTATGCGTATTTTTTTGCTGGCTTTCCCGTGCATGCTATTCCACTTTTCCACCGCCCGGTAACAAGCTGCCAGAAAAATATGGTTTAGCTCGACGCCGGCTGATCTTGCTTTGGATTGAATTTGCCTGAATTCCCCGGGACTTATAATCTTAAAACAAAAATGGAGTTCCCTGGACTGTCCCGACTTGTCATGGAAAACCCTTGTTGGGGGAGGGATGGCAGCTATAACAAAGCGATGGAAAAGACTGGAAATCATTTTTCTATAGTAATGGTCTACCTTTGCCCTCTGACTGTGGGCGAATTCCAGCAATTCGTCTCCTTTACGATTTATGCGGATATCCCCGGACGATTTAGAACCCTTAGAAAGCTCGTTGTTATAACTCTCAATGACTTTCCTTACGAAAAGAAGGGCACGGAGCCCATCCGCAGCCGAGTGATGAAAAGTGAAAACCAGCAAGGACTCCCGCTCGTTTTTCCTTAATAGAAGAACCCTCACCGGGAACTCCTTTTTAATATTAAAGGGCTGGTTCATCCAGGAGGAGAGATAGCTCTCATAATCCGCGCCCTGGAGTTGAGCTTGGTTTGCGATGCTCAGGACTCCCTTTCCAAGGTCTTCTTGTACTTGGCGGAAGAGTCTGAAATTTCTGCTGCATAGAATCGTTCTCATAACCGGATAAGCTTGCTGCGCCGAGAAAATCGCTTGATTCAATCTAACGTGCTCTATTTCTCCTTCAAGGTTCAGAATTACGTGAATAAGCATAGGCTCGTTTGCATTATCAAGAGCCAGTAAGCATTTGTCAACACAATTCAGCGGTATTGAACCAAGGGAGCTTTCCATTTTTCTTCGCATAGTAGTCCGAAGCTAGACCAAGCAAGGCAGGCTTT
>CAYUDW010000207.1:0-6255 GCA_964442595.1 uncultured candidatus Brocadiaceae bacterium
CCTGGCAGGAGGCCATTATGCCTGTGGGTAAGTGCGTGATGCGAACTGCCGTAGTTACTTTATTTACATTTTGCCCTCCGGCCCCCCCACTATGGAAAAATTCCATTTTGAGGTCATCATGATTGATGTTGAGCTCAATCTCTTCTGCCTCAGGCAGGACTGCTACTGTAGCTGTCGAGGTATGAATTCGTCCCGAAGCCTCGGTGATTGGCACTCTTTGCACTCGATGGACACCACGCTCGTGCTTAAAGCGGCTGAAGGCGCCTTTACCCTTGATTTCAAATATTAGCTCCTTGAAACCTCCAACTTCACTTTGGTTGCTATCGATGACCCCTACCTGCCAGCCCTTGGCCTGGGCATATCGGCTATACATGCGAAATAAGTCGGCGGCAAAAAGGCCTGCCTCCCCACCACCAGTACCAGCTCTTATCTCGACAATAACATCTCTATCAGCATCGGGGTCTTTGGGTATCAGGGAAAGCTTGAGTCGGCGAAGAAGATCACCTTGCTGCTGTTTGAGTTTGCTTACTTCTTCCTTGACTAAAGCCGTCATTTCCGCTTCGGCATGGGAATTAATCAGAGCTTCCAGTTCCGCCAGCTCCTTGTCCTTGGTTTTATATTGTTGGTATATGCCAACAATATCTTCAAGGTCAGCCTTCTCCTTGCTTAGCTCTTGAAGCCGCCTGCGGTCAGTGGCTATCTCTGCTCGAGCCAGGAGTTGGCTCAGCTCGTCATAGCGCTTTTGTATTAATTCAAGTTTCTCAATCATAACCAATACTATTATAATACAGCGACAGAAGCTGCTCAAATTTGAGTTAAGGGAGCTAGAATGAAACTGGCGACAGATTGCTATGAGTGCCTGCGAAGATTAATTTGCCAAGCTGCTGACCTGGCCACCGCTGATGCTTCGCTGAAGCAAAATGCAATAAAAGAAGCGATGAAGATACTGGATGATGAGTTTTCTTATAGCCAAGTATCTATTGTGATTGCCACCAAGATTAACAAGGTAGTAAGGGAAATGACCCACAATCCTGACCCTTATCGAGCAACGAAGGAAAGGGAGATGACGATTGCCAGGGAATTATACCCTGAGTTGTCATTGCGAGCACAGCGAAGCAATCTCTATAAGGATGACCTTCGAGGTTGCCTTAAGTTGGCCGCAGCAGCGAATGTCATCGATTTCTTCAGAGAGCCTGGTTCTATCAAGGAGGATATCAGAAAACCTGTGAGCTTTGCTCTGGATGACTCCGAGCAGCTTGAGACAAGACTAAAGGAAGCAGGCAAGGTTCTCTATCTGGCGGATAATGCCGGGGAGCTCTACTTCGACCTACCTCTGGTTAAATGGATGAGACGATTTGTTAACGTGATCTACGTAGTTAAACCATCGCCTGTTCAAGACGATTTGACTTTGGAAGATGTGAGGAGGTCTGGTCTGGAAGGTGAGTTTGGGAAGGTTATAAGCACGGGTATAGCTTCACCGGGAATAGTATTTTCGCTGGCTTCAGCTCAGTTCAAACAAGAGTTTGAGTCAGCAGACCTTATATTCGCCAAAGGAATGGGGCATTACGAGGCTTTGTCCGAACTTCCCCCGGAAGGAAGGTTTTTCTATTGCCTCATGGCGAAATGCAAACCCGTGGCAAGTTCGCTGGGGGTGCCTATAAACAGCTATGTGGCCATGCTACAATGATTCAGGTTTGTCCCCAGCCATGGAAAATCGCCTCAGAGGGCACTAAGAAGCTCTAGAAAGGGCATAAAATCATAAGATAGCCTTCCCCTCTCTCTCACCCAAGACTCCCACAGGTCAAGGCAACCACAAAGTCTCCAGGCCATTGACTCTGCGCTCAGCCCTGGTGATGTTTTTATTGAAATATTTATAATCTCGGCACAGTGAATAAACCAGACTCAAAAGGTTTGGCTTTATTTTTATACCTTTACTGTATAATAGGCAAAATTTAATGAGAAAACCGACTAAAAATGAAGCCTTAATAGGTGGCATATCTCTAACAGTTACTATAGTTTTATCTGTTCTTATAATTCATCATCGAAGCTACATCGACCAAATAGCAGAGTGGGGCTATGTTGGTTGCTTTTTTATCAATGTCCTCGCCAGCGGAACCCTGGCTATGCCCGGCTTTGGGCTTGTTCTTACATTCACACTGGGGGGAGTATTAAATCCTGCCATAGTTGGCGCCGTAGCTGGAATTGGTGAGGCTATAGGTGCTATTGGTGCCTATTTCACGGGATACGCCGGCAGGGGATTATTCCGAGATAGTAACAGCAGCCTTTACCTTCGCTTCAGCAATATTATCGACCGCCACGGCTCTAAAGCTGTTTTCCTCATAGCATCCTTAATCACCCCCATTTATTACCCTTTTGCCGTATTTGTGGGCATGATTCGCTTTGGTTGGTTAAGATTTTTCTTCGCCACCTGGGCAGGGAGGACGATCAAAAACATGGCGCTGGCCTATCTAGGATACTACGGTTTGCGCTCCATACTACGATGGCTGGGCTTGGACATTTAACTTGAGTTTCCCAAGCTGTTTTTGTTATATTCTTGAAACAAGAGGGGCTGTAGCTCAATCGGGAGAGCGTCTGACTGGCAGTCAGAAGGTAGTGGGTTCGAATCCCATCAGCTCCACCAATCTTAAAGCTTAAAAGTCCACAAGGGAAATACCCCTGGGACATTCGTGCTACCTACGACTGGTGGGGATATGATTGGCTCGTAGAAAAAACTGGTTAGTATTAGCATCTGGAGCGTAGATACTCAATTGTAGGGAGTATCACCAATCTCTATGAATCTCAAGTATGTCATCTGACCGCTCTGCAATATTCTGCATAGTGTGTAAGACGAGGCTAGAAACATGGGCTGGTATAGTTCCCTCCCAACTGATGTTGTCTAGTAGGTAAACACCTATTTCGCCAGACTCTATCAGCTGTTCAGCACTCGCAGCGTTCTTCTTGGTGACTCTGCCCTCGGTCATTAATAGTTTACGGGCTAGTTCTAAGTCGTGGATGCAAACATTTATTACCTTATTCCTGGAACGACGCCTGAGGGTTCTGCAATAGAGAATCACGGGGATACTTATTAGGGCTACGAAACCGATTACACCCAGTGTTGGTAATACATTGATATGGAAGACACTGGATAGAAGAGCGATTATAGTGATAATGCCGATTATGCATCCGATGCAAACTTTGCCACTGACTTGCATTTTACCATCCTACTTCATTAGGTCTTTCAAGATCTGGAAAAGATATGTTTACAAATTATGGCAATATTCCAAGCCTATTCCTTAGTGGCTCCAGAGAAGAATTCTCCATGAATGCTGTTGTTGCTCGTGCGAGTATTCCTTGTCCGACCTTGTATTTTTTCATAGTTTGGGTAATAGCTTTTTCAATAGTTTTATATTTACTGCGACAAGCTTCCTCAATCGCTTGTGGTGAAAACCTCTTATTATCAACTTCGAATAACAACAACTCAAGACCGAACACGAAATCAAAGACCTCGTCAGTGCATTCAGGCGGTCCCTCTGAATATTCAAAGCTTAAGAGGTCTGCGATTGATGATTTATGGTCACGGTATCTTCGTGTATTATCCGAATACTGTATAAGTTTACGCATTGGAATATAATCTTCATCTTTAGCTGTGCATTTTCGTGCTAGTTCCATAACATCGGTAATGTCAATCTTTGGGGGTGATGGAAATATATAATTCTGAGCATCCAATACACCTGCAGCAGCAAGTAAAGAGGCATCATCTGCAAATCTCTCTTTATAAAGGCCTTTCAGTTCCATATAGTACTTAGTTGTGTTCTCTGCGATAAGTGAGAAATTTGTTTTCAATGGCCAAAAACTCATTCTCTTTACCTCCGTCTAATCTCATTATATCGTTAGGGAACTGCCAATGGAAGACATGAACAAATAGAGCAAAGGATAGCACTGCACTGCGATTGACACCCATTACCGTGGGGGATAGAATCAAAGCGAAAGGTATTATGTTATGACAGAGCCCATTAGAAAAGAAAAATATATAACAGTAATCGGAGCAAACTTCCTTGATTTCGTTGTCTGGGATTTAGTTAAGGAAAGTTTTCTAACATATTGTAATACCAACGCTTCAAAGAAGCGTTTCCAGACACCTATGTCAGAACATAGTCGTGCTGCTGCTGCAATTGTTCTCAGTGTTTTGGGAATAGAAGCCTACAGGAATAGAGTCTACTGTCTTGAAAAACGTGAGGTGCATAGTAGTGTGAGTAATAGCTTATGTGACATGATTACCGAGAAGAGTAATAACTTTCCTGCTAGTAAACTTAAAGATTTACTGGAAGAGATCTTCGTCGTTAGGGACGTTATAGTGCATAACCATATATACGAAGTAACAGTTGCTTACCAAGGGTTTAATATGATAGGACATCGGCAAAGACGGTTGCAGGGTCGCACTGATGAAAAATATGAAAAGCATGTCAACAAAACGACAAAGAAAACCAATTTGCTGAAACTCAATGTTCAACCCACAAAGATTAGCTTCGAAGACATATTTAAAGTGTTAGTAGTTGTTGACTTAACTATCAAGATTATGCAGCAAGTATTTGGTGGTGGGTACGTTCCATTCCATGTGAGTCACAAAATTGGTGACCATGATGCTAAGAATCTATCAGAAATCTTAACATACTATTTCGACCATATTCCTAGAGAAAGCTTTGTAACATTCTTGGAAAAGCTTTCGAAGCAACTGAGGAATGACTTCATGTCCTTCCTTCCACCATATCCGATATCAGATTGCTTCATCAACAATATATGTCCCGAATGCTCAAAACTCGGTTTCGACAAGCTTGATAATACTCACTATTGTAGTAAATGCGGTCTGAGTATTGGGTCTATTAGAGATGGGGTCTTCGGAATAGATTTTGCTGGCAAAGATGTAGGAGATTAAGGAAGGGGGGCGTTAGCCCCCCGCCTTAGTTAGTAACCTTTGTTCTAATTCTATCAACCTTACTCTGGCTCGATTAAGCCATAGTCGCCATCCTCACGACGGTACAATAGATTAAGCCTTTCAGTATCTGCATCTATGAAAAGAAAGAAATCGTGCCCCAGAAGCTCCATCTGACTTACAGCTTCATCTACAGGCATGGGTTTGACTAAGAAGCGTTTGCTCTTTACCACTCTTTTGGGAGCCTCGATTTCCTCAGCCTCGATTGTCGCTCCCTGCCGAGCCAGAGAAATGCCTCTACCTTTATCATATAATTTGCCCTTGTATCGCTCGATTCGCTTAGACAGCACATCCACTACTTTGTCAACGGCTGTGCGAATATCCTTAGACTTTTCCTGAGCTCTAATTAAGACACCTTTGCTGTCAAGGGTAACCTGGACAGTGAATCGCTGCTCAGGCAGCTTTGCACCTTCGTGGGAAATCTCCACCTTGCCTTCACCGATGGTAGGTAAGTAACGACCCAGTTTGCCAATCTTCTTCTCAACATATGCCTCCAATGTTTCAGAGACCTCCACATTATTCTTAGCGATAATCTGTAGCTTCATTTCTCCTCCTTCAGTTGTAAATCTCCCTTGCTAACGTTAAGCCCCAAACAGACGTAGCACCCTTGTTCTTGAGAGCTGCGGCGCAGGACTCCAGCGTGGCTCCAGAGGTACATACATCGTCTATAAGGATAATTTGTTTACCGCTTATCCTTTCATCACGGCACACAAAAGCATCGGCTACATTCCTCCGGCGCTCTGCTACATCAACTGCCCTCACCTGAGGTTGCGCCTGCTTAACCCGAATGAGGCAATCCTCAATCACCGGCATACCAATACGCTTGCCCAGCTCCCTGGCGAGAAGGCCGGACTGGTTATAACCCCTCTCCCTTAATCGCCGTGGGTGAAGAGGTACGCAAAGCAAGGCTTCGCCGGGCAAGGAATTTGATTCAAGATAATCAGAGAGTAATTCAGCCAGACAGGGCGAGATTGCCTTCAAATTCCGATACTTCAACTGATGAATGGCTTTCCGTATTACCTCGTCCAACCTAAAGAGAGAACGGATACCGTCAATCTCAGTTTGCCTTTGTCGACAGTCTGGGCATACGATACCGCTAGCCTGAGATCTGCCACAGTTGGGGCACAGCGGGGGTAATAGCCTTGGTAGTTTTCCGAGACATTCAGAGCAAAGAAAGCCGCCTACTTTCCCGCAGCCAACGCATCGACGCGGGAAAAAAGATTCAACCGCCAGCTCAATTAATTTACCTGAGCGAAGCAAATCCT
>CAYUDW010000208.1:0-6224 GCA_964442595.1 uncultured candidatus Brocadiaceae bacterium
GTGATAAGCTCCTTGCAGACACCCGCCGGGCAACGCCTCCTCCGGATGTGCTCGACGTACTCGTCACGGAAATAGCGCAACGTGGAAAGGACGGGATTCGGCGCCGTCTGCCCCAGGCCGCACATCGCAGTGTCCTTCACAACGTGCGCGAGCTCTTCGAGCAGGTCTAGCTGCTCAAGCGTACCGCTGCCTTTGGCGACGTCCTCGAGGATCTCGTACATCCTCTGGGTGCCCTTACGGCAGGTGAAGCATTTCCCGCACGACTCGTCTTTCAGGAAGCTCATGAAGTACCTGGCCACGTCAACCATGCAAGTGTTGTCGTCCATGACGATCATGCCGCCGGAGCCCATGATGGATCCGGCTTCGACCAGGCTGTCGTAATCGATGGGCAGGTCGAACATTTCGGCAGGGATACATCCTCCGGACGGCCCGCCGGTCTGGACCGCTTTGATCCTGGCATCGCCCGCCGGGCCGCCGCCGATGTCGTAGACGATCTCCTTGATGGTGGTGCCCATCGGCACTTCGACCAGCCCCGTGTTCCTGATCTTGCCGACCAGGCTGAACACCTTGGTGCCGGAGTTGTTCGCCGTGCCGATCCGTGCGAACTGCCGTGCTCCCTCAGCGATGATGATGGGGATATTGGCCCAGGTCTCGACGTTGTTGATGGCGGTCGGCTTGTTGTCAATGCCTTTCTCCACCGGGAATGGCGGCCGTTGTCTGGGCTCGCCGATTTTTCCTTCGATGGAGCGGATCAGGGCCGTCTCTTCGCCGCAGACGAACGCACCGGCCCCCCGGACCAGGCTCACGTCAAAGCAGAAGGCGGTTCCAAGGATGTGCTGGCCGAGCAACCCGAGTTCGTGGGCCTGTTGGAGCGCGATGCTGGCGTGCTCGACAGCCAGCGGGTACTCGTTCCGGACGTAGATCACGCCTTCGGTTGCCCCCGTCGCGTAGGCACCGATGATCATGCCCTCCAAGATGCTGTGCGGGTTGCCCTCCAGGACGCTGCGGTCCATGTAGGCGCCCGGATCGCCCTCGTCGGCGTTGCACACGAGGAACTTGCCGTCGCCGCTCGGCTGCTTCGCCAGCAGCTCCCACTTGCGGCCGGTGGGAAAGCCCGCACCGCCCCGCCCACGCAGCCCCGAGGCCGCCACCTCCTCCAGTACCCGCGCCGGATCTCCTCCTGCAAGCGCCGAGGGCATCGCTGAATAGCCGCCGTCTCTGACGTAATCCTCGATGCGCGTCGGGTCGAGCTTCTCGTTACGGCCCAGGATGGTGCGCACCTGTTTCTTGAGGAAGGGCAGGTCTTTCTGCTTTCGAATCCGCGCGCCGCTCTCGGGGTCCTGGAACAACAGATCCTCCAGGACCTCCCCCCGCGCCACGGCCTCCACGATTCGCGCCATCTCGGTTGGCTCAATCTTCGGATAGATGGTGCCTTCCGGCTCGACCAGAACGCACGGCTCCATCTCACACAACCCATGACATCCGGTGATGCGCAGGCGGATCCTTCCCTCCAGCTTCCCGCTCGCGATTGCCTGCTGTGTGGCATGGATTAGCTCATCGGCCCCCGCTGCCCGTCCGCACGTGCCCGCGGGAATGACAATGGTGGCAACGTCCCGATCCCATTCGCTGACGAGACGGTCGCGGAGGGCTTCGAGGCGGTCTATGGAGTCCAGCTTCTCTCTCAACGCGGCCTCCTCATCTCGCGGATGCCTGTGCAGCGGGCTCTTTGGGCCGGGTGTATCCGCGTCGCGCTTCGCGCAGTATGCCCTTGACCCTCGGCATGGCCACATTCGAGAAGTACCTGCCGTCCACGACGACGACGGGCCCAAGCGCGCAGGCGCCCAGGCAGTTCACCGTCTCCAACGTGAACTCCCCGTCGGGCGTTGTCTCTCCGACGCCGACGCCCAGCTCTCGCTGAAACTGCTCGAGAATCCTCGGCGCGCCGCGAACGTGACAGGCCGTGCCGAGGCAGACGGAGATGAGGTGCTTGCCGCGTGGCTTCAGGCTGAACGAACGGTAGAACGTAGCGACGCCGTACACGTCCACCAGAGAGCGCCCCGTCCCCTCGGCGACCTCTCTGAGCCCTTCCTGCGGGAGATATCCATACCTGCCCTGGATATCCTGAAGGACGGCGATGAGCGCGCCTCGTTCGCCGCCGCGCCTGGCCACGATCTCTCGGATGTCCCTTGGATCCACGCATTGCTGCGACCTGACGTCACGGCTATTCGGTCCGTTGGCGCGTTGTGTCATCCTATCGGTACTCCTCGCAGCGCCAGACGCCGCCTTCGGGTTTCGGCAGAACGCAGGTCTCCCGGTTGTCGCAATTGCTGCACAGTCCCAGGAGCCTGTGCGAGTCGTGGGCTCTGGCTGTCGGATCTGATTCCGGCCTTGATGCAGCCGGTTTCTGCTGGGTGACACTCGCAGCCCCGGCTGGTTTGCTGCATTCGTACTCATCGCAGCGAAGGATCCGCCGTGCCGGATCTCTGGGATAGGTGCACACCGCAGCGTGCTTGCAGTTTGAACAAAGGCCGCCGGGGGTGATCGCGCCTCCCATCGCATTGTCTCCTTCAGAAGCAGCAGGTCCCGCCGGCAGAGAACCGGTGCACTTTTCTGTGCCCGTGCGGCAGGGGCGCAAGGAGGAGCCGAATTGACGGGGGCGCCCTCACTCGCGGCCGCAGGCCTCCGCTGCCGGTCCGGCTTCCGGATGGGCCTGCAAGTCGGGCGTTGTGCAACTCGTATGCCCCGGCAGGTGTGGCCGCAGGACCGCACGGCTTTCCGGGATTTGCCTGTCAGGCGAGCATGTTGGCAAGTGCTTTGGACCTAAGGATTTACGGCGTGCGGTCCGCGTGCTTCTGGTGGTGCGGTGACGCATCCGAGGACGGCGGATGCATGGAGTGTGCCTGGGGACTTGCGCCCCGGCGGGGAGAATCTCCTCGCTCCAGAACGGCCCGGGGCGGGGCAGTCTAGCCCTGTTGCAGTTTCCTGCGCAGCGTCTTCCGGTCGATTCCCAGCGCCCTTGCGGCGCGCGTCTTGTTCCCGCCCATGCTGGCCAGCACGTTCCGGATGTACTCGCTTTCCACCTGAGCCAGCGTCCGGTCCAGCCCTGCCGCAGCCGGCACTGAGAACCGCATGAGGGAGGGCATGTCGGTGACGTCTATGGTGTCCCCTTCGCTCATGACCACGAGGCGATGGACGACGTTCTGCAGCTCCCTGACGTTGCCGGGCCAGTGGTAGTCCTTCAGCACTTGAAGGGCTCCGTCGGTGAAACGCGGAGGCGGCTTACCCAGCTCCTGGGCGATCACGTTTTCGAAATGACGTGCCAGCAGAAGAACATCGGTGCCGCGCTCCCGCAGAGGAGGCAGCGAGATGGTGAGGACGTTCAGACGGTAGAAAAGATCCTCACGGAAAGCGCCCTTCTTGACCAGCCCCGGCAGATCCTTGTTGGTGGCAGCCACAATCCTCACGTCGACTTGCCGCAACCTGCTGGAGCCGACCATGCAGATCTTCTTGTCCTCCAGGACCCTGAGCAGCTTGGCCTGCATGGAGGGGCTGGTGTCGCCGACTTCGTCCAGGAAGATTGTGCCGCCGTCTGCCGTTTGAAAGAAGCCGGCCCTCGTTTCGACGGCGCCTGTAAAGGCCCCTTTCACGTGCCCGAACAGCTCGCTTTCCAGAAGCGACTCGGGGATGCCGCCGCAGTTGACGGGCACAAAGGGAGCCGACGCTCGCGGGCTGTCGTAGTGGATGGCCCTGGCAGCGACCTCCTTCCCGGTGCCGCTCTCGCCGGAGATGAGCACCGTGACCGACGTGGAGGCGGCCTTGGCCAGGGCGCGCAGGATCTGGTGCATCGCCTCCGACTCGCCGAGCAGCCCGTAAGAATCCTGCATCGCTCGGGCAGGCCGGGGCCGCGCCGCTCTGCGCATGTGCAGCTTGTCCAGCGCGCCCCGCACGGCGCCGATCAGTTCCTGGTCCGTGAACGGCTTCAGGAGATAGTCTTCGGCGCCTGTCTTGACAGCTTCCACGGCCCCCCGGATGGTGCCGTAGCCGGTGATCATCATCACCTCGGTGTCTTCGCAGTTCTCGCGCACGTACCTGACCAGGTCCAGCCCGCCGACCTTGGGCATCTTCAGGTCCGTCACCACCAGGTCCACCGCGGCTTGGTCGAGGATCTTGATTGCTTCCACCACGCTCGACGCAGTAAGGACCCGATAGCCCTCCGGTGCCAGGGTCCTCTGTATCACCTCGAGCGTGTCAGGCACGTCATCCACGACCAGGATGCGTTCCTTTTCAGTCGCGCGAGCCATCCGGGCCTTTCTTCTCTTCCTTGGCTACATCATTGACGGGCAGCCGGATCTCGAACCGCGCGCCGCGGCCCATCTTGCTCTGAACATTGATGGAGCCGCCGTGCGACGTCACGATGCCATGAGCCACGGGCAGACCCAGCCCCGTCCCCTCGCCCACGTCCTTGGTTGTGAAGAACGGAACGAATACCTGCTCCATGGTCTTCTTGTCCATGCCGATGCCGGTGTCTTCCACGGCGAGCATCACGTTATCTTCATCCTGCCACGTCTCCACCTTCAGCTCGCCCCCGTTGGGCATAGCCTGCAGCGCGTTCACGACAAGGTTGACGACCACTTGCTTCAGTTGAGTGGGGTCGGCGAAGGCGTCCGGGAGATCGGGAACGAGCGAACACACGACGTCGATCCCCGTCTTTGCACATCTGGCTTTGAAAAAGTAGAGGCCATCTTCCACCACCTGATTCAGGCTGACCCACGCCCTGTTGGAGGGCACTTGCCGCGCAAACACCAGGAGCATCCTGATGATCTCCCGCGCGTGGAGCGCCAGCCCCACGATCCTGTCCATGTCGTGTCCGGCCTGTGGCGGCACTCCCGGCTCTTTCTGGACGAGCTGCGCGAATCCCAGAATGTTGCTGAGGGGTTCGTTCAGCTCGTGCGCCACCCCGGCGGCAAGCTGCCCCACGGTCGCCAGGCGGTCGGCGTGCATGAGCTGCTCCTGTAGACGCGCCTGTTCTTCAGCCGCGTTCCTTCGCTCGATCACAAGTGCCACGTTTCTGGCGACGGCATCAATCAGGCTCCGTTCCTCTTTCAGGAAGGGGCCTCCGTCCAGGTCGACTCTTGCCTCGGCGTAGCTCACCTCGACGAGGCCCCTCTTGTCGCCTTGGATGACGATGTCGGCTGCCTGTGTCGGCCCGCCCTCCCGGAAGCCTGCTGTCGAATAGCGCCGTCCGTCGAAAGTCAGCCTGGCAGACGTGATCTCAGGATACTGCCACGCGGGGGGGAGCAGCTCCACGATGCTCTGAAGGATCTGTTCGAGCGGCGCGCCGGGTCGGCCGGCCACCTGCGCTATCCCATACAGGCATGCCAACTCTTTGACTCGCTCTCGCAGCGCGAGCTGGGCGCGCTGACTTGCCGCCGCAATGCCGAGTGTCTGCGCTATGTCTTCGAATCCCCTCACGTCCGCTTCAGTGAATGCGCTCCGGCGTCTGCTCATCAACTTCAGCGAACCGACGCTCTCGTCTGCAACCGCCAGCGGGATCACGGCCAGCGACCTGTAGGGATCTTCATGATCCGCACCGTTGACGGGCGCTCGACGCCCCGTGCCCTCAGGCCGGGCCAATCGGCATTCCGTGTCGCCCGTCCAGAAGCTCCCGTTCTTCGTCAGGCGGCGCCCGGAGGCATCGGCCCCGGCACGGCGCGAGTGCCCGGATACCCGCGTCCGCCCGCGATCGCCGCGGCGGCTGGACGCTTCCTTAGGTTCTGGATCCCGTGGAGAGGGGCCGGCGTGAAAGCGGAACGTCCCTTCGGGGCTTTGCGCAGCCGTGTAAGTGGACGAGGTGTCCCCTTGCGTGAGCTCCAGTTCGACCGCGTCGCACCTTGCGAACTCGATCAGTGCTCTCAGGGCTTCGCGCAGGAAATCCGTCCTCGAAACGTCCAGCGTCGCCGCGCGCAGCATCCGCCCTGACAGGGCCAGAGCATGCACAGCCCGTTCGTCGCCGGCGACGGCGCCCTCGACGCGCCTCGATCTTTCCTGCCTCGCCATCTTGCCGTCCCATACTCGCAAGGCTTGTGGCCCGGTGCCCTTGCCACGACAGCACCGCCCCGCAGCAGTCCGGTGCGTGCTCCGGCAGGACCAGCAGCAGGGCAACGCGCTGACGTTCCGGGACAGTGGATTCTATGGGGCCTCTGCGGGCCGGTCAAGCGTTGTCC
>CAYUDW010000209.1:0-2261 GCA_964442595.1 uncultured candidatus Brocadiaceae bacterium
GGCGGATGGGTCTCGCTCGAGGCCGGGGACTACGGCGGCGCGACGGAACCCGACCCCGTCGCCAACCTGACTCTGGTCGGGAAGGTCATCGTGAGCGGCGGAACCGGCAGCGTCGACCTGCTGGCCGCCGGAGACATACTGCAATCGGGCGACGTCGTGGCTGGCAGCTCGGACGCGCAACTGGCGGCGAGGGGCGCAGTCGACATTGCCGGGCCCGTCACGACGCAGGCCGGTGCCCTGGGCGTGGACGGCGGCAGCGTCGTGATCGAAGCGACCGGCAGCCTGGCGAACTCGGGCCCGGGCATGGTCGAGGTTACCTCGGCCGGGGATATTTCGCACGCGGGCAGCATCCTGGCCGCCGAGGGCGAGGTATGGCTCGAAGCACCGGCAGGCGAGATCGCCGTCAGCGGCGACGTGATCGCTGACGCAGCCGCCATCTGGCTCACCGGAAGGGACCTGGTGATCGAGGGCAGCATGAACGCCAACGGCGAAATGGGCCGCGTCTCCCTGTCGGCGGAGAACAGCATCACGCACAATGGCCAGGCGCTGGCCGGCCTCATGGGCATCAGGATGGAGACGTTCGGACACCTGAGCGTCGGCGGCACCGTCAGCACCAAAGAAGGCCCCATCCTCCTGAGCGCAGCCGACATGGTAATCGGGGAGAGCGGCAGCGTCGTCGCCTCAGACGGCGGGGAGATACTGCTCGCGGCCACAGTGGGCGACGCGGCGGTCACGGGCGTCTCCGGCGATGCGCTGGTATCCGCCGCTGCGGCGGGCCGCGTTATTGACGGCGGCGAGCTGACTGCCGATCTGGTGGGGCCCGAGATCCAGCTCACGGCGGGGGCCGGCATCGGCACGGCCGAAGACAGGCTCGAGATCGACGCCGACAGGGTGGCCGCCCAGACCCAGGCAGGCGGGCTGCACGTCGAGGACATCAGCGGCGGCCTAGTGGTGGGTGCAGTCGCCTCGACGCTCGGGGCCAGCATCGTGGGAGGCGATGCCGGCGACCTTTACATCGCGGCCTTCAGTCCGCTGACGATCAGCGAAGACGTGAGCAACCTGAGCGGCGGAAGCATCGTTCTGGCCGCGGAGGGAGCTTACGCCGGCGACGACCTGACCGTCGCGGCCAACGTGATCGCTTCAGGCGGAGACGGCAGCATCGAGCTGTTCGCAGGCAGCGACATCATCCAGGGCGGAAACGTGATGGCCGAAGGGGGGAACATCGTGCTGAGCGCCCGCGACCGGATCAGCCTGAACGGCACGATCGGAACGGGTGGCGGGGACGTCACGATCGTGGCGACCAGCCTCGCAGTCGGGGAGGGTGCATCCATCCAGGCGCCCGCCGGCAACATCATCGTCACCCTGTTCGGCCCGGTGAACCTCGGCACGTCCTCCCAGGGGGAAGCGGCGGCGGACCTCATAACCCTCCTCGAGGGCTCAGTGGGGCCCGTGACGGCACGGGAAGAGACGGAGGAAGAGGAAGAAGAGGCGGAAGAAGGATAGCGCCGCAATCCGCGCCGGGCGCCTCAGCCCACGTAGGCCCTGACGCCGTCGGGCGCGTCACCGTCGAACCAGTGCTCGCCGTACTGCGCTCCGCCGTCCACCCAGGTGCGCTCATCCGCATCGCTCGCGAAGAACCGGCCCTCCTCGGCATGGATGCAGCAGGCGCCCACGTCCTGGTATATCCTGCCCGCGACGGTGAGCGTGCCCAGCGTGCGTGCTTGAACGTCGCTATTGCATAGATCGCCTGCAGCGTACAGGGACGCCATCTTCCCTTCCGCGACGTTGATACTGCTGCCGCGGAAGCTCCCCAACACCGTCACGCTGCTCAGGTCGCCGCCGCTGACGTCGATTGTGCAGCAGAGATCCCGCGAGGCGTACACGGAGCCGATGCCGTTCCCAGCGAGCACATTGCCAGTGATCGAGCCTCCCGTCGCCTGGCCCGCTGACGCCTGGCAGAAGACTGTGCTGACCTTGCCGTTCGTCGACGTGATGCTGGCGCTCATGTCGCCCCCGAAGGCCATGACGCCGGCGACTCCGGCCGGCCCGTCGATCGTGCCGGCGATGTTGCCGCCCGTCCCGCCGCTCCCCTGTGCCATCACCTGACCGATGGATCCAGAGGGGCTCGCGATGGAAGCATCTATGTCGCCGCCGACAGCGTTGACCGTCACCACCGAGTCGTCCGCCTCGATGGTCGAGTTCGTGATGCCGCCACCCGTCACGCTCACCCCGCTGATTCGCCCCGTCGAGGCAGTGCCTCG
>CAYUDW010000209.1:2361-6221 GCA_964442595.1 uncultured candidatus Brocadiaceae bacterium
GCCAGCACCGTCCCGATGTCGCCGGCCAGCGCGCTCAGGTCGCCGTCAATGCTGCCGCCGCTCACCAGGACCATCTTCAGATCGCCCCCGGCGACGACCGGTCCCTCCAGGGACCCGCCGCTGACCATCAGGCCGCCTATGTCCGCGTCGGTTGAGAATCCCTGCCCTGCGTCGGCCGTCGAGATGTCTCCGTCGTCCCCGGCTGACAGGGCGCCGGCCACGATGGCTCCCAGCATGTCGCCGCTGACCAGTGCAAAGGAGATGCCCCCGCTCGCCGCCACGAAGCCGTCCTCCCAGACGCCGTCGTCAGCAAGGCCGGCGCCCAGGACTATCAGCGTGCCCATGGTCTGGCCTTCGTTCACGATGTCGGCGTCGCCGCCGCTTCCTCCGAAGGCCAGGTCCTCGCCCAGGGCATAGCCGGCCAGCACTCCGCCACCGACGTGTCCGCCCGACCCCGGCGAGCCGATCACGGCGCTGCCAATGGAGCCGAACGCGGCCACCACTGCGTCTTGCTCGACGGAGCCGCTGATGTTCAGCACGCCCAGGTCGCCCCTGGCCCACACGTAGGCGCCCTCTGAGACGCTGCCGTAGACGATCAGCCCGACGCCGTCCTCGACCTCGAAGACGCCCTGCACGTCGCCCTGTACGGTGACGTAGCCGGCGTCGAGCAGAACTCCCACGCGCCCGTCGAATTCGCCGGAGACGGACATGCCCCCGAACTGCCGCGCATTCAGCGCTCCCGACTCGGCCACGGCAGCGGCGGCCAGGTTCCAGATGGACCCGTTCACGGTGACGACGCCGGAGAGCTCCCCGCCGATCCACAGGACGTCGATGTTGCCGTCGGGCAGCTCCAGGTCCCCGCGGAAGTCGCCCGCCACCTGCAGCCTGCCCAGGTTGCCTCCCACCTGCATGTTGCCGTCGAAGTCGCCGCCCACGGTGACCGTCTGCACGCTGCCGTCGACATCGATCTCGCTGCCGCCGTAGTCGGTCGAGTAGCCGAGGTCACCGCTGACCGTCAGCGTGCCGATGGAGCCGGCGCTCAGGTTCGCCAGCAGGTCGCCGCCCACGGTCAACCGGGTCAACGCGTTGTCGACCGCTATCGCCCCGGCCGCCTGCCCGGAGACGGACATGTACTGGACCGACCCGTGAATCGCCAGCGCCGACGTCCCTGCCAGGGACTGAGCCTCAACCAGGTCAACCGAGCCATCGATCAGAGCGACGCCCGCCATCTCACCGTCCACGTCGATGCGATATATGCTGCCGATGCCCGTGACGTCTCCCAATTCCCCGCCGAAGGGACCATAGCCGCCCAGCACGATGCTGCCCATCTGCGCGGAATCGATCGTCATGGACCCCACGGAGGTCGTGCCGCCGCCCGAGGCGCTGGTGACGTAGACTGTCAAGGAGCTGTAGGACGCGGCGTCGTCAATCGAGATCGAGGCGATGTCGGCCGCGTCGGCGGCGTTGTCCTCAAGCGCGACCGTGGCCGTGCCGGGCCCGAACCAGCTGACGCGCGCCTGGTCGCCGTCTGCATCCGTGAAGTCGAACATCTGGCCCGTGGTCAGCACCTGCGCCTTGGAGCCGGCCTCCTCGTACAGCACGCCCGGCACGCCCTGCGCGAGCAAGGACGAGAGGTTCAGCTCCATGACGTATGCCCCCGGCGCCACCCCGGCGCCGCTCTGCCCGACGATCTCGCCCGTCATTTCGACGTAGTAGGTCC
Organism: uncultured candidatus Brocadiaceae bacterium; assembly: GCA_964442595.1. Lineage (GTDB taxonomy): Bacteria > Planctomycetota > Brocadiia > SM23-32 > SM23-32 > DAOVRD01. Next base: position 4,082 of record CAYUDW010000209.1, read on the forward strand.
CCGTCTGGTCCAGCTCTACGTCCAGGTACGGGTCGAAGCCCACCACACCGGCGCTTGGATCGACCCCCTGGTCGCTGACTGCCAGCACGCTGCCGTCCGCCCGAAGGATGCGGACCACGCCGTCCAGGCCCGACCCCGCGGACCACGCGTCCACGTCCACGCGCAGCCTGTCCCCCGCAGAAGCGGAGAAGCTGTAAAGATCGACGTCCCCTTCCCGGTCGATGGCCTTCATTATGCGCGTCGGCAGCCCATAGCCCAGCAGCAGCGGCGTGGCATCCGCTATTACGTCGTTGATGCCCGTGACGTCCAGCGAGAACTGCAGGTTCTGCGCGAGTATCGCCGGGGCGTCCTGCGTCTGCCCGACCAGGGGCGGCCAGTCGTAGACGGTGCCGACGCCGTAGCGCTCGTTGTCGACGTGCGTCGGATCGAGCGACCCGGCCTGCATCAACCTGCCGGCCTCTGCCACGTGGACCAGGCCCAGCAGATGGCCGATCTCGTGGCTGATGGTGTTGGCCAGCGCCTGCGCCGCCTCGTCCATCGTGGGCTGCCTGCCCAGCTCGACCGTCAGGAGCGCGGCTATGGTCTCCGAGTACACGGCCGCGTCATCGGTTGGGTCCAGGTTGCCGAAGTCCAGGCTCTGCGCCTCACCCAGGAAGCCGGCCTTCCCGCCCACGTAGACCGTGCTGTAGAGGCCGCCGCCGGGCCGCGAGCTCACGATCTCGACCGGCAGGTCCAGGGCCGTCGCCGGCACCTCAAAGGAGCCGCCCGTGATCAGGTCCTCGCGCACGTAGTCGAGGACCATGCCGATCAACAGGTCCGCATCCTGCAACCCGAAGCCGAAGTCCGTAACGTCAAAGGGCGGGATGGCGACCGCCGTGCCGCCGAAGTCGCGGAACGTGCCGCCATCGAAGCCCAGGTACAGCACCTGCTCGAGTGCGCCGACCGCCACGGGCGTCTCGACTGCCCGCTCCGCGTACAGTTCAACGGTCAAGACGTAGTCCCCGGTGGTCGCTCCCCCGCTGCCGGTTCCGGCCTGAGCGGGGCCGTAGTCCGAGTTCCCGTAGCTCGACACGCCGAGGTAGTAGGTGCCGCCCTCCCCTATCGCGAACTCCAGAACAGGATCAAGCAACCACGCGCCCGTGTCCGGGTCCGCCGCGTCGTCGTTGGCCGCCAGCTCGTTGCCCGCCGAGTCGAACAAGCGCACCACGGCGTCCAGTCCGCTGCCTATAACCTGCGCGTCGAGGTCCACACGAACCAGGCTGTCCGACGGCGCCTGGAAAGCGTAGACGTCCACGTCATCGGCACCGTACGTGCCGTCACCGATCGCGGCGACGGTCTCGTACGGCCGGCCCACCGCCGCGTCGGCAACGCCCGCGGACGTCAGGTCATCCCCCACGTCTGCGCCCGAGGCGACGCCGGGCCGCAGGGCCAAAACGAGCACGTACTGCCCTTCGCTTTCTCCCTGTCCGCTGCCCGCCGACTGCGGACCGTAGCTGAAGTTGTCATAGCTGGAGACGCCCACGTAGTAGGTGCCGGCCGTCGGAAGCCGGTACTGCAGGGCTGAATCCCAACCCCAGTACCCGGTCTCCGGGTCGGTCCCGTCGTCATTGACGGCCAGCTCATTGCCGGCGGCGTCGAAGAGCCGGACCACGGAGTCGAGCAAGCTTCCCAGCTCGCGGGCGTCCACGTCGACGGACAGGATCGCCGCCCCGCCGGACTGGAAGGAGTAGAGGTCCACGTCATCCGTGCCGTACGGGCCATCGCCAATGGAGCCGGACGTCTCGACGGGCACGTTTTGCTGAAGGGCAAGCGGCCTGGCGGAGGCCAGCGTGTCGTTGTCGTCAGCGGGCGGCAGCGCGCCCGTCACCTTCACGTTCAGGCGGTACTCGCCGCCGCTCCAGCCGTTCGCGCCGCTCCCGGCAGCCAGAGGATCGTAGCCGAAGTTACGGTAGCTCGACACGCCGATGTAGTACGAACCCGACTGCGGAGCCCAGTAGGTCAGCGACGAGTCGAGACCTGCGTAGCCGCTGTCCGGGTCCACGCCGTCGTCGTTCCAGGCGAGCTCGTTGCCCTCGGAGTCGAACAGCCTGAGGACGGAGTCGAGCGCGCTCCCCACCTCGGCCGCGTCGATGTCGGCGGT
>CAYUDW010000210.1:0-6176 GCA_964442595.1 uncultured candidatus Brocadiaceae bacterium
CGGCCGCCCGTGGTCTCCAGAAGCCCGGCGAAGTATGCTCGTTCGAGCCGTCCCAGGAGCTCTTCGCGGACTTCGGACCAGGGCTTCCCGAGCCACGAGGCGGGGAGTGCGTCCTCGCCCTCCCGCCCCGGCGCGCGGGCCAGGGGCAGGAGCTTCTCCTGGAGTGCTCCAGTGATCCCCGCAGGCAGGTCTCCCACGCCGATCTCCCTGCCATCGCATAGGAGCATGGCCCGTTCGAGCACGTTGATCATCTCGCGCACGTTGCCAGGCCAGTGGCAGTTGACCAGGGCCGTCATTGCCTCCTCCGTTACGCCCTCGACGCCGCAGCCGATGCGCGGCTGGAGGTAGGCCAGGTAGCTGTCCACCAACACCGGGATGTCCTCCCGGCGTTCCCGCAGCGGAGGGATGGTCAGGGAGACGACGCCGAGTCGGTAGTAGAGGTCCCGGCGGAAGTCCCCGGCCTCGACCGCCGCGCCCAGGTTCCGATTGCTGGCAGCCATGACCCGGACGTCCACCGTCATAGTTCTCTCGCCCCCGATCGGCTGGACCTGATGGTCCTGAAGCACCCTGAGGAGCTTGACCTGGAGGTGGTAGGGCATCTCGCCGATCTCGTCCAGGAACACGGTCCCCCCGTGGGCCAGCTCGAACCGTCCCCGCCGGGCCTGCGAGGCGCCGGTGAAGGCGCCCTTCTCGTGACCGAACAGTTCGCTCTCTAGCAAGGACTCGGGCAATGCGCCGCAGTTGACGGGCACGAAAGGCCCGTTGGCCCGCGGCCCTTCGGCGTGCATTGCCTGGGCCAGGCGCTCCTTGCCGACGCCCGTCTCCCCCAGGATCAGCAGCGAGACGTCCGTCGGTACCACACGACGAACCACGTCCATGAAGGCCTGCATGGCCGGGCTCTGGGACACGAAATCAGACAGCCGCGCCTGTGCCATGTCCCCGGCGTCAGAGGCCGCTCGCGTGATCACCGCAGCACGCCTCGCCAGAATGGCCTGCACAACGTCGCGAAATGCCCGAGCGGAAACGCCGCCATGAAGCACGGCATCACATCCCGCCGCCAGGAGTCTGGCGTGCGCCTCCGGATCCTCTTCGCGCGATACGACCACGACCGCCGGCGAATCGGGCAACTCGCGCAGCGCGCCGACCATCTTGGTCTCCGGGGCCGGCAGTAGCGACCGGCTCAGGATCACCAGATCAGCGGACCGCCGCGCCAGCCGCTCCCAAAGCCTCGTACGCCCCGACACGGCATCCACTATGACGTCCGGGCCCGCCAGGGCCTTCCGCAGCTCGCCACGCAACCCGGGCTCCTGAATGGTCAGCACGATTCGTGCAATCATGTGCAGATCAACCTCCGATAGTGCCCATATCAGTCCTTATACCTCCTATTCAACCGGATGTCAAGCCTCCGATATCCATAACACAAGAGCTGGTTCTCTTTGGGCGTGTTACGACGTAAGCGGTTTATAATAAATGGCTTAGGTGACCACGCGGCGACACCGTGACGCGCTGGCACGTCATCTGCATACGTAGAGAGGTGCACCGGGGCGGTCCCGGTCAACACGATGGCACGCCAGCCCATGGAGGCAGACATGGCCAAGGCCAAGGGTAAAGGCAAGAGCAAGGCCGCCGCGAAGCCGAAGGGCAAGCAGGCCCCGAAGCGCTAGGGCGACTCGCCTGACAGCGGCGCACGTAAGCTGGCCCCCGGCCGTCAGTACCAGTGCAACACCGGGGGCCGGCTCCCGTTTCGGCCTCGCCCGAGCAGATGCTCCCCGCACCGCGCTGCGCATCTGGCCGCAACAGGCAGATGGTCGCTCGCCCCTTCCCCGTTGCAAGCCGCCCGGAGCACCCATACAATAGGCCGCCGCATCTTGCCCAGGTTCCTCTGCGCCGTCGGGAGGAAGGATGAGGTTCGCCTTCGGTCGCCTCCGGGTGGTCCTCACCTACGTGGGCACCGTCCTCTTCGTGCTGGGCTTGCTCCTGCTGGTGCCGTTCATCCTCTCCTTCATGTTCGCCGGTGCCGCGCGTCAGGACGTACGCGCCGGCACGTTCATGATCCCGCTGTTCGTCTCGATCGTTCTCGGGTCGGCGTGCCGGTGGCAACTGGAGAACTGGCGGGGTCCGCGACGGATCGGCAGGCCCGAGGCCATGCTCATCTGCGTCATCGGCTGGTTGGTTATCAGCGCCCTCGGCGCCATCCCGTTTTCCTATCACCTGCGAATCAGCTATCTGGACGCCTACTTCGAGGCCATGAGCGGTTTCACGACGACGGGCATCACGATGCTTCATGGCCTGGACGTCATGCCCGCGTCGCTGCTCTTCTGGCGCTCGATGACCCAGTGGATCGGCGGACTCGGGATCCTTACGTTCTTCCTCCTCATCGTGTTCCAGGGGGGCATCTCCTACGGCCTGTTCGGAGCCGAAAGCCACAAGGTATCCGGTCGGCGCATCGCTCCCGGCATGTGGAACACTCTGAGGATTCTGTGGCTCATCTATCTCCTGTACACGGCCGTGATCGCCGGCGGCCTTCTTCTGTGCGGGCTGAGCCCGTTCGACTCGATCTGCCACTCCTTCACGTGCCTGTCGACCGGCGGCTACTCGACGCATGACGCCAGCATCGCCTACTACCAGGGCGCCGGCTACACGCACTACGTCACGATCGAATACATCATCATCTTCGGCATGTGGGCGGGGGGCACTAACTTCCTGATCCACTACCGGCTGATCAAGGGGCAAGTTCGGGCTCTGTGGGACAGCGACGAGATACGCATGTGGTGGATCGTGCTCGGCATCTCGCTGGTTCTGGTGCTGGGTTCGCGACTGCACATGCTGCATGCAAGCGCAGAAGCGGACAACCCCGGCGCCAGCTTCCGACACAGCCTGTTCCAGGTTCTGTCCATCGCGACGACGACCGGCTATGGCACGCGCGACATCGCCTCGGACTACTTCACCCCTCTGGCGCGCCAGGTGTTCCTGGTGCTGATGTTGATCGGCGGGTGCGCCGGCTCGACCGGCGGCGGACTGAAAGTGGCCCGCATCGTGATCCTGTGGAAACTGATGGTCCGCCAGATCAGGAAGGTCCTAAAACCCGACAGCAGCGTCGACCTGCTGCTTGTGGACCGAAAGCAGGTGGATGCGCAGGAAGTCTACCGCACGGCGGCGCTGTTCTTCGCCTGGGTGTTCCTTCTGCTATTCGGGGCGCTAACGACGGCGGCCTTCAGCGCACAGGGCGCGTTCGAGAGCGCCTCGGGCATGTTCAGCTCGCTGGGCAACATCGGGCCCTGCTACATTTCGGTGCACGACATGGCCCGTCTCAGCCCCGTCATCAAGCTCGTCTACATCGCCGGCATGCTGGCCGGCAGGCTGGAGATCGTACCGGTGCTGATGCTGTTCAGCGGGCGCGCCTGGCAGTGACGGCGGTTACTCGGAATACAGCGGGAGGGTGCACATGAGGGTGGTCATCGCGGGGGCCGGCATGGTGGGCACGGGCCTGGCCAGACGGCTGATGGAAGGGAAACATGACGTCGTGGTCATAGACGCCGACCGGGAGACGTGCGAGCGCATCTACTCCCAGCTCGGCGTGAGCACTATCCACGGGTCGGCGACCTCGATCACTGTGCTCGAGGATGCGGAGCTCAATCGCGCCGAGTGCGCCGCCGGCACCATGCGGGCGGACGCGGACAACCTGTGCTTCGCCGTGCTGGCCAGACACATGAAGGTGCCCCAGATAATCGTGCGCATGCGGGACCCGGCCTACGAGGAGGCCTATAAGCTCGCCGGGGCCACGCGCGTGCTGAACATCGTGGACCTGTACATCAACCAGTTCACGTGGGAGGTCGAGCAACCGTCCATGCGCGAGGTGGCCGCGTTCGGCGAGGGCCGGGCCAGCATCGTCTTCGTCAGGGTGCCGGACGAGTCGCGCGCCGCCGGCCTCACCATCGAGCAGATCGCCCGGAACGCGGACTTCCCTACCGACTGCGTCATAGTCGGAATCCTGCGCGCCGATACCGGCCAGTTCATCATCCCCCGCGGGCACGTGACCGTTCAGGCGGGAGATCGCGTCTACCTGGCGGCCAACACGACCGAGATTCGCAAGGCCGCTCGCTGGCTCGGCGTGAAGTGAGCTGCCGGATGTGTCAGGCAACGGACGGCGCGGGTTGACGTGCTGCACGTTCTGAGGTAGCATCGTGCGCCAAAGCAGAGCTCCGACAAGGGCCTCGAGTCGATTGGATCGGGAGGGAAGGCATGGAAGACGAGCAGGCGGAAGGACTGCCCGTGCAGGATGAGCCGGACTCCGCGGGTGAACCGGCAGCGGCGGAGTCTGCCGCGGGATTGCCGCCCAAAGAAGCACGCACGTGGGGCATGCTGTGCCACCTCGGCGCCCTTGCAGGCATCATCGTGCCGTTCGGGAACATCATCGGCCCTCTTATCTTCTGGTTGGTCAAGCGGAACGAATTCGCGTTTGTCGACGAACAAGGGAAGAATGCGCTGAACTTTCAGATCTCGCTGACCATCTACGGCCTGATCTCAGCAGTCTTGTGCTTGATCCTCATAGGCTTTGTGCTGCTGATCGGTCTGCTCATATTCGGTCTGGTCATGACGATCATGGCCGCCGTCAAAGCCAGCGACGGGCAGTCGTTCCGTTACCCGCTGACCATTCCGCTCTTCCACTGATAACGCGGCGGCTCTCCCGCGCCGCACGGGCACAGGACAGGCCCTCCGCACGGCAGGGGCAAGGCGTGTGCCGTCAGAAGGGCTTCGGCCGCGGCAGGCCCGAACTGGCCGCTGCCAGCATCCGGTCCAGCATCCGGGCGCGCATCGCCTGAAGCCGCCCCTCGTATGCGTCGTCGCCCCCGCGGTTCGTGTACTCGCCGGGCTCCTCGGCAACGTCATACAGGACCTCGGCGTGGGGCCCGTAGCGGATGTACTTCAGCTCCTCGGAGCGCAGCATCGCCCAGACGGGCCTCTGGGGTGCTGCGTGCATGGCGAGCACGTCAGTCCGGAAGGCCCCCTCCCCTTCCCCGTTCAGCCACGGCGCCAGGCTCCTGCCCTGCACCTGCGGCGGGACTGAGAGCTCCGTCAGCTCACATAGCGTCGGCAGCAGGTCAACTGCCTCCACCAGGTCCGACACGCGGACGCCCGCCCGCAGCCCGGCCGGCCAGTGCAGAATCACGGGCAGGCGCATCACCTCCTGGTAGAAGGACGCCTGCTTCGAGACCATCCGGTGGTCGCCGTCCATGTCCCCGTGGTCGGACATGAACAGGATCAGCGTGTCGTCCAGCTCGCCGCGCTCCTCCAGCGCCTGGACCACGCGCCCCACCTGGCCGTCCAGGAGCGTGCACATCGCGTAGAAGAATCGTCGCCGGTCCCGCCACTGCGCGTCGGGAATGTGCCGCCGGGCGCGCAGCATGTTGCCGAGCGGGGGCGGCTTGTCGGCGTCCTCCCCCTCGCGCCAGTGCGCGGCAGGGATCTCGACACCGTCGTATACCTCCAGGCACTCGGCCGACGGATTGAGCGGCGGATGCGGCGCGTAGATGCCCATGTGTACGAAGGACGGCTGGCCGTACCGCAGATAGTCGATCGTGTGCGACGCCACGAACCCCGCGTGGCTGGCCTCCGGCGGCGCCTGGACCGCCTGACAGAGGAACGTATCGCCCCGCCGCCCGCGCTTGTCCGGCCGGTCCACGCGCATCTCCTGCTCGTGGTGCGGCCAGTAGCTGCGAAGCCAATGCACGTAGGCGTCCTCGTAGCAGCCCGGCTCCTCGCTCAGCGCCATGTAGTCGAAACCGTAGCGCCGGTGCGGCGTCGGGTCGAAGTCCATGTTGTCATGCGGCTCGAAGTGCAGCTTGCCAATCTGGGCCGTCTGGTAGCCGCCATGGCCGAAGATCTCCGCGCAGGTCGGCCCGCGCTCCGGTGACAGCGACTGGCCGTTGGTCAGCACGCCCGTCCGGCACGGATACTGGCCCGTCATGAAGCTCACGCGGCTGGGCATGCAGAGCGGGTTCTGCCCGTAGCAGTGCTCCAGGCTGACGCCCCCTGCCGCCAGCCGGTCCAGGTTGGGCGTGCGCACGGCCGGGTTGCCGTTCGCGCCCACGCAGTCATAGCGCATGTGGTCCGTGGTGATCCAGATGATGTGACGCGGGCGATCGGGCGGTGCCAACTGTCCGTTCCTCCGAAGG
>CAYUDW010000211.1:0-6151 GCA_964442595.1 uncultured candidatus Brocadiaceae bacterium
ACAACTCATCGAACAGCACGATCACCGACCCGCCCGGCAGGCCGAAAAGATACTCGACCCCCTGCTCGAGCAACGCCTCAACCAGTATCTTCGCTCCCGTCCTGGCCATAGTTGGCTTCCGCTAGAGTTTGACCTGAACCGGCGCGGCCCAGTATAGGTTCTTCGCAGCGGGAACTGCAACGGAAAACGCCAACGACACCTGCGGGGAAGGAACGGCGGTTCTGCGACCAGCCCGGGCGGACTCCCAACGGAACGAGGGAAAGTGAAGCCGGGGCCACGCCCCGTCGGTCTCAGAATATGCCCTGGGCGAATGGGTCCACGTCGGGCTCCTCATCGGCGTCCGCTTCGATGCCTTCATCGATGCCTTTGTCGGCCTCTTCGTCGGTCTCTTCCTCGGGCGCCGGCTCCGCAAAAGAAGGCGATGTCGGCTCGGGCGGCTCAGTCGCTTCCGTCTCCTCGACGTCGATGCGCCACGGCACGTCGCCAAAAGGCTCTTCCTCGGCCTCTTCCTCTGCAGAGACTGGCTCTGCAAAAACTGGCTCCGTTTCGGGCGCCTGAGTCGCCTCGTCTTCCTGTTCGGCCGGTTCCTGCGGTTGAGACGCTTCCGCCGACTCGTCGTACTCGACCTCGGCGTAATCGTCCGTCAGCTCGTCCACGTCTTCCACGGAGTACTCACGCGAGGGCGGCAATCCGTCGGCAGCCCTGCCTGCCTCCTCGTGGTATGCCCGGAGCACGGCCTCCTGGAGCATCTCCCTGCAGGCGGTGTTGATCGGGTGCGCCACGTCGACGTGGAACTTATCGCGAGCCTGGGATCCGCGGGTCGCACGGTGCTCGTCCAGACGCCCGCCGCAATTGCCGCAGAACTTCGCCCTCAGCTCATTCTTCGATCCGCACTTGCCGCAGCTATCGCTGAGCTTGCGGCTTGGCATGGCGACGAAGAAACCGCTACGTCCCTCGATCACTCGCAGGTCGTGCACCACGAAGTCGTCGTCAATCGTTATGCTGGCAAAAGCGCGTAACCTGTCAGAACGATTCTGCATCAGCTTCACGCGGACTTCGGTGATATTCAAAGGTGGCCCCTCCGAACTCTCAGCAAAGAAAAACGGTCGCGCCACGCCGGCAGGCTATGTGCCGCCGCACAGGGCACCTGCAACTCAGATGACAGGAACCGCGCAGCCCGCTGTGCTTCCCCAGCCCCATCACACAACATCAGAAAGCTCGACCCGCTGCCCGAAAGCAGCATACCCCGGGCGTTACAGCCGGCCCTCAGATCCTCCAGCTTCCTCCAAAGCTTGCGTAACTCAGGATGCAGGGACAGCGTGGCGTCCTGCAGGCCGTTCTGCAACGAAGCGCCCAGCAGCCCCACGTTGCCCTCTTTCACTGCCCTGCCTACATTCTCGCTTGCATGGCTGCCCGTTGTCAAGCCGCTTCCGGCGACAGCGTAGACCGCTGCCGTCGAGACCGGGCAGGGAGGAGTGACAAGCACGTAGTGGAATGTTCGCGCGCACTCGATGGGCTCAATGCGCTCTCCCCGGCCTTCACAACGGGCCGTGCCGCCCCAGAAGAAGAAAGGGACGTCGGACCCGAGTTCTCCGCCAATGTCCGCCAGCCGGTGCACGTCGACGTCGAGACCCCAGAGCTTGCGCAGGGCCAGCATCGTGACGGCGCAGTCGGAGCTTCCGCCACCCAGTCCGCCCCCCACCGGGATCCGCTTCACGAGATCGACGTCCACGCCGACGCGCACTCCGAGCCGTTCCTGTAGCGTCAAGGCCGCACGCGACACGAGGTTCCGATCATCGGTGGGAAGGCCAGGCTCAGAGCACGTGAGACCGACCTGGCCGTCGTCGCGGGAACGGAAGTGCATCTCGTCGCACAGGCTCACCGCCTGCATGACGGTGCGGATGTCGTGAAACCCGTCCGGCCTCGCGCCCAGCACTTCCAGCGACAGGTTCACCTTCGCCGGAGCTCGAACGGTCAGTTGCGCTCGCCCGCCTGCCTGCTCAGTCATCCGCCTGGCGCCTTGACAAATCGAAGAAGGTGAGCTGGCTACGGCCGTAGATGCGTTTGTCGCTCTCCCGAAGGCGACGGGATGGCCAGATCGCGTAAGGGATGGGCCGGTGGTGAAGCACCAGCAACGCGCCCGGCTCGATCCAGCCGCCGCCCAGGGCTTCCAGCGCCGCGAACAGCTCAGCGCGTCGGTTGGGATCGTCCACAAGCGCGTAGGGCGGATCCACAAAGATCAGCCCGGCAGGCAAGCCTTCGTCGGGGGGCATGCGCTGGGCCAGCTTCAGCACGTCCCCCTCCACCAGCACGCACCTGTCCGCAAGCTTGCACCTGCGTGCGTTCTCCATGGCCAGCCGGCCAAGCTGAGCATCGCTCTCAACGAAGGTGCACCTGGCAGCGCCCCGGCTCAAGGCCTCCAGGCCGAGGGCTCCGCTGCCGCTGAAGAGGTCCAGCGCGTTCGCGCCCGGAACAGCGTCCCGGATGATGTTAAACAGCGACTCCTTGACCCTGTCCAGCATCGGCCGGAGAGCCGGGGCCGGTAGCGTACCCAGCCTGGTGCCTCTGGCGATGCCGCTGATTATCCTCACGCGAACCCCACCTCCCCCGGTGGCCGCCGCCGCGCGTGCCGCGGGGCGTCCTCATGCGCCATCGCCCACGTCCTCGGCACTGACGCCCACGATGCAGACGCGCGCTTCGTCGGCTTTCGCTTCGACCACGTCCCTATCCAGCACGATGGTTCGCCCGGCCTCAATGGCCAGGACGGCCACGGCCGCCCGTCCGAGCGTGTCCACGGTATCGGGTCCTATGCACGGGACGTCGAACCGCACGTCATGACCGTCCTTGGCCACCTTGACCGCCACGGCGCCGCCGCCGGCCAGGGCCCCGCCCCGCTCGAGCACGGCATCCGTGCCGTCGATGCCCTCCACCGCCACGACCGTCCGGTCCCTGACTACGATGCACTGGCCGATCTGGAGGGCGGCGACCTGCTTGGCGATGGGCCAGGCGAAACGTATGTCGCCCCACTGGTCGGCCGCGGGGTGGCGCCGCGTGATGCATCCGCGCGGAGCCATAAGCCCAGGGCAGTACTCGGGCACGCTGCCCACGGGCAGGCCCTCCTTTTCGAACTCGGCTGCAACGGCTTCCAGGATCGTATGGTCTTCCCTGGTGCGCAGCTCCCGGTAGAAGAGCTGGAAGGACCGCCAGTCGGGCAGCAGTGAGCCCTGCCCATCGAACATCCTGCGCTTGCGGATGCCGCCACACATCAGGACGGCGTCCACTTTCGACCCCTTGAGGAGGCGTATCCAGGCGCCGAGCTTAGCCACGCCCGTCCAGTGGACCTCGTCGGCGAATCCGGCGATCTCGGGATCGGCCTCCCCCTTGATGCCGATGGCGACCACGCGGACCCCGTCGGCCGCCAGGGCTTGCGCCACGCGAACGGGCAACAGGCCCGAACCGCAGAGCAGGCCGACGGCCCGGGGCGGTTCGGTACCGTGGGTCTGCTGCGGCATCTCAAGTTCTCAACTGGCCGTTGCCGATGATGCGCCACTTGTAGGTGGTGAGCTCCTGGAGAGCCATGGGCCCGCGCGCGTGGAGCTTGTCCGTGCTTATGCCGATCTCCGCGCCGAGGCCGAGCTGCTCGCCGTCGTCGAAACGCGTGGTCGTATTGACGAACACCGCGGCTGAGTCCACCTCATCCAGAAACTTCTGAGCGGCGGCGAAGTCGCGCGTCACGATGGCGTCGCTGTGGCCGGAGCCGAAGCGGTTTATGTGGTCGATTGCCTCGTCCGCGCTTCGGACGACGCGCACGGCAAGGATCAGGTCCAGGTACTCCGTCGTCCAGTCCGCCGGGGTGGCTTTCTTCATGGAGGGCGCCATCTTGCAGCAGCTCTCGCACCCGCGCAGCTCGACGCCTTCCTTCTCGAAGACGGGCAACATCTTCGGGAAGAACTCCTCGGCGACGTCCTGATGAACCAGCAACGTCTCCATCGCGTTGCAGACGCCGGGCCGCTGGCACTTCGCGTTGTGGCATATGGAGACGGCCATGTCCAGGTCCGCGGCCCGGTCCACGTACACGTGACAGATGCCCTCGTAGTGCTTGATGACGGGCATCGTCGCCGTCTCCACCACGGTGCGGATCAGCCCCTTGCCGCCGCGCGGGATCACCAGGTCGACGTATTGATCGGCGCGGAGAAGCTGGTTGACCACTTCCCTGTCCGGGGTGTCAATCATCTGCACGGCCTTCGGATCTATGCCGGTGCCTTCGCAGGCCTTCACGAACTGGCGATGGACGGCCAGGTTCGAATGTATGGCCTCCTTGCCGCCGCGCAGTATGACCGCGTTGCCGCTCTTGAGGCAGAGCGAGGCGGCGTCCGCCGTGACGTTCGGGCGGGATTCGTAGATCATGCAGATGACCCCGATGGGGACGCGCACCCTGTCTACCTTGAGCCCGTTGGGGCGGACCCATCCGTCCATGATCCGGCCGACCGGGTCGGGCAGAGCGATCACCTTGCGGATGGACGCGGCCATGCCGTCGATCCTCTTGTCCGTCAGCTCCAGGCGATCCAGCAAGGCACTGGACAGCCCCGCCTCCCTGGCGGCGTCCAGGTCCCTGCGGTTTTCCTCCTTTAGCTCGCCGCTGGAGTCCAGGATATTGCAGGCCATCCGTTCCAGCACCTCGTCCTTCAGGGCGGACGAGGCGCACGCCATCCGTGCGGCGGCGCGCTTCGCAGCCGTACCCATTTTCTCCACGTAAGCTCCGACGTCCATTCTCATGATCCCCAACTCAGTCAGCCAACCAGCCACTCGGGACGCAGCCCGGACACGGATTCTGTGGGCCGTCTCCGTCCGCGTGGGCGCGAGCCGAGCGCCGCTCATTGCGCGCGGCCGGCACGCGCCGCCGAGACTGCGTTCAGAAGCCCAAAGACGACGGCGGTCACGACGAAAGCCGTGGCAGGCAGAACGCGGGGCAGCCCGGGCCACATGAGCGCCTTCTGCCAGGTCGAAGGACCCGATTCGGGCCCGCCGGAGGGCCGAACCCGGGCATCCGCGGAGGCCTGGAAGTCACTCACCTTCTCGCCCGGGCCGGCGAAGCCGAAGTCCTCACGCGCCACGCGTTCGGCGGATCCAGCCGAACTGAGCAACGCATCCCGCTCCGCCCGCAGCCTGGCGTTCTCGCTCCTGAGCCGGGCCAGCTCGTCCGTAAGGACGCCCTGTTTCGCAAGCATTGCCCGCAACTGCCGGCCGTGGCGCCCGAGCACTGCACCGAACGCAGCGACCACCAACGTGACGAGCAGCACTGGCAGCCAGAAGGACCTGAGCGAGAAGACCCGAGCCACGTTCGTCCCCGAAGCATAGGCCGGCCGTTGCACCGCCGCCGCGACTATACAGTGATAACAGGAAGCTTCGCGCGATGTCAACATGCGCCCGGCCGGCTTGACAACTCCGGCAGCCGTGTGGAATACTCCAGGCACGTGCCTCTCAGCCCTCCTTTGCGCACGTGCAGCGAGAGATCAGCTTTGCGGATTCCGCTGACCATATACGGTCTGCGTGAGGTAGCCGGCCTCAGCGTTTTCTTCGCTGCCGCCTCGGCGGTGGCCCTTCTGTTCTGGTGGCCGGCGGCGATTCCTCTTGCCGTCCTGTGGCTCGCCGTTCTGTCTTTCTTTCGCGACCCCGAGCGCAAGGCGGATTGCGCCCCGGCGGACCTGCTCAGCCCTGCGGACGGGACGGTGCAGGACGTTACGGAGATGGAGGAGGCGCCCACTGTCGAGGGACCGTGCGTGCGCATCGGCATCTTCATGTCGATACTGGACGTGCACGTGAACCGCTCGCCGGCGGACGCCCGCGTCTGCTGGGTCAGCCACCGCCCGGGCAGCTTCCATGACGCGCGTAGCGGCGCAGCCGTCGCGGAAAACGAGCGCTGCTTCCTGGGGCTGGAACTGGAAGACGGGCGCCGCCTCCTGGTCTGCCAGATTGCCGGGGTGATTGCCAGGCGCATAGTGTGTGCGGCACGCGTCGGAGACGTGCTTACGAAGGGCGAGAGGTTCGGCATGGTGAAGCTGGGAAGCCGCGTTGAACTGTACCTGCCCTGCGCGGACCAATACAGCGTGAGGGTCCGGCCGGGTGATCGAGTGCATGCCGGCCGGAGCGT
>CAYUDW010000212.1:0-6099 GCA_964442595.1 uncultured candidatus Brocadiaceae bacterium
TCGTGGGGCCCTGGACGCTGCAAGCAGGCCAGGGGGTTTCTTGAGAGTCGAGAGGATCTGCAATGGACAATCTTGTCAGGAATGGCGATTTCTCCCTGGTGCAGGACGGCAGACCCGTTGGCTGGGAGGCGTCCGGAGACCCGGAGTGCGTCAGCCTGGAACTGACCGCCGTTCAGGAGGACGGTCGGTCCTGTGCGAGGCTGGAGTGCAGCCGTGCCGAAGGGCCCATGCAGTCTCGGCAGGCGATACTCGAACAGGTGGGCGGGGTGCGCCTCGAACAGGGCCGGCATTACGAGCTCACCTGCCTGGTCCGCGCGGAAGGCATCCGCCAGCAGACTGCCTGTGCGCGTCTGATTGACACCGACACGTCGGAGCCGTGCGGGTTGGATCATTGCCTGTGGGTTACCGATTCGTGGACGGAGCAGCGCATCCCCTTCCGGACCGACCGGCCGGTTGCCGAGAAGGGGCGGCTCCAGTTTCGGTTCGGGGAGTTGGGCGTCCTTTACGTGGCCGACGTTCGCGTCACGGAGTTCGACCCGGCCGGAATCGTGGTCACCAACACGGTCCCCCGCGGGCCAGGGAAGAACCTCGTGCCGAATGGCTCGTTCGAGCTGGGCAGGATCGGCTGGTCGGCGTGGGGCGAACCCATTTCGTGGGGCAGCCTTGACCGCCTGCCCGGCACCATCGAATCCTCCGGCGGGACGCACGGCCGTCACTTCCTGCGCGTGCCCATGGGCGCCAGGGAAGGCCTGGTGCTCCACTGGGGTTACTACGAGCCGATGACGATGCGCTTGCGGACAGTGCTGGCCGCGAGCTTGGGCTGGATACGGGTGGAGCCGGGGAGACCCTACACGCTGTCCTGCGACATGAGGGCCAACGTCGAAGGCGTGACGGCCGCCCTGGGGGTCCGGACCCAAGACCTCCGCGAGGCCGCCGGGGCCAATGTGGAAGACCTTCGGCGGCGCGTGTCGCTGTCGGCCGAGTGGCACCGTTACTCGTTCACGTTCAGGCCGGAGAACCCGTACCTCTACGTCGCGGTGGGGCCGGATCTGACGCGGGCGGTCAACGTGCACGTGGACATAGATGCAGTCGTTGACGTCGACGCGGTGCAGCTTGAGGAAGGCGAGCGGCCGACGTCGTTCGAGCCGTACGCTCCCGTGGAGGTGGGCCTGGAGCCCTCCGCGCAAGCCGGCATCTTCGTCGAGGGCGGGGAAACCTCTCTCGCTCTGCGCGCCTACAACAACGGGGATGCGGCGGCTCGGCCGCAAGTCGCGTTTCAGGTGACGGACTTCTTCGACGGGAGCGTCGAACTGGGGCCCGTCTCCGTGGACGTCGCGCCCCGCTCCTCCGCAGAGAGGAGCGTCCCCCTGCCGGCAGACTGGAAGGGCTTCTACCGCGTGCAGGCGCAGTGCGAGGGGGCGACCATGGCCGGCGAAGGGAGGACTCGGCTGGCAGTGGTGCCTCGCCCGACTGAGAAGGACACCATCCTCGGCGTGAACCACGCATTCGCCGACCCCTACCTGACTCACCTGGCGAAGAAAGCCGGCGTCACGTGGTACAGGGACTGGTCGCTCAAGTGGCATGACCTGGAGCCCTCTCCCGGCGAGTACCGCTGGGAGATCGGGGACGTGCAGGTTGACCGGATAGTGGCCGAGGACGTGAACCTGATGGCCCTGCTGCCTCCCTATCCGTCGGCCACGTGGAACACGACCGCTCCTGCGGAGGCTGCTGGCGTGGGTCGTGTTCCCCGGGACCTGGCCTGGGCGCCGAAGGACCCGGCAAGGCTGGCGGATTTCGTCGAGAAGGCCGTGTCCCACTACAAGGACCGCGTGCAGGTCTGGGAGTTCCTCAACGAGCCGATCTACACCCACTACGCGCTGCCGGCACGGACCGGGGACTACAAACCGACGGACTACGTCGAACTCCTCAAGCTCGCCTATGCCGCGATGCACAGGGCGGACCCCGCCTGCACCGTCATCGGCGGGATCGGGAGCCTTCCGCGCAAGCTCACGACGGAGGTGATCGACGCCGGCTGCATGGATTATGTCGACGTGTTCGTGCTGCACATGTACCCGGGGAGGGGCGAGTTGACCCCCGAGCACTTCATCCCTCAGACGGACGCTATGCTGCAGCACATGGACGAGCACGGCGGGCGGAAGCCGATCTGGATCACGGAGTTGTCCTATTACGGGGACGACGATCCGCCCATCCGTCCGTTTGTGCAGGTGCGGGGCGGGTGGCAGGGCGACCGAATGCTGCCGGGCGAGCGGGAATGCGCCGAGTACACGATCCGCCTGTTCGTGGTGATGATGGCACGCGGTGCGGAGAAGTTCTTCTTCCATGCCGGGGTCGGCGGAGAGGTGAACACGCCCCACAACGGCTGCTGTTTCTTCAAGTATGGCGGGGCGCCGGCGAAGTTGTTCCCGGCCCTCGCCGTTCTGGCGGACCTGATGGGTTCACGGCCTGAGTTCTGTGGCGAGAAACGCATGGGCAGTGACGGCTACTGCGTGGGATTCGAGACGGGCGAGCGCGCCGTGCTCGTCCTCTGGACGGCCAACGGGCGAGCCACTGCCTCAGTACCCGAGGATGCCGAATGCATGGACATCGTGGGCCGCCCTGTTGCAGCGCGCCCGGTTCCGATCTCGACCGCCGTCGTCTACCTTACCGGGCCGGCTGGCAGCGCGCAGAAGCTCATGGAGTCGGTCTCCCTGATCGGCTAGAATCGCCCGCCGCACAGCGGGGCGGGCAAGCCCTGGGATCCCGTCCGCCCGGCTCCTGCGCGCCAGCTTCCAGAGAGCAAAATGATGTAGAGTCAGGCCGGCCGCGAGCCCACGAAGCGCCTACAGAGCAACATAGTCAACGGGGGCACCATTGGTCCGACGCGGGGCCAGGGCTTCCCTTGCCGGCCAGATTGCACGTGACATCAGGTGTCTGGGTGCTATAATCACGGCAACGTGGGCTCGTGCCCGCGGCGGAAACTGTCCAATGCCATGCAGTGGGGTGGTCTGGCTTTCGAGGGCCGGGCCGGTTTGCCGTCAGATGAACGACTATGCGAAGACACGGGAGCAGCTCCTGACTGAGCTGGCGGCCCTGCGCCGGCGCATCGCCGAGCTGGAGGGGTCACGGGCCCAGCCTGAGGGTATCGAGGACCTCTTGCAGAGGGGCGAGCCGCCGGCGCGGCTATTGCTCGAAGCGGTCCAGGACATAGTGTTCGTGTGGGACCTCCGTGTCGGCGCGGCGGCCTACGTGAGTCCGGTCTGCGAGCGCGTGCTCGGGTGGACAGCCGACGAGCTGATCGGGGTGGAGCCACCAAGGGGCGGCGAACTGCTGCATCCCGATGATCGGGAGCGGGCCATGCAGGTGGGCGCCCGCCTCGACCGGGGGGCGGAAGACGCCGAGCAAGAGGAGTTACGGATCCGCCACAAGGACGGCCATTACGTCTGGCTGAGCGTCAGACGGGCCGCCATCCCGGACAGTTCGGGTCGAATGATCGCCATGGTCGGCACCGCTCGAGACGTCACGAGTGCGAAGCAGACTGAGGCCGCACTCCGGGATAGCGAGGAGCGGCTGAGGACCACCTTCGAGGCGGCACGCAACGTTGCTTTCGTGACGACCGATCTGGCGGGCCCGGAGGCGCGGATCCTGGACTTCAGTCCGGGAGCGGAAAACATCTTCGGTTACAGCCGGGAGGAGGCCGTCGGCAGACCCCTCGCGATCCTGCATCCTCCCGACCAGGTGAAGAACTTCGCCGCCGTAACCGAGCGGATGCGCCGAAGCGGAAAGAGCGCGGCCGCCGAGCTGGACCTGGCGCGGAAGTCGGGGGAGCGCTTCCCCGCCATTCTGACGACCTTCCCCATATTGGACGATGCCGGCAACATGGACAAGGTGCTCGGTGTCTCCATTGACATCACGGATCGCAAGCGCTTTGAGGAAGCCCTGAGGGAAAGTGAAGAGCGCTACAGGACGCTGGTCGAGAACATGGACCTGGGCGTGTCGCTGATAGACCGCGATCACAGGATCGTCATGACGAACGAGTGGCACGCCAGGACCTTCGGCAAGAGTCCCGAGGAGTTCGTAGGGAAGCTTTGCTACGAGGAGTTCGAGAAGCGCGACGCCGTTTGTCTGCACTGTCCCGGAACGAGGGCAATGGCGACTGGAGACACACACGAAGTGGAGACGGAAGGAGTCCGGGACGACGGCACGCGATTGCCGGTTAGGATAAAGGCTTTCCCAGTCTATTCTGGCGACGGGGATGTGGCTGGTTTCATTGAGGTGGTCGAAGACATCAGCGAGCGCGAACGGTCCGAGCGGGCGCTGCGAGAGGCCGAGTTGCGTTATCAGGCCCTTTTCGAGAATGCGCCCGTGGGGATCGGCGTTGCATCGCGGGACGGAAAGGTGCTCGCCACTAACGAAGCCGGCTGCCGGATAACGGGCTACTCGGTGCAGGAGTTGCGGGCGGTCAATATCAGGGACACCTACATGGAGCCCACCTACCGGGACGGTGTTCTCCGGCAGCTCGACAGGGATGGGATGATCCGCAACCTGGAGGTCAGGCTGAAGCGCAAGGACGGCACGCCCTACGTGGCCCGACTGACCATCACCGCGCTCAGGCTGGGCGACGAGGATGTTCTGCTGACGACCATGGAAGACGTGACCGAGCAGAAGCGCGCCGAAGCCGAGCTTCGCGACCACCAGGAACGGCTCCGTTCGTTGGCGTCCCAGCTCTCTCTGGCGGAGGAACAGGAGCGGCGACGGATAGCTTCCGGCCTGCACGACAGCGTCGGCCAGTTGCTGGCGATAGCCGGGATGCGGCTGGGCGTGCTTCAGCAGAAGCCCTATTCCGCCGACTTCGCCCGGCGGCTCCAGGACATCTGTAAGTTGATCGACCAGGCCTCTCACACCATGCAGTCCCTGATATTCGAACTCAGTCCGCCCGTACTCTATGAGCTGGGACTGGGAGCGGCCGTGGAACTGCTGGCCGAGCAAATGCGTGAGCAGCACAGCCTGGAGGTCGTGGTCAATTCGCACGGCGATAGCGCGTCCATGACGAACGACGTGCGGTCCCTGCTGTTTAAGGCCGTGCGCGAGCTGCTGATGAACGTGGTCAAGCACGCGAAGACGGGCAAGGCGGAAGTGCGCATCAGGAGCAAAAAGGGTGCGGTGCTGGTTGAAGTGGCTGACAACGGGGTCGGGTTCGACGTCGAACGGCTTGACCCGCGCCGCAACCGAGCAGGCGGGTTCGGGCTGTTCAGTGTTCGCGAACGCCTGGAGCACCTGGGCGGGACTTTGACGATAGATTCGTCACCGGGCGACGGGACCGTTGTTACTGCCACATTACCTATGGCGGAAGGGGCTAACTCCTAAACGGGGGGGAGAACATGGGCACACGGATTCTTCTGGCTGATGACCACAGGATAGTCCGCGAGGGCATTCGGGCGCTCCTGCTGGAAGAGACGAATATGCTCGTCGTCGGCGAGGCCGAGACCGGGCGAGAAGCCGTCGAACTGGCGCGGAAGCTCAAGCCCGACGTCGTCGTCATGGATATTGCCATGCCGGATCTGAACGGCATGGATGCCACGCGTCAGATCATGGATGCCTGTCCGAGTACCAGGGTGATCGCCCTCTCGATGCACTCCGACAAGCGGTTCGTCCGGGAGATGCTCCTTGCCGGCGCGGCCGGATACCTGCGGAAGGGGTGTCAGTTCGACGAGCTTGTGGAAGCAATCCAAACCGTCGTCGTGGGGGAAACCTACCTGGCGCCGGAGATTGCGAGCGCTGTGGCCGCAGACTACGTGGATTACGTGTCCCGCGGAGCGCCATCGGCCCTTTCCAGCCTCACGCCCAGGGAGCGGGAAGTGCTTCAACTCCTGGCTGAAGGCAAGCGCACGAAGCAGATCGGCGGTATGCTGCATGTCAGCGTCAAGACGGTCTCCACCCACAGGCGACACATCATGAAGAAACTCGGCGTGGATAGCCTGGCCGGTCTGATCAAGTACGCCGTTCGGGAGGGCATCACGTCCGTGGAGCCCTGACGCGCGCCGGAAGCGACCGGTCCGCATCCCGTTCGGTAGTGCCGGATTCTCGCGACGGAGATGGACA
>CAYUDW010000213.1:0-6053 GCA_964442595.1 uncultured candidatus Brocadiaceae bacterium
CCACGTAGGCGTAGCTCTGGCCGGCCAGGCCCACGACGGGCCTGGGCCGCAGGGGCGGCTGCACCCCGCCGCCGGGGCGGGACCGGCATGCCCCTGCCAGAACGGCGAGGCCCAGCAGCAACGCCATCGTCAGCGCGCGACGCACGTTCATCGTTCCACGGCGGCCTTCTGTCCGACGACCGCAGCGATCTGCTCCGGCGGGAACTTGAACCGGCGGTCATAGGTCATCAGGCCGTTGATCTCCTGTTCGACGTCCGTCAGTTGCGTATAGCAGAAACCGGCCACTCCGGGGTTGCGCAGCAGCGCCTCCGTCAGGCCGCGGAAGCGGGCCAGGAACTCCTCGCGGCTGCGCGGCCGGTCGCCGTAGCCCCACGCGTCGTCCGCCGCCGCCTCCTCCGACCAGGCGATGCCGCCATACTCGCTCACGAAGTAGGGCTTCGTGCCGTCGTAAGGGAGCTGCCGATCCGTGTTGGTGAAGGCGTCGGCCCAGTCGCCGCGCTCCAGGGGTTCGAAGGCTGCCGCGAAGCCGTCGACGTCCTGGCTGTAGTTGTGGCAGTCCCAGACGTCCGTCTCGAAGTGGAAGTAGCCCGACGCGTCGACCATCGGTCGCGAGGGGTCGATGGCCTTCGTCAGACGGTAGAGCCGCCGCGTCGCCCACTCGCCGTACGGGGCGGTGCCTGCCTGCATAGTCTCGTTCAGCGGACACCAGCCGATGACGGCCGGGTGGTTCAGGTCGCGCATGAGCACCTCGGTCCACTGGCTGAGGATGCGGTGGACGAAACGCGGGTCCGAGAAGTCGTAGCCCCAGTCGGCGAATTCGCCGAAGACAAGGTAGCCCATGCGGTCGCACGCATGGAGGAACGCCGGCTCGAAGACCTTCTGATGAAGCCGGGCCCCGTTGAACCCGAACGAAAGCGACGCCTGGATGTCCTTCTCGAGAGCGTCCAGGGCAGGCGCGGTGTAGACGCCGTCGGGATAGAACCCCTGGTCAAGCACCGTGCGCAGGAAGATGGGCTCGTTGTTGAGGTAGAAGCGGTTGCCCTCGACGTGGAACTTGCGCAGGCCGGCCCAGGTGCGCACGCGGTCGGCGCCGCCCTCCCCTTCCAGGTCCACCACGATCTCGTAGAGGAACGGATCGGCCCGCGACCAGGGCCGAGCTTCGGGCAGATCAAGTTGAAGCCGGACGCACGCCGCGCCCCGCCCGCGGAAGTCCCGCGACGCGACCCGCGCGCCCTCGGCCAGCGCGGCGACTGAGCCCGCAAACGCGCCCGAGCCCGCCACGTGGACCTCGACGGCAAAGGACGAGTTCTCCAGGTCCGGACACACGTGAACGTTGCGGACGTAAGTGCGGGGGACGGCCTCCAGCCAGACCGTCTGCCAGATGCCGGTCGTCCGGGTGTACTGGCAGCCGAAGGACTCGTAGCGCGGTGACTGCTTGCCGCGGGGCGCCGCGAGGCTACGGATGTCGTCCGCGGCCCGCACCACAAGCTCGTCGCGGCCGTTGCCCTCCATCGCATCGGTCAGCTCAACCGTGATGGGCGTGTAGCCGCCTTCGTGGTCACCGACGCGCCGGCCGTTCAGCCAGATCGTCGTCAGGTAGTCGCATGCGCCGACGTGCAGGAGGATGCGGCGGCCCTGCCAGCGTTGCGGCACCTCGATGAACCGGCGGTACCAGACCGCGTCCATGAAATCGCGATCGCCGATGCCCGACAGGCGGCTCTCGGGGCAGAAAGGAACGACGATCTCGGCGCCCAGCTCGTGCCCTCTCGTGTAGCCCCGCTCTTCCCCCGAGGCGCTGCGGTCGATCTCGAACTGCCAGGCGCCGTTCAGGTTGATCCACCAGTCGTCGTCTCTGCGCAGGTCGGGGCGCGGGTGCTCGGGTCTGGGTATCTCCTGCAATGCTCTCCCTCCGTCCAGGGCCTCTCGTGCGGGTAGACGGCGGTACTGTAGGCCAGACGGCCGCACCTGTCAACGCACGCGTGACGCGGAAGGGGGCCACGCGGACGCCCATCTCGCCTTCGGCGCTGCATGCAGGCCTGCGCACGGCACGTCAGGCGATGACGGCAGGCGACCGTTCCCATACATGCGACGGGGTTTGAGCTGCCCGAATGCTTGACAAAGAGGGCGCTTTCGGCCTATATTGTGGTGCATCATTTGGGTAATGGCGCTGCCATCGCGAGCTGCGGGCGAGGTCAGCGCTTTCGTGTACTGCGGCTCAAGGAGTTGCGCGAGGTGTGTCCTGAAGGCGTCGTAAAGTGGTTTGACAACAGGAAGGGCTACGGCTTCATCGAGCAGGACGACGCCGGTGAAGACGTCTTCGTCCACTACTCATCGGTGGAAATGGAAGGCTTCAAGACGCTGGAGGAGGGAGATCGCGTCACCTTCGAGATAACACAGGGAGACAAGGGACTCCGGGCCACTAACGTGCAGCGCGCATGACCCGGGGCGAAGAGGCGGACCCAGCCCGGCTTCCTGCTTGCAGGAAGTCGGGCTTCTGTTTGGGGCGGCTGCGGCGCTTTTGCTTGAAGGCAGTCGCCCCGTTTCACTATAGTCAAATGCACGGGGCCACACGCAGACGGACTTCGCGGGCGCCTGCGCGCGGTTCTCGCGATCCCGAGGCAGCCCGCCTCACAACCTGACCAGCAACGACGGGAAGCAAAGTGGCTTACCAGATAGTCGTCTGCATAAAACAGGTGCCGGACACGGAGAACCTGACCGGCGAAGCCATGAAGGAAGACGGCACGGTCAACCGCGCCGCCCTGCCGGCCATCGTGAACCCGGAAGACCTGAACGCGCTCGAAATGGCCCTCCAGGTCAAGGAGGCCCACGGAGGAAGCGTGACCGTCCTGACGATGGGCCTCCCGTCGGCCGCCAACGAGCTGCGCGAGTGCCTCTACCGCGGCGCGGACCGAGCTGTGCTTCTGACGGACAGGCGCCTGATCGCCTCGGACACGCTGGCCACCTCCTATGCCCTGAGCTGCGCCATCCGCAAGACCGGCCAGCCGGACCTGGTGCTCTGCGGACGGCAGGCCATAGACGGCGACACGGCGCAGATAGGCCCGCAGCTCGCCGAGAAGCTCGGCCTGCCCCAGTTCACCTACGTCGAGGAGGTCCGCGAGGTCGGCCCCGATGGCATCGTCGTGAGGCGCGGCCTGGAGCACGGCTTCGAAGTGATGCGCGGGCCGCTGCCGGCGTTGCTCACCGTGACGTCAAGCGCGAACGACCCTCGCCCGCCCTCGGCCAAGCGCCTGATGAAGTACAAGAAGGCCAGGGCGGCCGGGGAACTGGGCGACGGGGCCGAGCAGGACGCGACCGCCCTGCGCGAGCGGGACCTGTTGATCGAGCAGTGGGACGCCGAGGACGCCGGATGCGACCTGGAACGCATCGGCAAATCGGGTTCCCCGACCCGCGTCAAGAAGATCGAAGGCGTCCGGCTGGCCTCCGAAGAACACAAACGCGTCGAGCCCACCACCGAAGGGCTCGGCGCCTTGATAGAAGAACTGATGGACGAACACATCTTCGACTAACCACCTTTCTCTTGCTCTTACTCCTACTCCTCCCGTGTCATCTCGGAGCACGAGTGAGAGCAGGAGTAGGAGCAAGAACACGACGCGAAGGAACGGCAGCATGGAAGAGCCGAAGGACGTCTGCGTATTCGCCGAGGTCCAGGACGGGCAGGTGGCCGAGGTCAGCCTGGAGCTGCTCAGTAAGGCCGCGGAGCTGGCGGCCGAGCTGGGCGGGCGGGTCGGCGCCTTCCTGATCGGCGATTCGGTCGAGCCCCTGGCGCAGACGCTGTTCGAACATGGGTGCGACGAGGTGCACCTGGCGGAGCGGCCGGCCCTGGCGCACTACGCCACGTTGCCTTACGCGGAAGTCCTGACGCAGATGATCGGGCAGGCCGGGCCCGCCATCGTGCTGTTCGGTGCGACCACCACCGGGCGCGACCTGGCGCCCCGCATCGCCTCCGCCCTCCAGGTGGGCCTGACGGCCGACTGCACGGACCTCCAGATCGGCAGCCATCGCGACCTGGCGGGCGGCAAGACCTACGAGAAGCTGCTCTACCAGATCCGCCCGGCCTTCGGCGGGAACATCATCGCGACGATCGTGAACCCGGAGACGCGGCCCCAGATGGCCACCGTGCGCGAGGGCGTGATGCGGATGGCGCCGGCGGAGCCGGGCCGCACGGGCACACTGCGGCGCTTCGACGGCGCGCTCGACGCGGCGTTGTTCTGCGTCGAACTGCTCGAGGAGCACCGGGCGGAGAAGCTAGTCGACTTGAAGAAGGCGAACGTCATCGTTTCGGGCGGAGCCGGCGTGGGCAACAAGGAGAACTTCGAGCTGATCCGCCGCCTGGCCGAGACGCTCGGGGGCCAGGTCGGGGCTTCGCGCGCCGCCGTGGACGCGGGCCTCATCGACAAGGCCCACCAGGTCGGCCAGACGGGCACGACGGTGCGACCGAAGCTCTACGTGGCCTGCGGCATCAGCGGCGCCGTGCAGCACAGGGCCGGCATGCAGGAGTCCGGCAAGATCGTCGCCATCAACAGCGACCCGGACGCGCCCATCTTCCAGTTCGCCCACTACGGCATCGTCGGCGATCTGAACGAGGTGATACCGGCGCTGATCGATCTCTACAAGGAACACGCGAGGTGAGGGTCGGAGCCGAACATGGCCAACTTCTTCACCGGTAACGGCGACATCCTCGACTTCCTGGACAACGCCGACCTGCGGCAGGTCGTCCTGCTTCAGGAGCGCGGCTACGCGGAGGCCGCCGAGTTCGACTACGCGCCGAGCGACTACGAAGACGCCATGGACAGCTACCGGCGCGTGCTGGAGGTCGTGGGCGGCATCGCCGCCGATTTCATCGCCCCCCGCGCCGCGGACGTGGACCGCGAGGAGGCCCGCTTCGAGGACGGCAAGGTCACCTACGCCAGGGGCACGCGGGAGGCCCTCGAACAGCTCCGCAAGGCCGACCTGATGGGGTTCACCTTGCCGCGCAAGTACGGCGGGCTCAACATGCCCGTCCTCATCTACACGATGGCCATCGAGCTGGTCAGCCGCGCCGACGCCAGCCTGATGAACCTGTTCGGCCTTCAGGACATCGCCGAGACCGTCAACGACTTCGGCGACGACGAACTGAAGGCCAGGTACCTGCCGATGTTCAGCAGCGGCGCCGTCACCGGTGCCATGGCCCTGACCGAGCCCGACGCGGGCAGCGACCTGACCAACGTCCAGTTGCGCGCGACCGAGGACGAGGCCGCGGGCGTCTGGCGCCTGAGCGGCGTCAAGCGGTTCATCACCAACGGCTGCGCGGACGTGCTGCTGGTGCTCGCGCGCAGCGAGCCGGATGTGGCGGGCGCGCGGGGGCTGTCGGTCTTCCTCTGCGAAAGCGGGCCGGCGGTGAAGGTCCGTCGCATCGAGGAGAAGCTGGGCATCCACGGATCGCCCACGTGCGAGCTCCAGTTCAACGATGCCCCGGCGCACCTGATCGGCCGGCGCAAGCGCGGGCTGTCCAGCTACGTGCTGTCGCTGATGAACGGGGCGCGTCTGGGGATAGCCGCCCAGGGCGTCGGCATCGCGCAGGCGGCGCTGGAGGAAGCGCTCGAATACGCCGCCGACCGGGAGCAGTTCGGCCGGCCCATCCGGCAGTTCCCCGCCGTGCGACAGATGCTGGGCGACATGCACATGAAGGTCGAGACCTCGCGCCTGCTCACCTACGACACCGCCATCGCCGTCGACATGGTGGAGAACATCGAGCGCCTGAAGAAGAGCGGCGGTCTTGCCTCCCTGCCCGACGGGGAAGAGCTGGCGAAGCAGGGGCGCCACTGGCTGACCCTCGCGCGGGCCCTCACGCCCGTCGCCAAGTACTACGCCACCGAGATGTGCAACCAGGTGGCCTACGACGCGCTCCAGGTGCTGGCCGGCAGCGGCTACATGCGCGACTACGAGGTCGAGCGACTCTACCGCGACGCCCGCATCACGACCATCTACGAGGGCACCACGCAGATCCAGCACAACGCCGCCATCGGCTACGTGCTCAAGGGGACGTTCGAGGA
>CAYUDW010000214.1:0-6050 GCA_964442595.1 uncultured candidatus Brocadiaceae bacterium
CGGCCGGCACCTGACCGGAAGCTGCTCGCGCTTGCGCCGCACGACGAAGGCGGCGACCATACGGAAGTGTGGACGAACAGAAGCGCCGGCAAGGCGGTCCAGATCGAATGGCTGGAGATCAATACGACTGAGCCGCCGGCTGACAGGCTGGACTGATTCACGCGGACAAGGGGGGAGATGCTGCAGGAATGCCCCAGGTGCGGCGCGGAACTCTTGGCTCTCTCCTATGGGTGATGGCGTTGTCATCGCGAGGGATGCACCAGTTCCGTCTTTCTCCGATACGATCCCGTCCGGCTCTCTGCACGCGACGACGCGAATGACCGGCGTCGAGGAGGACCTGCTCAACAACCAGTGGTTGAACGGCCAGAGCTGTTGGCGTACACTCCGTCGGCAGGTTCCGGGGTGCCGAGGAGTCGATGGGCGGACCATCAATGAGGTCCGGAGGATGAAACGTTCGGTCGAGGCGGCGAAACCCGGCGACGGCGGCGCTGTCATGAGTCAGGAGCCGGGAAGCGCAGTCTGACCGTGTGCTTGCTGGTGGCTCTTGCCTGCGGCATGGTGAGCTAGTCGGCTGTTCAGGTCGCCGTGTCGCCGGAGGGATAGGTCATGTGGAACCTGGAAGAAGCGGATCGGGACGTTACGCCAACGCGCGAACGCGTCTCGATGGCCGGGCTGTGGCAATGGCAGCCAGCCGGGGAGGCGATGAATGAGGTGCCGGCGGACGGGTGGAGCCAAGTCCAGGTACCCGGCCCATGGCCGGGAGGAGAGCCCAGCGACGGCAGGCAGACAGAGCAGCAACAGGGCGTTACCGCCGCGTGGTATCAGGTGGAGTTGGCCGTGCCCGCGGAATGGGCGGGCCGGCGCGTCGCACTTACCGCGGAGTTCGTGAACTCCTTCGCGACTGTCCACGTGGATGGGCGTAAGATCGCCGACATGCGGTTCCCCGCAGGTGAGGTGGACCTCACCCAGGTGTGCCCTCCCGGCGAGAAGCACGTGTTGAGCATGCTCGTCCTCGCCCTACCTCTGAAGGGCGTCATGCTTTCCTTCAGCGACAGCGATGCGGCCAAAGAGGTGCGGGGCGAGGTGCACCGGCGCGGCCTCTGCGGTGACGTCTGGCTGGTCGGGACACCGCAAGGCGCCCGCATCAGGCACGTGAGGGTTGAAACGTCTGTGCGCAACTGGCAGATCACCTTCAACACGGCGCTGGACGGTGTCGATCCAAACGCAAAGTACACGCTCCGGGCCCGGGTTAAGGACGGCGACGAGACGGTCAAGGAGTTCACGAGCGAGCCCTTCAGTGGCGGCGACGCCTCGAACGGGCGTTTCGCGTTCACCGAGAACTGGCAACCCGACAGGCTCTGGGACCTACACACTCCAGAGAACCAGTATGACGTAACCGTCTCCATTCTGGACTCGGACGGCGAACTGGTGGACGAAGCGCTGCCCGAGCGGTTCGGATTTCGCGAGTTCTGGATCGAGGGGCGCGACCTCTATCTGAACGGCTCCCGCATCTT
The DNA here is from genome assembly GCA_964442595.1 of uncultured candidatus Brocadiaceae bacterium. Classification (GTDB taxonomy): domain Bacteria; phylum Planctomycetota; class Brocadiia; order SM23-32; family SM23-32; genus DAOVRD01. Next base: position 1,515 of record CAYUDW010000214.1, read on the forward strand.
TCTGTCGTTCGCTCGGGGCCAGCGGACCTGGAGCTACGAGGACACCTGCGAGAACCTGGCGGAGCGCAGGAGCGTCGGCATTAACTTCGTGGCGGCAGGCGGCTTCGGCTGTCAGCCCGGCGCCCACATGAGCTTCGATGGCGTCCTTCGGGCTGCCGATGACACGGGCACGCTCGTGGCCCTGACGCAGCCGCACTTCAGCGCTTACGATTGGGACGTCCCCGATGCCGACGAGAGCAACGGATACGCCGAGCACGCCGAGTTCTACACCCGCGTCGCGGGCAACCACCCGTCCGTCGTCTTCTACGCCACCAGTCACAACGGCACCGGCTACGCCGAGGACATGAACCCGGACGTGATCGACGGTCTGGTGGACAGGTCGGCGTGGTCGCGCGGAACCAACGTGGAGCATGCCACGCGGGCCCAGGCCATCGTGGAGGCCCTGGATCCGACGCGTGTCCTCTACCACCACTCCTCGGGCAACCTGGCTTCGATGCACACCAGCAACTTCTACGCGAACTTCACCCCCGTTCAGGAAATGAGCGACTGGTTCGAGCATTGGGGCACGGTCGGCGTCAAACCCGTGCATACCTGCGAGTACGGCGTGCCCCTGTGCTGGGACTGGGTCATGTATCGCGGATGGTACAAGGGAAAGCGCGAGTACGGCCGAGCCGCAGTGCCGTGGGAGTTCTGCATTGCGGAATGGAACGCACAGTTCCTCGGGCCCGAGTCGTACAAGATCAGCGAGCACGAGGCGGCGAACCTGCGCTGGGAGGCCGAGAAGTTCCGCAACGGCGAGCTCTGGCAGCGCTTTGATTACCCCTACACGCTGAACTACCTGCATCCGGAACGCGACCCGGTGCTTGCGATGTACTTCGCCGAGAACTGGCGCGCCTTCCGCACCTGGGGGCTCTCTATCAACGCGCCGGAGGGTTATGGCAGCCCGCTCTCGACGGCGGCCCTGAAGCGCAACAACGCCCCGGTGCTTTCCTACATCGGCGGCAAGCCCGGCGCCTTCACGAGCAAGAACCACAACTTCCGGGCCGGGGAGACCGTCCAAAAGCAGCTCATCCTCATCAACAACTCGCGCCAGACTGTCACGTGCGATTGCGAGTGGTCTTTCGGCCTGCCGGAGGCAGTGGGCGGCACGAAGAAGATCGAGCTGCCCACGGGAGAACAGGAGCGCATCCCCCTCGCGTTCGAGCTGCCGGCGGACCTGGCGCCGGGGCAATACACGCTCTCGGCGACCGTCCGCTTCAGCAGCGGCGAGAGCCAGGAAGACTCCTTCGCCATCGACGTGCTGCCGGCGCCTCAGCCCGTCCGAACCGAGGAACGGATCGCCGTCTACGACCCCGTGGGCGAGACGGCCGCGCTGCTCAGAAGCCTGGGGGTCGCGTTCGACAGGCTAGGAGCGGTGAACGCAGACCTGGCCGCGTACGACGTCTTCATCGTCGGCAAGGGGGCCCTGACGTTGGGGGAGGCGGCGCCGGACATCTCCGCCGTTCGCGACGGCCTGAAGGTGGTTGTCTTCGAGCAGACAGGAGACGTGCTTGAGAAGCGGTTCGGCTTCCGGATCGCCGAGTACGGCCTGCGCTGGGTCTTTAAGCGCGTGCCTGACCATGCACTGCTGGCGGGCCTTGCCGACGAGCATCTCTGGAACTGGCGGGGCGACGCCACGAATCTGCCGCCGCGCCTGAAGTACGAACTCAGCCGCCAGTTCGGCGCGCCGACCGTCGAGTGGTGCGGCATCCCCGTCCCGCGGGGCTGGCGGTGTGGCAACCGAGGCAACGTAGCCTCTGCGCTCGTCGAGAAGCCGGCCTCGGGCGACTTCCTGCCCATCCTCGACGGCGGCTACGCCCTCCAGTACGCAACGCTGATGGAGTATCGGGAGGGCAAGGGTATGGTGCTGTTCTGCCAGATGGACGTAGCAGGTCGGACGGAAGCCGATCCGGCCGCCAGAACCCTCGCGCGCAGCATCGTGCCCTACGTCCTGGACTGGGAGCCGCAGCCGCGGCGCACTGTGGTCTACGCTGGCGAGCAGGCGGGCCGGGATCATCTCGAAGCGGCGGGTCTCTCTCCTGCGACCTACGGGGGAGAGCTGTCCACTGACCAGGTCCTGGCAGTAGGCCCCGGCGGCGGCCAGGTGCTTGCCGGCAGTTCGGCGACCATTGGCGAGTTCCTCAGGGGCGGCGGGCATGTCCTGGGGATTGGCCTGACGGGGGAGGAGGCCAGCACGTTCCTGCCCACGCCCGTCCGCACGACGCAGGCAGAGCACATCGCCGCCTACTTCGAGCCGTTCGGCGTAGGTTCAGCGCTTGTTGGCGTCTCGCCAGCGGACGTGCACAACCGCGACCCGCGCGAATTGCCCCTGGTCTCGGGCGGCGCGATGGCCGTCGGCGACGGCGTGCTGGGCCAGGTGAAGGACGCGAACGTGATCTTCTGCCAGTTGGCGCCCTGGCACCTGGACTACTCGGGCGAGAAGATGAACGTCAAGCGGACGTTCCGCAAGCTCTCCTACGTCACCACGCGACTGCTGGCGAACATGGGCGCCGCGGGCCAGACGCCGTTGCTTGAGCACTTCTCCCGACCCGTCGGGTCGGACGAGCAGCGATGGCTGGACGGGCTCTATCTCGACGTACCGGAGGAATGGGACGACCCCTACCGTTTCTTCCGCTGGTGATGACAGGCTGTCGGCTACGAGAAACCGTTGACGCCGGTTTCTGTGCTTGACGCGGATTGCGGCTGGCGTGTTTGCCCCAGGCCTTGAAGGGCGGCGCATGATGCGCGTCGGGCTGGCAAGGGTACCCTCGTGTCTCGCCTACGAACGGGCCGTCCAGCTCTTCGCCCAGAGCCTCAAGCTCCACGGCGACCAGCCGGAGGTCGCGGATTGCCTGGCGGAGATACCCGAAGCCGCCCCGGCTCCCTCGGCCGGGTAGCATCCGCACGCCCGTCCTGGAACAACTACCGAGCGGTTGTGTCTTCGCAAAAGGACCGCCCCATGGCAAGTCAGACGGACCGTAGCCGAGAAGTTCGCATCGCGTGCATCGGAGGTGGTGGCCGCCACTGGGCCCGGGAGATGATGGTGGAGATGGCCATCCGCCCGTTGCTTTCGGGCCACATTCGCCTTTACGACATCAACTTCACGGCCGCGCGCCGCAATGCGCAATGGGGTCAGGAGGTCTTCGCGCGCAAGGACGCACTGAGCAAGTTCACCGTCAGCGCACACCGGACGCTGCCCGCCGCGCTCCGCGGGGCGGACCTGGTCGTGATAGCCATCCAGCCCGGCCCGATCACCATGATGGTCAGCGACATCGAGATCCCTCGTAAGTACGGGATTCTACACACGGTGGGCGACACGGCCGGGCCGGCGGGCGTCGTCCGCGCTCTCCGGAGCGTGCCGCTTTACATGGCGTATGCCCACTTGGTGATGGCCGAGTGTCCGAACGCATGGGTCCTGAACTTCACGAACCCTCTGGCGCTCTGCGTGGCGGCTCTCTACGCCTCCGAACCGGCCATAAAGGCCGTCGGCTACTGCCACGAGATGATGTACAGGAAACGCGATCTGGCGGAGCTCCTCCGGGAACAGTGCGGGCTGGAAGACTGCAACTGGCAGGAGATCGAGATGGACGCGGCCGGCGTGAACCACTTCGTTATGGCCACCTCCGCTTCGTGGCGTGGACGGGATTTGTTCCCGATATTGAGGGACACCATCGCACAGAAGGGCTTCTTCGACGACCGTTCAGCTGTCGCGCATGAGCGCAAAGCGCAGGGGCACTACTTTGAAGGAGACGCGTTGGTTGCTTTCGACCTGCTGCGCCGCTTCGGCGTGCTTGGTATCGCCGGCGACCGGCACCTTGTCGAGTTCCTGCCCTGGTACCTCACAAGCGAGGAGGCGCTGCACCGCTGGGGCGTTGTCCTGACACCTTCCAGCTATCGCCTATCCAGCCGGCCGGATGATCGCAGCCGCGAGCGCCCGGAGCAGCCGGCGGAGCTCCGTGGCGGTGGCCAGGAGTACCCCGTCCAGATGCTGGCCCTGCTGGGGATGGGAGAGATGCGTGCCGCGGCGAACGTCCCCAACCGGGGGCAGGTCGCCCATTGGCCCCTGGGCGCTGTAATCGAGACGAACGCGGTCTACCGCCGCGACGCCGTGGAACCCATCGTCGCGAGCCCGTTGCCGTCACTCGTCAGCGGCTGGCAGAAGCGCATCATCGAGCAGCACACGGCGACACTCGCCGCGGCGATCCAGCGGGACCGGGACCTGGCGCTTGAGGCCGTCTTGCACGACCCCCTCGTGCGGATCCCTACCGACCGCGCCTGGGAGATGCTGAACGAGATGCTCGACGCGACCCGCGACATGCTGCCGGGCTGGAAGTTCTGAGCGAGCGCCGTTTCGGTCTCCGATCGCACTGTCCGCTGCTCGTGGCGGAAGGACAGGGACTGGATCCGCTCGAAGTTGGCGCCGTATCGGTCCAGTATCGCCTTCGCCTGCTCAAGGTCTGGCGCTGAGACCCCTTCCTCGTCCCCGTCGAAGCGGGG
>CAYUDW010000215.1:0-6024 GCA_964442595.1 uncultured candidatus Brocadiaceae bacterium
CTGAAGCTGGTCTGGGACACGGGCAACCCGGTCGGTCAGGGCCAGGACGCCTGGGAGTACTACGATGCCGTCAAGGACCACATCGTTTACGTGCACATCAAGGACGCCAAACGCACGGACGGCTCCACGACCTACTCCTTCCCTGGCGAGGGCGACGGGCGCGTCAGGGAAGTCGTGAAGGACCTGCTCGATCGGGGTTACGCGGGCGGGTTCTCCATCGAGCCGCACCTGGCGGCGGTCGTCCACGAGGGCAAGGCCGCCTCGCAGGCCGAGAGCGCATATGGCCTGTACGTCGAATACGGCCGGCGGCTTATCGCGCTCGTCGAGGAGATAAGGTGACAGGTGCGCCCGACCTACGGATGGCCGGCGGCGCGCCAGATCCTGAGCACTCGGGGGCTGGAGGTTCCTTATGACACCACGGGTCGACTTCATCGCCAAGATCCAGGAGATGTATGACAACGGGACGGGCCCTGTGCCGTACGGGACCTTCATGCGCGTTTTCAACGAGCTTCTCAAAGACCCGCGCGAGGTGATCCCGTGGGAGCCGACGGACGCCCTGCGCGAGTACTTCCGCGCAACATGCATGGCCGTGAGCCTGGACGTTTCGGACACGCAGGGACGTGCCGAGCAGCGGATCAAGGAGTTCCGGACGAAGATCATGCCCGTCTGGCGGGAGGAGCTTGCGCCCGCGGACTTCGCCGTCTACGAGAAGCTGCTGGAGGGCGAGCGGAAGAAAGAGCAGGGCGCTGCCGAGCGGGAGCTCGCACGGCAGGCCGCGGACGAGCGCTCGCGGCAGCTGCTTGCGCGATTGGGGCTCGCAGATCTCGAGGAGGAAGCACCGGCGCCAGCGGTTGCCGAGGACGTGGAGCTGCCCAGGCGAGTGGCCCAACGCTTTGCAGACGTGGACGAGGTGTGCCGGGCCATCCGGACCGGCAACCTGAAAGTGAAGTATGCCCCGCGGGACGAGAAGAGGAAGTTCGCCTACTACAAGGTCGACAACCATGAGGTGACCGTCAAGCTGGCCAGCGCGGAAGGGCAGAACTACGTGGTGCTTACGGCCGATGTCGGGCGCTCCGACTTTCCCGACGCCGAGGGGGAGGTGGACGATTTCGCGGCAGAGATGAGATACGTCAGGATGTCGCCGTACTCCTACATGCGTAAGGACCAGGAGTTCGTGTACACCCTGAGGGCGGGGCTGAGCACCACCAACCTGGCGTGTGCGACGGTCGAGCCAGGGGGCAGCGCTGAGGTAATCCGCCGCATCCAGAAGCTTCATTGGGACCTGGGCGAACTCATTGAACGCATGCGGTAGTGACGGCGCCCGGCCGAGCCTGCTGTCTAGCCGGCCGCCTCTGAGGCCGCTTTGAGGCCGGCTCGTCGTTTCCTATGCCGCGTTGTCCCGCGGCGGAGAATGCACCCATCGCACTACGGACCGATCCATTAAGGGCCACGATCATCTCCACGGGGGAGGAGCTCGTCAGCGGCCGCACTGCGGATACGAACGCGTCTTTCCTGGCGGCCGAACTGGGGCGGTCAGGCTTCGACGTGCGGCGCCTGTTGGCGCTCGGGGACGATCCGGGCGCGCTGAAGGGGGAGATCCTGCGTTGCGCGCAGGATAGCTCTGTGATCGCGATCAGCGGGGGACTGGGACCGACGGCGGACGACCGCACGCGGCAGGCCATCGCTGAGGCCGTGGGTGCGGACCTGGTCGAGGACGCCGACTCGCGTCAGCACGTGGCACGCCGTCTGCACGGCTTCGGCCGCGAAGTGAACGAACACCACCTGGCGCAGGCGTTCTTTCCGGCCGGGTCGACGATCTTCCCCAATCCCCGAGGGACTGCCAGGGGGTTTGCGTGCCGCCTGGCCGATGGCTGGCTCGTCGCCATGCCGGGCGTGCCGGGGGAGATGAAGGCGATGTTCGCCGAGAGCGTGCTCCCCTTCCTTCTGCGGGAAGTGCCGCCGGTCGGCGCGATGGCCGTCGAGACGGTGAACTTGTTCCCGGCTTCCGAGTCCGAGGTGGACGAGCGGGTGCGGGACCTGAGCGCTGCGGACCGGAATCCGGTGCTGGGCATCACTGTGAGGGACGGCGTCATCTCCGTGAGCGTGCGGGCCTGTGGGAGCGATGAGGCCCGGGCGCAGGAGTTGGTCGATCGTGACCTGCGGACGCTGGATGAGCGGTTCGGCCGTTTGGTGTTCGGCCGGGGGCGGGCGACCCTGGCCTCTGCACTCAGCGAACAGCTCGAACGCACGGGCATAACCATTGGAGTCGCGGAGTCCGTCACGGGCGGACTGGTGGGCGACATGCTGGTCAGCGTGCCCGGCATATCCCGGTTCCTCCTGGCCGACGTGGTGGCGTACGATAACGACGCAAAGGTGCACCTGCTGGGCGCGCCGACCTGGGAGATCGAGGCCCATGGGGCCGTCAGTCCTCAGGTTGCCGAATCCATGGCACGGGGCATCTGCTCGGCGGCGGGGTCGCGACTGGGCGTCAGCACCACCGGCATTGCGGGTCCCACGGGCGGGACGCCGCAGAAGCCGGTCGGCCTCGTCTACGTTGGCGTCTGCCTGGACGGGGAGGCGGCCGTGGCCAGGCTGGAACTGCGCGGCGACCGGCAGCGGGTGAGGGACCGGGCGGCCAAGCACGCGCTGGACATGGCCCGGTTGACATTGCTCGACGGGCTGGATTCCCTGCGCGCGTCTCCTTACAATGTGCAGCGGCGCAGATAGGGAAAGGACACTGGGTGCCATGGCTGAGAAAGACGACGGTTACATCCGCTGGCGCTGCAAGGCTTGCGGGCAGAGGCTGAAGGTGAAGACGACCTGGGAGGGCGGCGGCGTGATGCCGTGCCCCAAGTGCGGCGAGATAGTCAACGTGCCTCTGTCCAACCTCGAGGCCATCGCCAAGGGGACGGACATGGCCGAGACGGGCGAACCGGGCCGTCTGCACATCGATCCCGAGCTGGTGAGGAAACGCCTCGGTTCCGAAGGCGAGAAGGCGGCCGGTCCGGGCTCGGTGGGCGGGGCGCCGACCATCCGCCAGGGAGCTTGGAGTGCCCAGGCCGCCTTTGGCCGCATTCAGGAGCTGGACCAGCTGGCTGCCAGCGTCGCCAAAGCGGACCAGGACGTGATGGGCCAGGTCCAGCGCGTCTACCGCAGCGGGGACGTTACCAAAGAGCAGCGCCACGAGCAGATCAAGGACGCCGCCCGGCAGCGCCGCCAGGAACTGCAAGAGCTGGTGGGAAACCGCCTGACTGCTCTCCGGCAGCAAGTCGAGTCTCTGGAGAGCCAGCAGCAGCGCCTCGGCCGCAGCGAGCTGGACCATCTGGCCAGGCTGAAGAGGGCGGCCGAGGCGATCATGCTCTACAGCCACTACTTGCTGGGCATCAAGGCATGACGCGGGGCTGACGGGTCGCCTGCCGCGTTGCGACGGCCTGCCCTTTTCTGCTAGTATTGCATCGTCGGGGAAGGTTGCCCTGCGCGTGCCTCAGACAGGAGAACACGTGATGCAGATCTGGGACTGGATAGTGAGCATCCACCGTGGCGGCGATTGGGGACCGCCGGTGCTTTTCTGGCTCGCCGTGATCGCCGTCGTGGTCTTCGTGCTTCTGCAATTGCTTTTGGTCAAAGGCCGGCAGAAGGCGGGCAGGGCGCTGACCGCCGTGCGCGACCTGCTGGACGACATGAGGGCGCTCCAGCACCGACTGAACGAGCTGGAGAGCCACTTCGAGAAGCGGATCGACGACCGCGACGGGCAGATCGACGCGCGCGTGACGCGCAAGATCGACTCGAAGGCCGACCTGCTGGAGGAGAGGATCGACCAGCGCAGCGGCTCGCTCTCTGACGCCATGACCAAGCTGGACTCCCGAGTCAGCTACGCAGATGAGGAGCTCAATCGATTTCGCGAGCGGGTGTCCGAAGTGGAGAATCGCATCCCCAACCTGTTCGACAGGCTGGAGGAGTTCCGCGCCATCCTGGCCAAGACCTTTCAGGCCGAGCTGGGCAGCGTCCTGAGCTCGTTCGACAGCTCCGTGTCCGGCATCCTGGAGCAGATGAAGGCCGAACTCCAGATGGGCATCAGCCGTATCGAGAGCATCGAGGGCATGGTCCGCAGCAGAGATCGCGCGGAGCGGTCCCTGCTGGGCGTCCCGGATGAGGTCGCGCTCCCGGGGGCCCCCGAGGACGAGGGTGAGTTCGAGGAGTGGGAACAGCAGGCCAAGGAGATGGCCGACAGCGAGGAGCCGGAGGAGGAGCAAGGGGAAGGAGAGATACTGCGGGCCGTCGCCATTGAGCCCCAGCCGGCAGAAGGTGACGAGGAGTATCCGGCAGAGATGGCCGGAGCCGGCGAGGAAGGCCCCCCCGACGACTTCGACGAGGACCTGCAGGACGAGTAAGGCGGCTCAGGCCGACTCGGGCGGGCCTGCCAGCGACGCTATGGCTTCGAAGTCGGCCACAGTCAGCTTCTCGGCACGCACGCGGGGGTCGATGCCGAGTTTCTCGGGGATTTCACGTGCCACTTCCTCGCCCCATCCTGCTCGCAGCACGCCGGCCAGCATCTTGCGCCTGTGGCTGAACAGCGTCCCCACGACCTTCGAGAAAGCATCGTAGCCCGCAGTGCGCGTTCGATCGGGGCGACGCGTTATCTTGACCAGGGCCGACGAGACTTCAGGCACCGGCCAGAATGCAGCGCGCGGCATGGCGAAGAGCCTTTCCGCCGTCGCCCAGTAGGCCACGTAAACCGTGAGGGGACCGTACTCCTTGCCGCCGGGCTCGGCCGTCAGCCGGTCGGCGACTTCTCTCTGCACCATGAGGTACAGCTCCCCCACGGGGACCTCCCACTCCAGCAGGTTCACGATGGCGGGGGAGCTGATGGCGTAGGGCAGGTTGCTGACCACCTTGAGCGGTCCCTGGTGGCTGTTCAGGGCTTCCAGAGCCGCGGCCGTGACGTGAGGGTTTATGCGGTGCTTGCTCTCCAGGAAGTCGCAGCAGAGCAAGCGGACGTTCCCCAATCCCCCCAGGTTCTCCGAGGCAATCCGAAAGAGCCCCCGATCGATCTCGACGGAGATGACATAGCCGGTGCGCTCTGCGAGCAGCGCCGTCAACCTGCCCAGGCCGGTGCCGATTTCCAGCACGACGTCGCGCCCGGAAAGGTCCGCCGCATCCGCGACGCGACGCAGGTTGTCCGGCGCGACCAGAAAGTTCTGCCCCAGGCGCTTCCTGGTCCGGAAGCCGTGCTCGCGGATGGCGTCGCGAGGGTGGCGGTCCAGCGGAGCGGGGCTGTCTGCCGCCTGCATGGTCGCCCCTTCGGGGTGTTCAGACTTCCTGGTCGAATGCTTCCGGGCTGACGGTGCCTTGCAGGACCTTGACGACCGGCCCCGTCATGGTCATCGCGAAATCCTCGTCGATGGCGATGTCCAGGGAGCCGCCGGGCATGTGCACCGTCACCCGGGCGTCGCACAGCCCCAGTTTGTGCGCCACGGCGGCGGACGCGCAGGCGCTGCTGCCCGAGGCCAGCGTGTAGCCGGCCCCGCGCTCCCATATCTCGATGCGGATGTTCGCGCGGTCCAGCACCGCCATGAACTGGACGTTGATCCGGTTGGGGAAACGGTGATCGCTCTCGATCGCCGGCCCCAGCGTTCGGGCGTCTTGCTCCGTCGGCTCGTCGCGCAGGATGACGCAATGCGGATTGCCGACGGTTGCGGCGCAGTAGGTCAGGGCCTCGTCCCCGACCTTGATCTCCTCCCGAAGCACCTCGCGCGACGGGCCGGCCACAGGTATGCGCGTGCTCTCGAAGCTGACGCGCCCCATCTCGACGGTGACCGTCTTGCCGCTTTCGCGCACCTGCGCCTGCACCTGGCCGCCGGCAGTCAGCACGGTGAACTCCTCGCTCCCGACGCGCCCCGTGTCCCAGAGCCACCGGCAGAAGATGCGCAGCCCGTTGCCGCTCTTCTCGGCTTCGCTGCCGTCCGGGTTGAATATGCGCACCGCGAAGTCGCACTCATCCGTCGACAGAGGGCCGAGCAGGAT
>CAYUDW010000216.1:0-3238 GCA_964442595.1 uncultured candidatus Brocadiaceae bacterium
GGGCGACGTGCACGTCTCGACGATCCTATGCCGCATATCGCGTGGGCTGTTCGAGCGGGTCAGGAAGCAGGGCTGGCGGCTGTGAGCCAGGCGGCCGGGCCCGGCTCCCTGGCAGGCTTCAGGTCAGGCGCAACGGGGCCCCTGCCTGAGGAGGGCAGACTGAAGAGCCCGCCGCGTTACTGGCTCCTCGGCCGAGCGTTGGCACTCCCGTTAGCTTGGTGCAGGCGGTACCAGTCAAGCCACGGACCGGCCTCGTCCCCCAGGTCTTGCCCCCCTGCTAGGTCCGTCAGCATGCGGCGGGCAGCATTGGCAGTGTGTTTGTCGCCAAGCAGTTTGATGAGGACTGGCACGGCACTGAACGTCTTGTGCGTGTGAAGCGCGAACAGCACCTTGAACGCCATATTAAGCGCCAAGTCATCGTCGCCCTTGTCCCGGAACGCCTGCCAGACCGTCTCGATGACGGGCAAGTTCTCGTCAGCGGGCATCTCGTGAAGCGCTCCCAGCGCGGCTTCGCATATCTGGTTGTCCCGAATCGTTACGGCCCAGAGCGCGAGGTCGCGGATGAACGGCAGGTCGCCCCTGTCCCTAAACTGCCCCAGCCCGCCGAGGCCGTAGTAGATCTCGCCCCGCGCGTACCGCATCTCCCATTCCAGCCTGGTCTTTTCCTCCTCCGGGACTCCGACAGCATCCGAAGACGCCTTCAGGGCGATGACTCTTGCGCGCAGGCTATCCAACTCGGCCCGCAACGCGTGGTGGAGTTTCTCTCCCCCGAAGAAGCCCGCGTAGTTCAGCAGGCGCATCCTCTCATTGTGTGGCATGTTGCCAAGGCGTTCGGCCAGATAGTCCCCGGCCGGCTCGCCTATGTCCATAAGCGTCCTGCGGGCCAGTTGTGCTGATCCGCGTATCCAGAGGAAAGGCCAGATCGCTGCCACACGGTTCGCCGGGTCCTCGACGGCGTTTGCGTGAAGCCATGCTTGGTGCTGGCGCAGCGCGTCCGACGCGATGTCCCTCAGTTTACCAACTTGCTCCGGTTCGTCCACCCAGAACACATTCCTCGCATGCGGAACCACTCGCCATTCGTCGGAATCAGGAGCAACGCGCTTCAGGAACGTCAGTATGCGGGTGCCTCCCGTTATCGGACGGACCCTCTCGTCTAAGGTGACTTCACCCAGGGTCGTTAGACGTAAGCTGGCGATCTGGATGGGTCCCTTAAGATCGGCAGGGCCGAGGAAGGTCTCCTCCACGGCAAACGAGTTGCCTCCCAACAAGGCAAAGTTGCCTCCCAAGTGGCGCAGCACTGCAACCAGTTCGGCGCTGAGGACGCCGGCAAAGGCATCGGGCTCTACAGGCAGACGACCCTGAAACTCCCCCCCCCTCATGACGCCACGGAATGCGCCCGAGCTGCGAGCCGGAGTGTCAGGGCCGCTCTTGCGCGGACCCTGCAAAAGCAAGGCCGCAGCAACGGCAACGCACAGGGCAACCGCGCCCATGGCGGGCCAGAAACGCAGGATCGCCCATATAGTGCCACGCCGCATGGGCACCGCGGTCGGCGGCATCTCACGGGCGGCGAGCTCTACCAGCTCCCGCCGGAGCCGCGCGCAGAGCTCCTCGACAAAGGGCGGCTCCGGCATAGGCGCCGCGTAGCCAGCAGTCAGTACCCTGGCGACGTCATCATCCTCTGTATGTTCCGCAACCATGGGCTTTTCCTCCTTCCTCAGAGCGCCAGCCCGCGCTTACGCCCAAGCTTGCGAAATGAGCGCCGCGCGCGGTAAAGGAGCGCTTCAGTCGCCTTCTCCGTTCGCCCGAGGCGACCCGCGATCTCTCGCACCGACAGGCCGTCCAGGTACTTCCACTCGAGCACCAGCCGCTCGTTCTCGGCCAGGCTCTCGATGGTCCGGGCGACTGCCGTCCGGACCTCGCCCCTCTCCAGATGCGCTGAGGGTTGGCAGTCCTGCTCCGGAGTCTGCGCGGCGTGGGCTTCCAGCGTCCTGTAGCGGTTCCGAGCCGAGCGCCTGACGTCGGCCGCCTTGTGGCGGGCAATGCCCAGCAGCCATCCCCCAAGTGAGCCCTGCTCCGGGTTGATGGTCCAGATCGACCGGAGGGCTCCTAGGAAAGTCTCGCTCGTGACATCCTCTGCGCATGAGATGTCGCCCCTGAACTGAGAATAGGCGTACCGCCATACCAGCGGGAAGTATCGCCTATACACCTCTTCGAGAGCCGCCGCGTCACCGGCCTGAACCGCCCGGATCAGTTCCGCATCTGTCATCCCGGACCTCCGGCCCTGTCGTGTGCACCTTGGATGCTGCTGGCTAGCGGCTCTAATGTATACTCGTGCCATACGTCGAAATCACGCGCGAAGAGGCGGAAAGAACCTGCTGCTGGGACCGCTCGAGATCAGTCGCCCCTTCGGTGGCCCAGTAGGCCTCCACGAATCAGCCTCGTCCCGTGAGCCCTCGGTGCCTCCTGCACCGTTTCCTGCCGCGCCGTAATCACCTCCGCCGGCGGCGCCAGAGCTCGCACATTCTGGCTTCCGCACGGTGGCCGCCTGAGTATCCTCTCCCTACTCAGCGGGCCTCTGCGCTGCGCTGGCGCGACGTTTGATCGCGTCACAGAGGGCTGTGAAGACGGCGGCGCGCTCGGGCTCCTCGGCGCTGCCGCCGGGGATGACGAGGTCAGCATGGCGCTCCGTCGGCGCGTTGTAGCGCGCGTGCTGGTGCCGCACCGACTCCAGGTAGTACCCGGCGATCTCGTCGAACGGCGAGCGGGACATGTTCCGCCGCAGCCGCCGCACGATCCGCTCGTCGGCGTCGGCGGCCACGTAGCACTTCACGTCCATGAGGTCGCGCAGTTCGGGATAGTAAAGCGCAAGAATCCCCTCGAGTATGAAGACGTCGGGGGCTCCGTCGGCGGATGCCCCGACGGTGCGGCAGTGGGCGAACATCCGCTTGCAGTCGAACGAGTCGGGCCGGTTGTAGTCGGGGCGCGGGGCGCCGTGCCGGCGCGAGTGGTAGGTGGGCAGCCGGTCCGCGGGCCAGAAGAACCGGTCCTGGTTGACGACCTCGGTGCGGAGGGGGCGCAGCAGGTCGGCAATCCGCATCGCGATGGTGGTCTTTCCCGACGCGCTGCCTCCGCCGATGCCAATGAAGAGGTGGCGGCGGCCCCCGCGCCGCTCCGACCAGCGGTCGAGGAGGTCCTCCACGACGCCGGCGGGGCCGCATCCCGGCATGGCTGTCCTCCG
>CAYUDW010000216.1:3338-5964 GCA_964442595.1 uncultured candidatus Brocadiaceae bacterium
CGGCAGCGCCGGGACTCCGCTCGGGGCTCGGTTTCGCGGTAGCCAAGCGGCTCCCGGCAGGGTACAATGTATTTAAGGAAGCCGGGAGCCCTCCGAGGAGTCGGAAGTAGTGGGAAGGAAGGACCGATGGCTGCCATAAAGCACATAGCAAAAAGACTTTGCGTGATTGCGCTTGCCCTTGCCCTCTCCTGGTCACCGGTTGCTCAGGCCGATGATCCCGCACCCCTCTACGGCCGGCCCAGCGCGCTGGAAGGGCGCCTGGCCGTGAAGGGCACGACGGAGCAGGAGTGGTCGAACGTCGAGCTGAACGGCATCGTGGCCGATGGCGACGCGCTGCTGACGGAGCCCGGCAGCCTGGCGGAAATCGAGCTGCCGCGCGACTTGTTCTTCCGGCTCGGCGGCTCGACGCAGCTCGAGATCGTCTCGGTAGGCGATGCTCGTTACCGGCTGCTGGTCGGGTCGGCTTACGTCGTCTCGCAGGCGCCGGCGGAGATCGTAACCGGCGTCGAAACGCCATCTTGCGACATCGTGGTCGGGGGCGGATCGGTCGCCCGGATTGAGGTGTCGGAGACCGGCACGGCGCGGGTCCACGCCCTGGAAGGCTACGTCGAAGTGCTCGGCGAAGGCGGTTCGAGCGTGGCTCTGCGGCGGGAGCTCGTGCTGACCGTCAGCCCGGAGGGCGGCTTTGCTGGCCTGGGACCGATGGCCCCGGTGCTGGCGGATGAGCTGGCCCAGTTCCACCTGGCGCGGACCGCCGCGCTGGCCGGCAAGGTGCTGCCGGAGCCGGCGCCGTACGACGTCGTCGGGACGCGAGACCTGGCGGCCAGCGGCGACTGGGTTCTGGAAGACGAGGTCCGCTACTGGAAGCCGCGCGTCGTAGGTGCCTCCTGGAGGCCGTATTACAACGGATCATGGCGTCACATGGTCTCGGTCGGCTGGTACTGGGTGCCCCGGCACTCCTTCGAGTACGTGACCTGCCATTACGGCTACTGGCACCACAGCCACCGGCACGGATGGCTCTGGCGGCCGAGCTGGGTCTGGAGCCCGGCCAGGGTGGCGTGGGTCGTGGTCGACGATGGCATCTGCTGGGCGCCGGTCGACATCCACCACCATCCGATCGTGCGCCACCGGCCCGTCGCGCCCGTGTCGTTCCGCTTCACGATCGGCGACGGCGACTGGGATCTGTCCCTCGGCCTTTGGTGCTTCGGGAGGTTTGACGACTTCCACCGTGACCGGCCGCACTACACGGTCGTCAAGAAGAAAGTGGTGATCAGGGACGGCATGATCAACATCGGCAGCTCCCGCCCGGTGAACAACATAAACCATCTCAACATCGTCAGGCCGAAGGTCTTTCGGCGCGGGCCGCACTACACCATCGCCAGGGACGACTTCGTCAGGTTCCGCGACCGCGGGGTGGCCGTCGAGCGCCGCAGGGAGCGGCGTCCCGACCGCCTCGAGCCCCGGCTGGCCGACCTGCGAGGACGGTCGAGGCGAGACGGTGCCGGCGCCAGCCGCGGGCATGGCGACCGGGCCAGGCAGGCGGGCCCTGACCGCGGGCGGCCGCCGCTTGAGGCACGCCAGGACGCCGGCCGCTTCGACCGCCCACGTCCAGGCGCTGACGACAGGAGTCGCGACCGCTCTGAAGGGCCCGGCCGACCCGAGGGCGCTCCGTCGCGCATCATCGGGTCCGAGCGTGCCGGCCGCGTCGTTGACCGGCCCGAACCCGAGGGCGATCGGCCGCAGCGTACGTTGCGCCTCGGCTCCGTCCTGAACCGGTCCGAGGGGGTCGCGGACCGGAGGGCCGAGCCCTCCCGCAACGGCTCTGAACTGCGTCGAGAGGCCATGGAACGGCTGCGCGAGAGACGGGTCAGTGACGAGCCGGCTTCCGAGCGCGAGAGCGGCGGGCGGATGCTCGACCTCCTCCGCGGCCGCCGCAGCAGGCGCGACGCAGCGACCGAAAGGCCGTCGATCAAGCGCGAGGCGCCGGCCGACGACATCCGCAGCGGCCGCGAGCGAGCCCTCGAGTCCATTCTCCAGCGCATTGAGAGCAGTCGTTCCAACGCGGCCGAGCGCGACAGGACGCGCAGGCGCCTGGAGCTGCCCAGCCTGCAGCTCCGTCGGCAGGGGCCCTCGTCGCAGCGGAGCGCGCCTTCGCTGCGCCGCAACTCGCCCTCGAGTTCGAGTTCGGGCCGCAGCGGCTTCCTCAGCAGCATCCTCGGAGGCAGTTCGAGGAAGCGCGCCAGCTCGAGCAGTTCCGGGAGCGGAGGCCGGAGTCGCTTGACGGAGCGGACCGAGAGCCCCAAGAAGCTGGACGAATCGTCGTCCCGTTCTTCGCTCGCAGAACGGATCGACCGCCGGGGCAGGTTCTCGGGGTCCTCCAGCAAGCGAGGACGTGACTGAGGCCTGAGACGGGCCGGCCCGGATGAGGTGCTCCGGCCGGGCCTTTGACGCTGCTAACACAGGCGCGGTTCGGGGCTTCCCGGACCGCGCTTTCGTTTGGGCTCACAAGTTCCTTCCAACGGCTCATCGTGTTGCACCCAGACTGCCCGCCCTGGACCGTCTCTTGCCGCGCCCGTCCCCGCTCGGCGACCGTTTGACTCGTGCGACGGAATGCCGATAATCGTGA
>CAYUDW010000217.1:0-5882 GCA_964442595.1 uncultured candidatus Brocadiaceae bacterium
ACGGGCCGATCTCAGATTCCACCCCTGCCGGCTGCGCCAGCCGGCCTCGCACTTCACACTTCACCCTTCCCCTTCCCCTTCCGCCAGCTCCGCCCTGTTCTCGTATACCTTGCGGAGGGCGGCAGCTATGTCGTCCATATCCGCGGGGGCGGCGAGCAACATGCTGTGCCGCAGCCAGACCGCCTCCCGGCAGATGCGCTCGGCGTTCGGGCAATCCACGTCCAGGTAATCACGCTTCACGCCATAGTACGGGCAGGAGAGCGGGCAGTACTCCGGCCCGTCCCCGCTGTGCTTGAACAGCCAGTGCCCGTAGAGCGGCTCTTTGTAGCCGCCGTAGCAGGGGACGCCCTCCGCGCTCAGCGCGGCCATGAACCGCCCGCGGCTGACGCCGTCGAACTCATCGGACACGAACCGCATCTGGTATCCGTGGTAAGCGCGCCGCGTAACCCTCTCGTCCTCGCGGATCGTGTGAATGCCCGGTATCTGCGAGAGCTCGGCGCTAAGGCGGCGCGCGTTCTCCCGGCGCAGGTGCGTGTGCTCGTCCATCCGCCCGAGCTGCGCCAGCAGGAGCGCGGCCTGGAACTCCGTCATGCGGTAGTTGCTGCCCGTGCGATAATGGTAATACCAGGGGTCATCCAGCCCACGCCCGCAGTTGGTGAACGAGCGCATCAGCGCGGCCAACTCCTCGTCGTCGGTCAGGACGATGCCGCCCTCGCCGGCCGTCATGTTCTTCGATAGTTGGAAGCTGAACCCGCCGGCGTCGCCGAGCGCGCCGGTGCCCTTTCCCTTCCACTGGCTGCCCCAACTGTGGCAGGCGTCCTCCACCACGACCAAGTCGTGCTCCTCGGCCAGCTTGCCGATGCGGTCCATGTCGCACGGCAGCCCGACCCAGTGGACGGGCACGATGGCCCTGGTTCTGTCCGTGACGAGCGCGGCCGCCGCGTCCACGTCCAGGTTGAAGGTGTCCAGCTCCACGTCGCAGAAGACGGGCACGGCGTTGGCGCGCAGCACGGCATCGGCCGTTGCCTGGAAGGTATAGGACGGGATGATGACTTCGTCGCCCGCCTTCACGCCGCAGCAGACGAGCGCCGCCTCGAGCGCGGCGGTGCCGTTGCACGTCGTTACGGCGAACCGTGCCCCCTGGAAGGCGGCGAACGCCTGCTCGAACTCGCGCACTCTCTCCGCGTGGTACCACCGCCCGCTGCGCAGCACGCCGAGCAGTGCCTCCTCTTCAGCCTTTCCGTAGACGGGCCAGTCGGGCCACGGCTCCGTCCTCACCGGCTCCCCGCCGTTCACCGCTAGCCGTGCCATTGCCGCATCCTTTCCGGCCCTCTCTGATCCCAAGGCTCTCAGAATGCCCGCCCGACCTGGCCCCACTCAGTAGTAGTTGAGGCCGTAGTTGACCAGCGGCAGGGGGAAGAGCCGGTCCAGCACCTCCCTCAGCTCGGAGCCCTCCGCCAGTCCGAGCTCCAGCCTGTTGCGGTGGCGCGGGTGGCAGAAGACCATGTCCGTGAACAAACTCATGTCCGCCAGCACCAACTCCTCATCGCCATACCTGATCCTGACGTCGCCGTCCACGCTGAAGCGGACACGGCCGAAGGCCTCGCCCCCCAGCTTCTCCCTGAACAGGGGGGCGCACGCCTGCCAGAACCGCCCCGGATCTATGATGCCGACCGTGCCCCGGAAACCGGTCGGCTCCGACGGCCAGCCGAAGCCGGCCGCCATCTGGGAGACTTCAACGTCGCAGTCCGCGTAACGGAGCGTCATGTCGTCCAATCCGCGCTCCGCCAGCAGCGCAGCCATCGCCTGCATGATTGCCCGACGCGAGCCTCCCATTTCCAGCACCGTGATGGCGTTCTCGGCCTTGTGTTCCCACGGCGCGCCGCCTATCTGACAGGCGACGAACGCAACCGGCCGGTCGCCGCCCTTCGGCCAGACGAGCCGCGACTCACCCGGCGCAGTGCACAGACGATTGCGCTGAAGCAAGTGAAGGAACTCATCCGGAGTGCGCACGAAGCGGGCCGGTTCGGCCACGCTCAGCTCCAGGACGGCCCGCATATCCTCGCGCCTCGCCGGGCGCAGTTCGTACTGATGCCTTCCCGCCACGGGCATCCGGTCTCGCCGGATGGTGCAGACGTTGAAGGCGCCCGTCTCGACATACCCCGGCCGTTTGTAGAGCCCGCGTCGGCCGGAGATGAGGACGAGGTCGGCGCCGCCGGCCAGGGCCTTCTCCCTGCAGTCACCAAGGAGCCGAGTCGCCAGGCCGCGCCCCCGGTAGTCGGGATCCGTGCACACCCCGCCGAAGCAACAGGCCAGGTGTCGGACGCCGAGCAAGACGATCTCCCGGTAAGTCATGGCCACGAGCGAGACGACCTTGCCGTCATCGGCGAACACGCGCAGGTTCTCGCGCACTTCGTCGTCGGCGGGGCATGGCAGGTGCGCGTCTCCCCCCGTCCGGAACACGCGGTGGGCAAGCTCTGCGGCGCTGCGGATCTCCATTCCTCTTGCGGCTCTGGGTCCCTGGATCGTCATTGTTGTTCCTGTACGGGGAAGGTTGTGTCAACGTGCTGCCTAGATGTAGTTGAGGCCGTAGTCGACCAGGGGCAGGGGGAACAGCTCATCGAGGATTCCGGCGAGCTCGGACCCGTCCCTCAGGCCGAGGTCGAGCTCCCCCCTCCGATGGCGAGGCAGAAAGACCAGGTTCGTGAGCGCGCTCATGTCCTCGAGCACGATCTGCTCCGGCCCGCGAGCGATCCTGACCGGCGGCCCGGCGTCGAACTCAAGCGCGTCGAGCTCCCGGCCCAGCTTCTCCTGGAACATGGGGGCGCACGCATCCCAGAACCGGCCCGCGTCTATGATGCCCACCGTGCCGGGGAAACCGCGCGGCTCCGTGGCCCAGCCACACGAGCGGGCCATCTCGTCAAACTCCACGTCGCTGGCCGGGTAATGGACCGTCGCGCTCGCCACGTCGTGTTCCTCCAGCAGTGCCCCCAGCACGCGCGCGACGGCCCAGCGTGCACCGGCCATCTCCGCGACCGTAACCGTGTCCGTATCGCGGTCCTGCGGGCGGAAGCCGCCCAGACGATAGGCCACGTAGCCGACCGGCTCGTCGCTTCCGCTCCGGCACACTATCCTTGTTTCGCCCCTGCGGTTCACGACCTGGCCGCAGCTCAGCAGCGCCACAAAGTCGTCCGGCGGGCGCACGAAACGCACCGGCTCGGCCGCGTGAAGCCGGACGAGCGCGGGCACGTCCTCCATCCGCCAGTGGCGCAGCACGCAACGGCCGGCGGCCGGCAATTGGTCGCGCCTGATGGTGCACGTGTGGTAAGCGCCCACGTTCACGTAGTCCTGCCGGCGGTAGAGGCCCCGGCTGCCCGAGATCAGAAACACGTCCACGCCGTCGCGACGGGCCTTCTGCCTGGCGTCCAGCAGCAGGCGCGTGGCCAGTCCCTGGCCGCGGTAGTCCGGATCGGTGCAGACCGAACCGATGCTGCCGGCGAGGTGTCGCGTGCCCAGAAGGACGATCTCGCGCTCGAGCATTCCGACGAGCGACACCACCTTGCCGTCCTCGACGAAGACGCGGAGGCCGTCGACGTTTTCCTCGCTGAGAAGGAGCGGGTAGTGGCCCGCCATGGACGAGCCCCACCCGACGCGGAACACCTGATCCGCGAGCTCAATGGCGGAGCCGAGCTCCTCCTTGCGCAGAGCCCTTGGCCCTTCCATCGTCATGGACTTCCTCCGCTGGGACGGCAGCCAATGGTGGGAGCGACGCCTGCACGCAACGAAAGTCCAAGAATACCGGCGCCCCGGCGGCAGTGCAAATGCGCGGGCTTGGGGTCGGCCCGCAGGGCCAGATGGGGGGAGTTATGCTATGCTGCGCAAAGCTATGGCGCCGAAGGTGGGACTATCTGGGTAGAAGGCCTTCACAGAGGCAGGACCAGGCGTGGACGACTTGCGTTCACTGGTGACTCAAGCTCAAGCGGGCGACGTGCGCGCCTACGGAGAGATCGTTCGCAGGTTTCAGGACATGGCGTACGGCTACGCGTACTCCCTTCTGGGCGACTTCCACCTGGCCGAGGATGCGGCGCAGGAGGCGTTCATCGAGGCCTACCGCTGCCTGCCGAAGCTGCGCGAGCCGGCTGCGTTTCCCGGCTGGTTCAGGAGGATCGTATTCAAGTACTGCGATCGGCTGATGCGTCGGAAGCGGATCCCAACGGTCCCGATCAGGTCGACGGGGCAACTCCTGTCGGAGGGCCCCGGGCCGCCAGAGAAGGCGGAGAGGCGGGAGATGAGGGACAAGGTGCTCGACGCCATCCGCTCCCTGCCCGACGCGGAGCGCACGGTCACCACGCTCTACTACATCGACGGCTATTCCCAGAAGGACGTTGCCGACTTCCTGGAGGTTCCGGTCACGACGGTCAACAACCGCCTCCACGCCTCGCGGCAGCGGCTCAAAGAGAGGATGATTGCCATGGTTGCTGACACGTTGAGGTCCAACGCGCCCGACCCCGAGGAGGCACAAGACAAGGTACGCTTCCTTCTGCAATTCGGCGATCACATAGGCCGAGGGGAGCCAATCCTCGCGGCCCTTAACGCACTGCGCGAGCAAACAGAGAGCGAACGTCTACAAGACATCATCCGCCACATGGAGGCGGTCATAAGCGCCGGCGGGTCCGTTTCCGAAGCGCTCGCAGAGCGTGAAGACTTGTTCCCGCCGATGGTGCTGTCCCTCATCAACAACGGTGAGCGGTTCGGCATCCTGGACCAGACGATGCCCCTGGCCGGCGAGTGGTTGCGGGATGGGCGGTTCTCAGCCGATCCCCATCTGTTCGCCGGCGCTCTTACCTACAACATCCGCAAGTATGTGCAGCACGCTACGGATGCAGGCGCAACGGAGATTGTAATTGACAGCACTCAAGTTGGTCTCCATCCGGACAACCCGGAAGCAACCGTGGTGTGGGTCGAACACGTGATGCCCGATGGCACGCAGAAGCAAGCAGACTACATGCATCCCGGCTATTTCAACGAGATATCGCTTCAACTGAGGAACTTGACCGTCCTGGACGAGCATCAGGAAGGGGACGCCATGAGAGGGACGCTTTTCTCTGAACTGATGCCTGGCAGCGGACGAGGAACAACTTTGCCCGTGTCATACCGTCCTCTCCGCAACGGGGAAGTGATTCGGATCCGGGTTGCCCCATAGTGGCAGCGTCCTGGGGCTCAGGGCCCCTCTTTCAACAGCGCCTCAGTCCCACGCCTCGTCGCTCCTGCCGTTGGAGTGCCGATAGCTTGAGCCGCTTGTCCCCGCATTGCGGCTCGATGGGGGCGCCGCTTGCTCCGGCTGCGACGATGGCCGCGTCTGCACTCGCCCTGAGGCGGGCCGTTGCGTGCCCGTGGGGTGCCTGGTAACATGGCCCAATCGGCCCGTCCCCGTCCCGGAGGGGGCCGAGTCCTGCTGAAACGATCACCACCTTCGTTCCCTGGCCTGCGCGGCGAGCGGGCCGTGGACCCCAAGACACGATGCACATCGTCGTCTGCATCAAACAGGTGCCCGACACCACGGACGTGCGCATCGATCCCGAGCGCGGCACGCTGATCCGCGAGGGCGTGGCCAGCATCCTCAACCCGCATGACGCCTACGCCATCGAGGGAGCCGTGGCGCTGCGCGAGCGCCTGGGCGGCTCGGTCACCGCGCTTACCATGGGCCCGCCCCAGGCGGAGGCCGTGTTGCGCGAAGCCATCGCGCGCGGCTGCGACCGTTGCGCACTGCTGACTGACCGCGCGTTCGCCGGCGCCGACACCTGGGCCACGTCCTACACGCTCGCCTGCGCCGTGCGCAAGCTCGGCGACGTGCGCCTTGTCCTCTGCGGCAAGCAGGCCAT
>CAYUDW010000218.1:0-2391 GCA_964442595.1 uncultured candidatus Brocadiaceae bacterium
GCCGTCGAGGTCGGGGCGGGCCGCTTTACTCCCGCGAGGGCCTCGGAACAGCGGCGGTGCCGGTCAGGGCCGTCCCCTACTACGCCTGGGCGAACCGCCGACCGGGCGAGATGCTCGTTTGGATTCGCGAAGAATGAGGTGAAGCAAGGCTCCATGAAACCGTGCGAGCGACTGCTGAAGGTCCTGTCGCGAGAGATACCGGACTGTGTGCCGGTCTCGCCCGACTTCTCGAACATGATCCCCGCCCGCCTGACGGGCAAGCCGTTCTGGGACGTTTATCTCTACAACGATCCGCCCCTGTGGAAGGCCTACGTCGACTGCGCCCGGTACTTCGACATAGACTCCATGCTAGACGCCTACTACATCGACATGTTCCCCCCGCCACCGGGCACGCAGCCTGAGTGGGAGCGCTTCATAGTCTTCAGGAGCGAGGAACGCATCATCACGCAGTCCTCGCGCGTGGAGGACGGCAAGCGCATCTGGCGTCCGACGGTTGAGGTGTACTACGTGGCGGACCCGCCTACGAGGCGGGTGGACCCCGCGAAGATCGGCCTCCCGCCGGTTCCGAAGCGGTTTGAGCCGGTGGAGGGCGCACGCCCTCCTGACACGGGCGAGGAAGCGTTGCGGCTCATCAAGGAGGCGCTGGGCGATCAGGGCCTCGTCGGACTCACGCTGGCCGGCAGCCTGGCCCTGCACAACCCCGACGAGATCTTCCGCTACTATGACAATCCCGACAAGCACGAGCAGTGGGCCGCCGAGCGGGTCGAGGCGACCGAGCGGCGCTTCCACGGCCTGATGGCGATGGACGTCAAGCCGGACTACTTCTCGCTCGGTGGCTCCGGCACACTTGTCTTCCAGACGCTCGATATCTTCCGCCAGCTCGCGTTCCCAGCGGTCAAGCGAGGCATCGAGCTGGTGACGGAGGCCGGCTTCTTCACCCACGTCCATAGCTGCGGCCCCGAACGGGAACTCGTGAAGGTGTTCGCCGAAGAGACGGACCTGACGGTCATCGACCCGCTGGAGCCCCCGCCGATGGGCGACTGCGACCTGGCGGAGATGAAGCGCCTCTACGGCGACGAGATCGTCCTGAAGGGCAACTTGCACACGACCGGTGTGATGCTGCGAGGGTCCGCTTCGGACGTCGCGGCAGCGTCGAGGAAGGCCATCGACGACGCAGGAGAAGGCGGCGGGTTCATGCTGTCCACGGGCGACCAGTGCGGCCGAGACACGCCCGACGAGAACATCCGCGCGATGGTCGAGACGGCACGGACCTACGGTCGCTACTGAGCGGCGCCAGAGGAGCAGCTTCGTCGCTGCTTCGTCTCATATGAGGGACAGAACCCGGCCCACCAGCCGGGCGAGCGTGCCCCTGCACGGCAACGCGGAAGCAGCACTCAGGAAGCTCACCCCGATCTTCCGGTAGGCCCAGGCTGCCCGAAACCTGAGAGCCAGCACGCGCCGCAACGAGGCGGCGTAAAGCCGCCCGGCCTGGGCGGGACCAAGCCCCGATTCGTCTGCGCTCCTTATGGCTCGCGCAGCCAGGCGGCCGCTTTCCATGGCGTAGGAGATGCCCTCCCCCGTGGCGACGTTGGCCAGACGGTCGGCCTCGCCAGCCAACAGCACGCCCGGGGGAGCCGAGTGAGTCAACCGGTCCCCTGTGGCGATTGCGGCCCCCCTGAGCCTGCCGATCTGCTTCGCCCGTTTCAGGCTCGCGCCATAGTGCCGATCGAGGAAGTGAGCGAAGACATCCCGAATGGAGCGGCCCCTCAGGCGTGCTGCTCCCGCGCATATGCCGACGTTCGCCCGCGTGTCCGATTCCGGGAACAGCCAGCCGTAGTACGGGAAGAGCTCCGAGTCGTAAACGAAGTCGCAGATGTGGGGAGCAATCGACACGCCTTCGAAGCGCGCGACGCAGGTGTGGGTGAGCTGCTCCGCTCTCGCCGCCTTGTGGAGCATGTTGTCCGCGCCGGTCGCGATAATCGTCCATCGGGCGCGAATGCGAAGCGCTCCGGCCTCAACGCCCACTACACGCCCGTCCGCCCATAACAGACGGTCCACCTTCGTCCGCGGCCGGAACTCGACGCCGTCTTCGATCGCCGCCCTTACCAGCGCGTGGTCGAAGCGCTCACGGTCCACGACCAGGGCGGCCCCGGCCGCCGGGACGAGCAGTGCGTCGCCCCCCGGAAGCACAACCCGCACGCTGCTGATCGGGTAACCGTCAGGCCTCACGCGTTTCCAAAGCTTGAGTTCCTTCAGAAGCCGGCAGCTTCTGGCCGACAAGCCCCCGGCGCAGGTCTTGGGTCTGGGAAACTCCGACCGGTCGAGCAGCAGGACGGAGCCGCGTCCCCATCGGGCGGCTTCGCGCGCGGCTACTGACCCCGCGGGTCCGGC
>CAYUDW010000218.1:2491-5854 GCA_964442595.1 uncultured candidatus Brocadiaceae bacterium
GCAAGAGCCGCCAGGGGAGCGCTGGGGCTTGGGGCCGGTGTTTGCCCGAGCAGGCGAGGTAAGTGCGCGTTTTCCCGGTTGGCTTGACCTTGCGCATGGTTCTGACCATGACAAGATCGACGAGGCGGGCCCGTTCGGTGCGATCCCCGCCAAAAGGGAGCGAAGGTGGGGGCAGAGCGCTGTTTTGCCCCATCCGCTCGCCGCCTGTCCGCGTCAAGCGCTCGATCCAGGAACATGGGATCCGGGCGCATGGGCCGAGACTTTCAGGGCCATAGAAGGCAAGTGAACCCATCTTTGAGTGAGCGTTAGGAGGTCTAGAACATGTTGAGAAGGCTGATGGTTCTTTCAGCTCTTGTGGCTTGCCTGAGCGTTTTCACAGGCTGCATGAGCAGCGCAAAGGTAGCTCCGGGCGTCGGGTTTCCCCTCGGTGAGATGAGCACCACCGCCACCTATGACGTGCTTGGCGACACCCAGGGCGAATCCTCCGGCGGCATTCTGTTCGGGTTCATCCCGCTCGGCTGCGAGAGCAAGTGCGGCACCATCGCTTTCGGTGCGACGATGCCCGCTTTC
Organism: uncultured candidatus Brocadiaceae bacterium; assembly: GCA_964442595.1. Classification (GTDB taxonomy): domain Bacteria; phylum Planctomycetota; class Brocadiia; order SM23-32; family SM23-32; genus DAOVRD01. The sequence goes on from CAYUDW010000218.1 coordinate 3,062, forward strand.
CCGCCCACGCCGGTGAAGGACGCCGCGGTGTACAACGCCATCGAGGCGGTGGCCGGGGCGGATGCGCTGTTTGCGCCGAGGTTCAACATCGAGCAGACGAGCTATATCGTCTACAAAACGAAGACGGTCCACGTGAAGGGAAAAGCAATTCGGATCAACCCCTCCGCACGTTGACCTGAAGCTTCGAAGCGATTGCCCGCGGGGAAGCCCTGGCTGTTTCCCCGCGGGCTTTTTTTCGTGGGAACATGGTGCCCGGTCGGGGCCGAGCGGACCCTCTCAGAGGGCACGCCGCCGCGCAAGACGCCGTGACCTCCTTCCCGGGGGATGCGGCGACAGGGACCCGTCTAGTCAGCACGATCGTTCTTCGCCATCTCTACGGGCCCCTTGCCAAGCAGCCAGCGAACCCTTACCATCATCCTGCCAGCCCCGTCAGCACCTCACAGACTCCATCAGCTTCTTGTGGAGCGCCGACATGGATGTGAATCGGGAGCGGTTGTGGAATCACCTGCGCGTCCTGTGCGAGGAAATCGGCCCCCGCCTGAGCGGGACGCCGGGAGCCGAACGCGCGGTCGAGCACATAGCGCAGCACCTGCGCAAGTGCGGCGCCCAGGTCGAGATGCAGGACTTCCCCTGCCCGTGCTGGGAGCATGAGTTCACCGAGCTGACGCTGCTCGCCGAGGGAGGAGAAGAGCGTCTGCCGGCGCTTGCGCAGACGTTCGTCGACGCCTGCGAGCTGGAGGCAGAGCTGGCAAGCGCGAGCACCTGGAACGAACTGGAGTACGCGCCCGACCTCGACGGAAAGGCGCTCGTGCTGCACGGCGAGGCCGGAAGCGGGCTGGCGCTCGATCGCAACATCAAGCTGCTGACGGCCGAGGAACGCGGCGCAGCCATGATCGTGGTCAGCCCGACCGAGACCGTTTCGTCCAAGCTCACGCGCGACCCACGCATCGGCGTGCCGTCCGTCGGGGTGCCGCATTCGGTCGGACGCAAGCTTCTGGCCAATGTGGGCAAGCGCGTTCACCTGAAGATCAGCGCGCGCCGTTTCGGTTCGACCGCCCATAATGTCATCGGCCGCCTGCCGGGCGAAGAAAACTGCCACATCGTTGTGGCCGCCCATCATGACTCGGCCGCCTACTCCCCGGGCGCAACGGACAATGCTTCGGGTGCGGCCGTGCTCCTGGAGCTCTGCGAAGTGCTGGCGGCCGAGAGTGGTCGTAAGCTGGGGATTCACTTCGTCACGTACGGCGGGCACGAATACGGCCGCCACAAGAGCAACCTTGGCAGCGTCCAATATGTCCGCCACCACGCCGAAGACATGGCGAAAACGCGCGGGATCATCGAGGGCGACGTCATCGGCACGATCGTCGGCGCGCCTCGAGCGAGGGTGGCGGGCTGGCCGCCACGCCTGAAGGACGGCCTCCTGTCGGTGCTGTGGCGGTTCCCGCGTGCGACCGTGGACATCCGCCCGCAGACGGAGCCGCCCCACACGAGTCTGGGCCTCGTCGGCGTGCCGGCATTGGTGTTCATCCGCAACTACTCAAGCATCCCCATCCACACCGCGCAGGACACCATCGACTTGCTGAGCCCAACGGAGCTGGCTTCAGAGGCCGACATCATGGCTGCCGTGGTACGCTACCTGACGTCTGCCGAAGGCGTGCGGGCCGAATGAGCCTGGAGGGCCATGGTGCCACGGGCCAACGTGACGCGCCCGAACGAGGCCAGGACCCAGGCACCGGACTTGCGATGCAGAGGGCGGCGGTCCATCAGCAGAAGTGCAAGGAACCAGGCATGACCGGCAGAGGTAGAATGAAAGCGGCATTCTCTGGGGACGGCGCGCCCGAAGTCCCCGCCGTGCTTTCCTGTTATGAAGACATCTTCCAGCGGGACCATTGGAAAAGCCTTACGCGGTTCCCCTGGTGGTACGGGCAAGAGGTGGACGTAGAGAAGCAGATGCTGTGGCGCCGCGAGGCTATCGCGAACACGGGGGAGGACTGGTTCCGGCTTCCGTTCTGTCCGCCTGCGGCGAGCAGGCAGGAGCAGCGTATCGCGGAAACGGCCGGCGGCGTTTTTCTGATCGACGAGGAGAGCGGCAGCAGGAAGAAGATTGAGCGGCCGCCGGTCGGCGACTGGCCCGAGCAGGGATACAAAGCGCCGAGCACGCCGCCGCAGACACCCGAGGCAATAGACGCGCTCGTGCCCATATCCGATGAGGACGACTTCACGTACGTGCGTACCGAAGGGAGGGACGCCCTTGCCCGGGCCCTGCTCGAGGCGTTCGGCGAGACGCTCTTCCCCAACCATCGGACTTCTTCGCCGCTGCTGAGATGTGCCGATCTATGGGGATTCGAGCAGATGATGCTGAACGTCAGGGCCGAGCCCGATCTTGTTCGCCATGCCTGCCGACGGTACCTGGAGCAGGCGAAGACCACCGTTCGGAGGGCCGCGCTGTTGGGCGCGGAGGGCATATGGGTGGTCGACGCCCTCGCGGACATGATCGGTCCCGATGATTACGCCCGGCTGGGCGTGCCCTTTCTGGAGCAGTTGCTGGCCGAGATCCGAAGGGTCGACATGAAGAGCATCTACTATTTCAACGGGGACCCGGCCGGCAAGTGGGACCTGATACTCTCCCTGCCAGCCGACGCCCTGGCCTTCGAGGACGACAAGAAGGGCTTCAAAGTGGACGTCGTCGACGTGGCCAGGAAGCTGAACGGGCGGCGCACGCTCTTCGGCAACCTGAACGCGATTGACGTCCTGGAAAAGGGCACGGATGAACGGTTGAAGGACGAGGTGAAG
>CAYUDW010000219.1:0-2347 GCA_964442595.1 uncultured candidatus Brocadiaceae bacterium
GAGGGCACGAACGTCACCGATAACTTCGTTCGTGGCGCGCGGGCCGCCGCGGAGATTGCGGAGACGTGCGGCGCCACCCGGGCCATCCTCAAGGAGGGCAGCCCGTCCTGCGGCGTGAGCCGGATCATGCGGGCCGAGCAGGCCGTCGAGGGCGAAGGGGTGGCTGCCGCCCTGCTGCGTCGAAAGGGACTGAAAGTTGACGGAATCGCCTGAGGACATGGACCGTCCGGCCGAGATGCTTCCGGCTGAGATGAAGCGGCCGGGGCCTATCCGACGAATGTACCTGTGGACGATCGGCTGGGCCGAGACGCCGTATGCGGGCTGGGCGCTCTTCGTGCTGGCCTTCAGCGGGTCATCGTTCTTCCCCATCCCGCCGGACGTCCTGCTCATCGCCATGGCCCTGGGCGCGCCGAGGAAGTCCCTGCGGTACGCCGGCATCTGTCTGGCGGGGTCGGTCATTGGGGGGTGCCTTGGCTACGGCATCGGCATGTTCCTTTTCGAGGCGGTCGGCCGGCCCATCCTGTCGTTCTACCACTACGGCGACCAGTTCGAGGAGCTGTGCGTGCGCTTTGCGGACCACGGGTTCTTCTACATTTTCGTCGCCGCCCTGACGCCCATACCCTACAAGGTCTTCACCATCGCCGCCGGGGTTTCCCACTCCCACGTTCCGCTTGGTGTGCTTGTGGCTGCGTCGGTGGTCGGTCGAGGGCTGCGGTTCTTCGCCGTCGGCGTGCTTTTCAGGCTGTTTGGCGCGCCGGTGAAGCGCTTCATCGACCGGTACTTCAACCTCCTGACCGTGCTGTTCGTTATCCTGTTGGTGCTGGGGCTGCTTTGTGTTAGGATTCTCGTCGGATGCGGATGAACGCACGTGACAGACTGACGATGGGAGGCCCGCGATGATCTCCGAACAGGGCCGGCAGAAGCTGCTGGACCTTGCCCGGGCCACGGTCGAGGCCGCCATTACCGGCGGGCCCAAGCCAAAGGCGGACGTACAGGACGCCGAGCTGAATCAGCCTCAAGGGGCGTTCGTCACGCTCAAGACCAACGGCAACCTGAGGGGCTGCATCGGTCGGTTCATCGCGCAGGAGCCCCTCTGGCAGGTGGTGCAGCAGATGGCCGTTGCGGCTGCCACGCAGGACCCCCGCTTCTATGGCAGGCAGCTCAAGCCCCAGGAGTTCTCCGAGCTCACCGTGGAGATCTCCGTGCTCTCCCCCCTCAAGCGGGTGAAGGATCCGCTGAAGGAGATCGAGCTGGGCAAGCACGGCATCTACGTCAAGCGCGCCTTCCTGACCGGATGTTTTCTCCCGCAGGTGGCCACGGAGACGGGCTGGACGAAGGAGCAGTTCTTGAGCCAGTGCTGCGCGGGGAAGGCCGGGCTGCCGCCCGACGCCTGGATGGACCCGCAGACGGAGGTCTACGCGTTCACGGCCGAGGTTTTCCACGGCGAACCCAAGGATGCCTGACGCCGTGTGGGACGCAAGTCACAGCCATCGCGGGCGTCGGGGTTGCTGTTTGCTCGTGAAAAAGGTAGACTACTGGCAGTTCAGGGGCAGATCGGTTGCTGACCGACGTCGGCGCGGCCGTTTGTTTCCGATAGGGCCGTCGGCGAAGCCGTTCGAGGAGGGGCAGGGATGAGAATCGCGTGCAGACAGCACCTGCCGGCTCTTGCGACGCTGGCCAATGCGGCCGCAGGCTTTGCCGCGTGCGCACTGGCCATGACGGGCTATCCGGAACTGGCGGCGTTGATGATCCTGGTAGCCGTGTTGATGGACTCGCTTGACGGCGCGTTGGCACGCGCCCTGGACGCGTCGAGCGAGTTCGGCGTGCAGTTCGACTCCATGGCCGACCTGATATCGTTCGGGTGTGCGCCGGCGTTGCTGGTCGGATCGTTGCTGCCCATGGGGGCGCGTGAGGTGGGCTGGGCGATCATAGCCGTCTATCCGCTGTGCACAGCGTGGCGACTGGCACGCTTCAACGCCAGGCAGGTGGACCCGGCGGAGCACGCGGACTTCGTCGGGCTGCCCAGCACCGGGGCCGGCGCCGCCGCTGCTACTGGCGTGCTGCTCTATTGCCGACTGTCCCAGCAGGGGCTTTCCATCTCGCTGGCGCTCCTGCCGTGGATGCTCGTCGCGCTGGCCGCGCTGATGGTCACTCGAATCACCTACAAACATGCCGGGGCCAGCGTGTCAAGGCTCCGTCCGACGGTGGCCGTTCTGGCGGCTGCCGTCCTCGTCGTCGGTGCGCTAACGTGGCAGTACGAGTACGTCTTCGCCGGCCTGGTCTGGGGCTACACGCTGTCCGGCCCCCTGGGGGTGGCGAGGGAGAAGATACGGGCCGTCCGCCACGC
>CAYUDW010000219.1:2447-5808 GCA_964442595.1 uncultured candidatus Brocadiaceae bacterium
TCCACGATGACGGCCGTGCCGTAGGCCAGCAGCTCGGCCGCGCCGCCCATCAGCGCCGCTGTGGCGAACCGCATGCCGACCACGGCATTGGCTCCCACTTCCTCGGCGTTCTGGATCATGCGGTCAATGGCCTGCTCGCGCGACTCGCCCATCAGCTTGGTGTAGTCCGTGATCTCGCCGCCGATCATGTGGCGGAAGGCGGCCTTGATGTCCTTTCCAATGTGGCGGGCCCGAATGGTGTTGCCCCGGACCACGCCCAGCGTCTCCTTGATTGTCTTGCCGGCGACCGTCTCGGTGGTGGCAACGATCATCTCTCTACCTCCTTGCTGTAACGGTCCACCTTGACTACGGCCAACCGCTCGCGCAGCAGGGAAACGAACAGGATCACCGTGCCGAAGACGAGGGCGACGATGCCCACCTTCAGCAGGACGGCGACGCCGGGGTCCCTGACGATCTCCTCGACGAGCTTGAACCCGCCGTAGCACAGCACGATGATGGCCCCCAGGGAGAACAGGACCCACCCCAGCCCGCGTTCGAGGCGGTTATAGACGCTGTGCCAGTAGCGCTCCAGTTCCACGTCCGTGGGTTCTTTGAACTTCATCATGGCCAGTTCCTCCTTCAGCCTGGACAGGCTGGCCAGCTCCCGCTTGCAGGCCTCGCAGCCGTCCAGATGCTGCTCCAACGCGGCCCGCAACTCGGCGGGAAGCTCGCCGTCCACGTATCCTGTCAGCATGGGCTTGAACTCGTCGCAGTTCATTCTTCCTCGTCCGATAGGCTGCTCTTCAGGACCTGACGTGCGGCATGGAGCCTCGACATGACGGTCCCGATGGGGATGTCCAGAGCCGCCGCAATCTCCTTATAGGACAGGCCCTGGAAGTGGTTCATCACGATGATCTCGCGGTGCGGCGGCGACAGCGCCTGTATCGCGCGCCAGATGCGGTCACGTCGTTCATTCCGCTCCGCCAGAAGGATTGGATCGGAGTCCGCGGACGACCTGGCCTGGCCATCGACCAGCTCCACCGTGCGCCTCCCACTCCTGCGTCGCATCTTGCTTATGCAAACGTTCCGCAGGATCGCCGCGTACCACGGGTAGAACGGCGCCTCTGTGTCGAAGGTGCGTATATGGCGCCAGGCGCGCACGAAGGCCTCCTGGGAGGCATCGAGGGCATCCTCGTAACTGCCAAGTATCAGCACGGCCGCTCCCCGGGCGGCCCCGGCGTACCGCTTCACGATGGCGCCGAAGGCGTCCTTGTCACCCGTCTGGCAGCGTCTGATCAACTTAACTTCGGACTCTTCCACGCGGGACCGGTCCCTTGACTGGGTCGCCTTACTATACTGCACGAGAGAGCGGGTTATTCGCCGGCATCAAGCCTTTGACGCACATTTCCGGCCGGCCTTTAGACTTTAGCCGCCGCGGGGCACCCGCCGAAGTCGCGGGCCCCATCCCCACGTAAGGGCAGCAGATGCCTGCATGGCGATTCGGTATGATATGGCTCTCTGACGAGGGCTGCAAGGCGTTCCGCTGCCGTGGCCCGCTCCGGGTGTTTGTTGACAACTCGCTCGGGCGGAGTACACTGGCACTGTCGGGACGGTTCAACAACACTCCTCTCGCGTGCAAGACCCCATTCCGGAGGGAATCGGTCATGACTGTCTGGAAGCTGGCCTTACTCGTTGCGTTGCTCTGTGTATCGCGTCTGGCAGCCGCACAGCACGTGGATCTCACGAAGCCCCTGCCCGTCGACGAACACACGATCGCCCTGTTCCACCTGGATGACGTGGCGGGTGGGCAGGTGCAGGATGCGGCCGGGGGACCGGCCGGCCCGGCTGCGGATGCCACGCCGACGGTCGGCAGGTTCGGGGGCGCGGTGAGCTTCAACGGCGTCGGCGGGTGGATCGACGTGCCGAATCGCCCGCAGACGGCGCCCCAGGACGGCATCACCGTCGAGTGCTGGGTCAAGTTCCGCAAACAAGCCGGCGGCGACATCATCTGCCGCAACCAGGGGTACATGATCCGGGTCGGTAGCACGATCCGAGCGATGTTCGGCATCGACGGCACCTGGCGGAGCATATCGGGCGCGACGGCTGTGCCGGTCGGACGCTGGACACACCTGGCCATAACGTACAGTCCCGAGAGCAAAGAGATACGCATCTACATCGACGGCAAGCTGGACGTGGCCGGCGTCCCCCGGGACGTCACAGAGGGCAAGCTGGAGCCGGGCGCATCGGTGCTGCGCATCGGGGCCAACGACTGGAGCCCCACGGGCTCGGTGCTGGACGGCAAGCTGGACGAGCTACGCATCTCCTCGATAGCGCGCACTTACGAGCCGCTCCACGCGATCGTGCCGAAGGCGATACCCGAGAACGTGAACCTGGTTGGCAACCCGAGCTTCGAGTCGGGGCTCTATGGCTGGCGCATAACGCGCGAGGGCAACACGCACCTGCTGTGGCACGTGGAGACGGGGGACGCGCCGCAAGGGCGGGCCTTCCTTAGGGCCAGCGGGCCGGACGCCGGCTCGATCATCTCCTATCCCTTCACCATTGCCCCGGGCAAGCTGCACACCATCGCCGTCACGATGCGGGCGGACAAGCCCTGCAATGGCCGCCTGCGGCTCCAGAACACGGGCGGCGGCCGGGGGAGCGAGACTCACTATTCCAGTGTCACACAGGACTGGCAGCGCTTCTCGAAGAGCTTCGACGTGCCGGAGGATTGGGCGACCGACAAGGCGTACGTCGAGATCTCGGGCTCCGATGACGCCCGCGTGGACGTGGATGCGGTCAGCGTGGTGGTGGGCGATGAGTCGGACTATGCCCGGACCGAGACCGACGGCCTCTCCGTGGGGCTTCTGGCGGAGCTGCCGCCCCACCGCACCTACATGCTCAACCAGGGCGGCGCGCTGCCGGTGAAGGTGACCAACACCGCCGGGCAGGATCGGAACCTGGCGTTGACGTGCGCCGTCACGGACTGGCTCGGCCGGGAGGTGAGCCGTCAGGAGGTGAAGGTCGGCACGGTTCCGGCCGGCGGAGTCGCAGACGCGCGGCTGGAGCTTCCCAACGATGCGGCGGGCTGGTTCGTCGCGCACCTGAGCGTGCATCAGGACGGCCGGCTCATTAAGGAGACCGAAAGGATCTTCAACGTCATCGAGCTCATGCAAGGCGTGGGCGACGTGATGGACTCGCAGTTGGGGATGAACACCCACATGGAGCGAGAGCCCACCGAGCACCTGAACCATAACATGGAAGTGCTGGCCCAGTGCGGGGTGAAGTGGATCCGCGGTTGGTGGGGCTGGGGCATGTCGGAGAAGGAGCAGGGCAAGTTCGACTGGACAGAGTACGACCGCCAGCTCGGGGCCGTGAACCGGGC